>JBDGPU010000134.1:0-6874 GCA_042219525.1 Halopenitus sp.
CGCTCAGCGGCTGCCCCTTTCAGTCCCGCCCGGGAGTGGTGGCCCGAGCGTCGCGCGCGGCGGTCACCGGGCCGGCGTCGTACGCCGGACAGCCGGCGTGCGGTGGTGTCGCGGTTGCGGTGCTGTCGCTGTCGCGGTTGCGGTCGCGGTCCTGGCGGACTGAAAGGGCGATGGCCGGTCGCGGCGAAGCGGAGTCGCTCCGACGACCCCTATCCGCGCGGGCGGTGCTGAGAGCGCGGATATGTCGCGGAGCGTCCGCGAGCGGCCGAGGGCTTTCTGGGAGTCTGCGGTGCTGTCAAGCACAGCAGCGTCTGCACCTATAAATACGATTTATAAGAAAGAGCGGCCGAGGGCTTTCGAGGTGTCTGCGTTGCTGTCAAGCACAGCAGCGTCTGCATGTTTAAGTACAGTTTATAGGTAAGAGCGGCCGAGGGCTTTCAAGGAGTCTGCGTTGCTGTCGGGCACAGCAGCGTCTGCACCTGCTCGTTTAAGTACACTTTATAAGAAAGAACGGCAGAGGACTTCCTGCGAGTTTGCCCTGCTGTCAAGCACAGCAACGTCCGCACCTTTAAATACGATTCATAAGGGAGAGCAACGGAGGAATATCGAGGCTTCGTCCGTAGCTGTCGAGGCGAGGCCCTACCACTCAGTGCCCCAACAGCGGACGAGCATTTCCGAACACCTCCTATTGCCCAAAGCGTCAAGCATCGCTCGCGCGCAACACGACCAAATGCCACAATTCCAACGCAAACTCGACGCGCGAGTCCGCGCCACACCTTCGCAGTTTACAAGGGGGCTGACGGTGAACGAGTGCCCATGAACGTAGCTGACGCGATGACTCCCCGCGAAGATCTCGTGGTCGTCGAGATTCCGGGGACCCGCGACGACGCACTCGAGTACATTCAGGACCAGCGGTTCTCCTCGGTCCCCGTCGTCAAGCGGACGGACGAGGACGAGGTGTACCGTGGTCTCGTCTCCCGCGACGACCTCATCGAGCAGCCGGACCAGGATCAGCTCGCCATCCTGATGCGGGACGTGCCGACGATCATGGCCGACGCCGACATCCGCGAGGCGGCCGCGCGGATGGTCGCGGAGAACGCCCGCCGACTCCCGGTGCTCGACGGCGACGCGCTCGAGGGCATTCTCACCGTCACCGACGTGATCCGGGCGATCGCCCGCGGCAACGTCGACGGGGAGACCGCCGTCGGCAAGCTCGCGACGCGCGACGTCAACTCGACGTACGTCGACACGCCGCTGCCGGTCGCCGAGCGCGAGATCGCCCTCGCGAACGTCCCGTACTCGGTCGTCCTCGACGACGACGCCGAGATGGCGGGCGTGCTGACGGAAGTCGACGTCCTCGACGTCGCGCGCGTCGTCGAAGGCGAGGAGGGCACCGGTGAGAGCTTCGCCGGCCAGGACGACGACTGGGCCTGGGAGGGGATCAAGGGCACCGGGAACCGCTACCTTCCGACGCGGAACGTGGAGATCCCGGCCGGCCCCGTCGGCGAGTTCATGACCGCGGACGTGGTCACAGTCGCCGGCACGCGCACCGCGAAGGACGTCGCCCAGGTGATGATCAGCAACGACGTCGAGCAGATTCCCCTGATCACTGGCGGCGACCTCGCGGGCATCGTGCGCGACGTGGACCTGCTGGAGGGTATCTGATCGATGGCGAGCGAGGAGGTCATCGAACTCGCGAAGCGCCGCGGGTTCTACTTCGGCTCGAACGGCGCCTACGGCGGCACGGCCGGGTTCTACACCTTCGGCCCGCAGGGCTCCGCGCTCAAGCGCAACGTGGAGGACGCCTGGCGCGACCGGTTCACGGTCCGCGAGGGCAACCAGGAGATCCAGGCCCCCGCCGTGATGCCGGAGCCGGTCTTCGAGGCCTCCGGCCACCTCGACACCTTCGCGGACATGCTCGTCGAGTGCGGGGTGTGTGGCGAGTCCCACCGCGCGGACCACCTCGTCGAGGACGCGAGCTCCATCGAGGACGCGGAGGCGCTCCCGATCAGCGAGGTCGAGATGCTGATCCGTGACCACGAGATCGTCTGCCCGGTCTGCGGCTCGCCGCTCGCGGGCGAGGGCGTCGAGGAGTTCAACCTGATGTTCAAGACGAACATCGGCCCCGGCAGCGGCCAGACGGGCTACCTGCGCCCGGAGACCGCCCAGGGCATCTTCGTCGAGTTCCCGCGGCTGAAGGAGTACGCCCGCGGGCAGCTCCCCTTCGGCGTCACCCAGATCGGTCCGGCCTACCGCAACGAGATCGCGCCGCGGGGCGGGCTCCGTCGCCTCCGCGAGTTCACGCAGGCGGAGCTCGAACAGTTCATCGACCCCGAGGAGGACGAGCCGGACCTCGCGGCCGTCGAAGACGTCGAGGTGCTGCTGTACCCCGCCGAGGAGCAGGAGGCCGAGGACGGGAGCTACGTCGAGACCACCATCGGCGAGGCCGTCGAGGAGGGGATCGTCGGCTCCGCGTGGATCGGCTACTACCTCGGGCTCGCCCAGGAGTGGTACGAGCGCATCGGCGTCGACCTCGACCGCTTCCGCTTCCGCCAGCACCTTCCCGGCGAGCTGGCCCACTACTCCGCGGACTGCTGGGACGCGGAGAGCGAGGTCAGCGGCGAGAATCCGGATACCGCAACTCCAGGCGAGGGCGACTGGATCGAGATCGCGGGCTTCTCGTACCGCAGCGACTACGACCTCGGCAAGCACTCGGAGTACAGCGACGACCGCTTCACGGTGTTCAAGGAGTACGACGAGCCGAAGACGGTCGAGCGCGCCACCGTCGACCCCGACATGGCCACCCTCGGCCCCAAGTTCGGCGGTGACGCCGGCGCCGTCGCCGACGCGCTCGAGACGCTTGCCGAGCGCGACCCGGACGCCTTCGAGGCCGACGCGGTCAGCGTCGAGGTGGACGGCGAAACCGTCACCGTCGACACCGACGTCGCGAACTTCAGCGTCGAGGAAGTGACGGAGAACGGCGAGCATATGATGCCCCACGTCGTCGAGCCCTCGTTCGGCGTCGGGCGCACGGTCCAGACACTGCTCGCGCACGGCTACACGGAGGACGTGGTCTCCGGCGAGGAGCGGACGTACCTCGATCTCGACCCCGAGGTCGCGCCGACCGACACCGCAGTCTTCCCCCTCGTGACGAACGACGACGAGCTCGTCGCGCTCGCCGAGGGTATCGCCGACGACCTCCGGAGCCGCGGCCTGACCGTCGCGTACGACGACTCCGGCTCCATCGGTCGGCGCTACCGGCGCCAGGACGAGGTCGGCACGCCGTTCTGTCTCACGGTCGATAAGACCGGGCTCGAGGGCGACGGCCCGGACACGGTTACCGTCCGCGAGCGCGACTCGGCCGCACAGGTGCGCGTCCCGGTCGACGACCTCGCGGAGGAGCTCACGGCGCTGCTCGAGGGCGGCGATTTCGCCGCGTTCGCCGACCAGTACGAGACCGTCGAGACCGACGTGGAGACGCAGTAGCCCGTGGCCAACTCCGACGGGCGGACAGAATCTGAGCGGGTCGACGCCGAGCCGTGGCACGTCCGCATCGAGCTAAAGCGCCGGCTCGTCCACGCTGGCGGGACGGTTTTCCCCATCCCGTACTTGCTCGGCTGGGTCACCTGGGAGCAGACGGCCGTCTTCCTTGCGGGCTTCGCCGTCGTGGTCGCGACCATGGAGTTCCTCCGGCTCGGCGTCGGCGTCGAGCACCCGCTCTTCGACACCCTGACGCGCCCGTACGAGGAGCACAGCGTCGGCGGCTACGTGCTGTACATGTTCAGCATCGCGAGCGTCGCCGCTGTGTTCGACGCCAACGTCGCGATCCCTGCGATCCTGATGCTGACCGTGGCGGACCCGATAAGCGGTGCCCTCGGCCGCAACGCGGCCGACGAGTCCAAGCGGCCCCTCGTCTGGGTCGTGACGTTCCTCGTCTGCCTCGTCATCGCGCTCCCCTTCACCGTGTTCGCCGCGGGTTCGGGGCTCCGCGCCGGCGTCGCGGCCGCCGTCGTCGGCGCCGCCGGCGCGACGGTCGCCGACGGGTTGCCGCCGCTCATTCGCGGGGTTCCCGTCGACGACAACCTCACCATTCCGCCCGCGGCGGCGCTTGGGATCTGGCTGGTGTTGCGGCTGCTGTAACTGCCCGGTCAGGGCTGGCCGTTTCTTCGGGAGTCGTGCTCTGCGACTGGAGAGCGATGTGACTGGAGAGTGATGCGACTACCGGCGACTGTCGACGCGTGGATCTGGCCGGCTTGCCGGATCGCTAATTCCCGGGAAAAGGGGCGGCTTCAGTAATCGGGCGCCTCGTCCTCGACCTGGCGCTTCAGCGAGTCGCGGCGGGACTTCGCGTCGCGCCCGGTCGCCTCGAGGAGGAAGTCGTTTTTCACGTCGACGGCCTCCGCGGCAGCGTCGGCGTTGCCTTCGGCGATGACGTCCTCCGCGTCGCGCTCCTCGAAGTGGATCGCGAGCTTGTCCTTCTTGCTGCCGTACTCGGCCGCGCCGGCGACGACCTTCTCGAAGACCGGGTTGTCCGGGTCCTCGACGACGTACAGCTCGTGCCCGTTGACCTCCTCGGTGTCGGTCACGTCACCGAAGTAGTCCTCGATCTCGCCTTTCAGGTCGGGCATTCGGTCGTCTAAGTGCTCACCACGCCGCATCTTGTACTCCTTCATGGAACAGTGATTCATCCGCGGAGGGTAAACCAGTTTCGTCACTTCCCCCGCTACGATCCATGTGGACGCCTCACAAATGATCGAAAAGTCTGCCCTCCCAATCGCTCCGCGACCCTCTATCCCCCCAGTCGCAGCCGCCGTCGCAGCCGCCGTTCCCTACTCGGCCGGCCGCTCGGCGACGTAGCCGCTCTTGCACTCCGGACAGATGTCGCCGGCGCGCATCGAGCTCTCGCCCGCGATCTCCGCCAGTCCGCACTCGGGGCAGTAGTACTCGGAGAGCGTGTCGGCCGTGGCCCCTCCGAGGTCGCTCCGCCGGCCCGAGGTAGCGTCGCCGGCCGCATTTGAGGCGTTCGCGCCCGAGCTTGCTGGGCCCTCGACGGAGGCCGATTCCTCCGCGGTCGCGATAAAGCCGCCCTCGGTCTCCTCCGGCGTTTCGATGTACTCGGCGTCCTCGTCGACGTCGTCCGTCTCCGCGGCTTCGGGCTTGAGTCCGCCGCCGAAGGAGACGTCGGCGTCCGTCTCGTCGTCGACGGTCGCGTCGAAGCCCTCGTCCTCGCCGCGCTGCTCGGGCCACGGCGAGTGCTCGCCGCTGCCCGGCTGGTCCGCCTCGACGTCGGGCCACTCGCCCGGGTCGCGGTCCGCGGGCTCCGCCTCCGGCTCCTCGTCGAGGATGACGCCGTCGTCCGTGTCGGGATCCGTCTCGGGGTCCGCTTCCGAGCCGCCGGGCACCTCGTCGGCGACGGTCTCGGGAGCCGCGGTGTCGTTGACGCCGGTCTCCGCGGTCGTCGTTTCGTCGATAATCTCGGCCTCGGCCTCCCCATCGGCGGGCACTCGGTCGTCGTCCGCGCCGGAACCAGCGGTGGGCGCGCCCGGCTCCGTCGGGTCACCGCCCTCGGCCGCTTCGCTCAGGTCGACGGTCGGCTCCGGCTCGCTCGGCGCGCCGTCGGTCGGGCCATCGTCGATTATCTCCGCGCCCGCGCCCTCCGCCGGCGGCTCGTCCGCGTCGAGGTCGTCGTCGGTGTCGACGGTGACGCCGGCGTCGGCGGTCGCGTCGCCCTCGGCGTCCTCGATGACGGTCCCTCCAGCTGCGTCCGCGGGAGCCGTCGCGTCCGCGGCGCCGGGCTCCGGATCGGCGCCCGTCGCGGCCGCCCGCTCCGCCTCGGCTTGCTCCTCGGCCACCGCGGCTTCGTTCGTGAGCTGATCGAGCGACGTGATTTCCTTGTTCTTGCTGACGACCTGCTGGTCGCCGCAGCGCGTGCATTCCTTCACTTCTCTGACGGTGATCACGACCTCGTTTCCGTCCTCCTCCCGGTCGCGCTCCACTTCGGGTTCCCCGAAGTTGTGCCCGAGTAAACACCTGAGTCCCATTGGACCCAACTGCGAGGTCCGGACGTAAAAACGTCCCCGTCAACGTCTGACGGTCGGCACACGACAGCGGCGGCTCTCGGACCGGGACTCGCACACCTGCACATCCCGCGCCTATAAGCGCCGGCGACCCCCACAGTGCCGTAATGCCAACCGACGCCCACAAGGCCTGCTTCGAGGCCGGGATCAAATTCGGCTCGCTGTACCACCAGTTCGCGGGCACGCCGGTCAGCCCGGCGAGCACGCGGAGCCTGGAGGTCGCTATCGCGGAGTCGATCGAGAACCAACCGTACTGCGAGGACGTCGACGTCGCCATCCACGACGACCGCGTCGCCGACGCGATCGACCACGAGAACGGCTACACGGAGCTGACGGGCGCGCTGATGACCGTCGAGATGCGGATCGAACACGAGGGGGTCGTCGCACGCACGCGCATGGAGATGGAGGACGGCTACCCGCTGATGAAGCTCGTCGAGGTCGTGGAATAGTTGTCGGCAGTTGGAGGGGATATTTCGTCTGTAGTTTGATTGGTCGTCGTGGGCGACACCACTCGACATGTTTTGAACGCCCAAACCGCTGAGGCGGTCGCGCTATTCGGTGGATCGGCTAACGCTGCTGCTGAAACCACTCAGCATGCTTCGAAAGCCCCAGCCGCTGAGACGGTCGCGCTGCTCGCTGCGCTCCTCACCCGGCTCGCTGCGCTCCTCACCCGGCTCGCTGCGCTCCTCACCCGGCTCGCTCACTCCGTTCGCTCGCCGGGTTGCGGTGCCTGAGGCGAAGCCTCAGACTAGCGAGAGCTACGCTCTCGCGTCGCTTACTTCGCAGAGCGTCCCGCT
>JBDGPU010000159.1:0-6790 GCA_042219525.1 Halopenitus sp.
CGCCGGACGTCAACACCGGCCAGCGGGAGATGAACTGGATCAAAGACACCTACGAAACGCTCGAGAACACGACGGCGCCGGGCGTCATCACCGGCAAGGCCATCGACTCCGGCGGCTCGGAAGGCCGCGTCGAAGCCACCGGTCGTTCGGTCATGATCACCGCCCGCGAAGTGTTCGATTACCTCGGCGAGCAGATCGAGGGCGCCTCCGTGGCCGTGCAGGGGTACGGCAACGCCGGCTCCGTCGCCGCCTACCTGCTCGACGACCTCGGTGCGAACATCGTCGCCGTCTCCGACTCTTCCGGCGCGATCTACAACCCCCGCGGCTTCGACGCGCGCGACGTGAAGGAGTTCAAGGCGGAGACCGGCTCCGTCAGCGGCCACGAGGAGGCAGTCGAGGAGCTCACGAACGAGGACCTGCTCACCCTCGACGTCGACCTCATCATCCCCGCCGCGCTCGAGAACGCCATCGACGCCGAGATCGCCGAGGACGTCCAGGCGGACGTCGTCGTCGAGGCCGCGAACGGCCCGCTGACGCCCGGCGCGGACGACGTGCTCACGGGGAGCAGCACGTGGGTCGTCCCGGACATCCTCGCGAACGCCGGCGGCGTCACCGTCTCCTACTTCGAATGGGTCCAGAACCGCCAGCGCTTCAGCTGGACGGAGGAGCGCGTCAACGACGAGCTGGAGGCGGTCATCTGTGACGCCTTCGACGGGCTCATCGACGCGTACGAGGAGCACGATGCCCCGAACCTGCGCACAGCAGCCTACGTCGTCGCCATCGAGCGCGTCCTCGATGCGTTCGAGCAGGGCGGCACCTGGCCCTGAGCGTCGGCGACTCCGCAGCTACCCGGTGAGATCTTTTTCGAATCCGACTCCGTCGAGGTCGCGTGACAGGCCCCGGCTGATCCGTCAGTGCCGTTTATCCCACTGCGGAGCGATGGCTGACGCGATGCGCGTCGCAGCCTTCAGCGAACTCACCGGCCCTGATGGCGTCTCGATACTCGACCAACCGACTCCAGCCCCCGACCGCGGAGAGGCGGTGGTCGACGTGGAGGCGTGCGCTATCAACCGTCACGACCTCTGGATCCTCGAAGGTGATTCCGCCATGGTCGACGCGGACGACCTGCCGTTCGTCAGCGGCCTCGACGTCGCGGGGGACCGTCGACGCCGTCGGCGAGGACGTCACCGCCGTAGAACCCGGGGACCGTGTCGTTCTCTGTCCGAACGAGACCTGCGGCACGTGCCGCTACTGTCGGGAGGGCCCGGAGAATCTCTGTGAGAACTTCTCGCTTTATCACGGTGGCCTCGCCGAGTCGGCCTGCGTGCAGGCCGACCGTCTCGTCGAACTCCCGGACGACGTGGGAGCAGTCGAGGCGGCCGCGCTCCCGACGGCGTCCGTGACCGCCTTCCACATGCTCCGCCGGGTCGACGCCGGCCCGGGCGACCTGGTGTTCGTCCCCGGCGTGACCGGCGGCGTCGGCGTCGCGGGGGTTCAGCTCGCGGCCACGCTCGGCGCCACCAGCGTCGGGACCTCGTCGTCACGGGGGAAACTGGACCGGGTCGAGTCGCTCGGTCTGGATCACGCCATCGAGAGCACCGACCCGGACGAGATTCGGGACGCAGTCGCCGAGATCGGGCCGGTCGATGCCGTGCTCGACCACCTCGGTGGGGAGTACACGCAGCTCGGCCTGGACGTTCTCAAACGCGGCGGGCGGATGGCCATCTGTGGCCGGACGGCTGGCGGCACGTCCGAGATCGATATTCCCGACCTGTTCCTCGGCCATAAACGGATCATCGGGAGTACCATGGGGACGCAGGGAGACCTGGAGCGGCTCGTCGGGCTCGTCGCCGACGGCGCATTCACGCCGGAGATCGACGAGACGTACTCGCTCGCAGGAACCGGTGCGGCGTTCGCGGCGATGGCGGACCGTGAGTCCGTCGGGAAGCTCGTCGTCACGCCGTAACCGTGGGATAATCGCTTGAAAGGGCTGGCCTGTCGCCAGCGGTCGTTTCAGGCCGTCGCTTCCGATTCGGCCAGCTCCTCGCCGAGGTAGACGGCGATGGGGACGTGCTCCTCCTCGACGAAGCGGGCGACTTCCTCGCCGTCGCGCTCGACGACGACCGTCGGGATCAGCTCGATGTCGTACTCGTCGACGCCGGGGCCGACTTTCCCGCCGTCCGCCTTCTCGACGGGGTAGTGCTCGATCCGGTCCTCGGGGACGCCGGCGGCGTCGAGCGCCGCGGCGAAGTCGGGGAGCTGGTGGCGGCAGTCGGGACACCAGTCGCCGCCCCATACCTTGAACGTGTACTCGTCCGCGCCGAGCGCCTCGACCGCGTCCTCGTAGCCGCCCTCGCTCCACGTCGGGTTCGGCTGCATCGTCTCGAGTGTCATGTTGTCCGCTTGGGGACAGTCGGGGTTAAAGGACGCGACGACGGCCAACGTCGCACGCGACGGTGACGTATCGGGAGACGACTCCCTCCGATTACTCGATTCGGATCTCCCGGTAGTCGAGGTTGCCGTCGTCGAGGGTCTCCTGGAGGTTCGACATGCCGCGGTCGAAGTCGAAGCCCGTGCCGTCGAGGTGCTTCGTGGGGTGTTCCGTCGGCTCGAGCTCCCAGTGGGCGTGGAGCGCGACGCCGTCAGGGTGGTCCCAGCCGCGCACGTGTGTCTGCCACCAGGTGTACGTCGTGCCGTCGACGGACTGCTCCTCGTAGGTGACGCGGGCGAGGTTGAGGATTTCCCCCCGTTTGTAGTAGGAGAACTCCCAGTTCGGCGCGTACGACCGGTCGCCGAGTTCGGCCCGGATGGTCTCGGGGCTGGCATCGACGAGGAAATACCGGCCCGTTGGGCGCGAGCCGCTGAACAGCTCCTTGCGCAGCTCACGATACCAGTACCGGATCGCGTCCCACGGGAGCCGGATGACCTTCCAGAGGTTCGTGCTCATTTCCGGTGATAGTTTCGAATGAGTATTCTTGATAATAATTCTTACGCCGGGGAGGGCGCCACATTCGCGACGGAGCCAGCGACGGTATTTGCCGACGTTCGGGCCCGGGACAACCCCTTGCCGCAGTCCCCTGGTCGTTTAAGTTGGGGGCTCCAAGGGCCGTCAAATGGACGAGAGCATTCTGGACACCATCGGATCGGACCTCGTCAGGGTCGACGCACCGTCCGGGACCACCGTCGCGGCGAAAGACGAGTCACGGAACCCCGGCGGGTCCGCCAAGGACCGCCCGGCGCTGTTCATGATCCGGGCCGCCGAGGAGCAGGGCAAACTCGCCCAAGGTGACGGAATCGTCGAGGCGACCTCCGGGAACACGGGTATCGGCCTCGCGATGGTCGGCGCGGCGAAGGGCTACGACGTGACGCTCGTCATGCCGGCCTCGAAGTCCCCCGAGCGCCGCCGGATCATGCGCGCGTACGGCGCGAACATCGAACTCGTCGAGGGCGACATCACCGACGCGCGGGAGCGCGCCGACGAACTCGAAACCGAGGCGGGGATGTTCCAGCCGCGACAGTTCGAGAATCCCGCGAACCCGCAGGCTCACTACGAGACGACCGGGGAGGAGGTCATCGACCAGGTCGGCGACCGCGTCGTCGACGCCTTCGTCGTCGGCGTCGGTACTGGCGGCACGATCACCGGCATCGGGCGTCGCCTCCGCGAGGAGTGGCCCGACGTCCGAATCGACGCCGTCGAGCCCGCCGAGAGCGCCGTCCTCTCCGGGGAGAAACCCACGGGCGACACTTTCCAGGGGATGGGGCCCGGCTTCGTGTCGCCGAACCTCGACGTCGACCTCATCGACGAAGTGCATACGGTCGACCTCGAGGCGGCCGAGGCCGAATGTCGCCGCCTCGCACAGGAGGAGGGAATCCTCGTCGGTCAGTCCTCGGGGGCGTCGAACCTGAAGGCCAAAGCCGTTGCCGAGGAGCTCCGCGAGTCCGGCGACTACGCGGGCGAGGAACCGCTCGTCCTCACCGTCTTCTGGGACAGCGGCGAACGATACATGTCGACGGGCATGTTCGACCCGCAGTAACGACGGATTCTCTTTCAGCGCCTTACCCGCCGAATTCGGACTCGCTCACGCGGACGACGACCGTCTCGTCGACGTCCCGAAGGTCGTACTCCGGCACGGTGGCCTGATTGCGGACGACGTACATCGGCTCGACCAGTTTGCCGTCCTCCAGGCCGAACAACTTGAGTCGTTGGTCCGTCTCCTCCGGGCGCACGTCGCCGTCGCGGACCTCGCGCGCGAGGTCGCGGGAGAGCCACTCGGTTTCGGAGACCGACGGCTCCTTGATGAGCACTTCGTCGACGAAGCGAACGAGGTACCAGTTGAGGTCGTTACAGAGCGCGACGGCCGCGCCGAGGCTCACGGTGTCGACGGCGAGGCTGTTCCAGAAGGGTTCCGAGATGTCGTACGTCGACAGCGCCTCGCGCGCAGTCTCGCGGGAGAGCAGTTCGTAGTCGAGGGTCACCTCCGGGTCGCCCACGAGACACACCTGCGTCATACCCGGAGGCACTTGCCGGTCGGGGAAAGCGATTGTGGTCCGATCCAGCCGGCCCCGGTGGCCCACGCCTCCACCGAGTTAGAACGTGGACACGTCGCCCTCGATGACGCGGCGCGTCACGTCGGTGACGTTCGCGAGTTCCTCGTCGAAGATCTCGACGACTTCGTCCTCGATGTCCGCGAGGTCGACGTCCTCCTCGGGGACGATCTGGGCGTCCGCGACGTGCGGCTCGTCGATCGGCCGGCCGATCTGCGAGAGCAGGCGGACTTGCAGGTCGCGGATGCCGTCGACCTCGGCGGTGACGGACTTCGCGACCTCGGTCGAGAGGAGGTTGTAGATCTTCCCGATGTGGTTGACGGGGTTCTTGCCGGAGGTCGCTTCCATCGACATCGGGCGGTTCGGTGTGATGAGCCCGTTCGCGCGGTTGCCGCGGCCGACGGAGCCGTCGTCGCCCTGCTCGGCGGAGGTGCCCGTGACGGTGAGGTAGATGGAGCCCTCCTCGTACTCGTCGGCCGTGTTGACGTCGACGTGGATCTCGCGGTCGGTGTGCTCGTGCGCGATGGACTCGACGAACTCGCGGACGTTCCCGACGGCGTCGTCGTAGTCGTCGAGGTCCTCGATGTACGCGTCGACCATCGCGGCCGCGACGGTGATGTCGATGCGGTCGCCCTCGCGCTTGCCCATGATCTTCACGTCGGGACCGAGCTCGGGGTGCTCGTCCGCGTACGTCGTGTTGAGTTCACGCTCGGCGGTATGGACGATGGTCTCCGTCTCGGTGAGCGGCGCGTGGCCGACGCCGTAGGAGGTGTCGTTGGCCATCGGCACCTGCTGGGTCTCCTCGCCGAAGACGTCCTGGAGGTCGCCGGAGCCCTCGCCGAGCTTCACGTCGACGACGACGTCCCGGCCGTACTCGAGTTCGGGGATGGTCTCCTCGAGGTACTCGCGGGCGGCCGCGAGCGCGGTGGATTCGACCGGCAGCTGCTGGCCCTCGTAATTCCGCGTCGCGCGGCCAACGATGAGGATGTAGATAGGTTCGACGACCTCGCCGCCGCCGAAGGCCGGCGCGGCGCTACCCGCAACGAGCTGCGTCTCGTCCGTGTTGTAGTGGAGGACCTTCCCGACGCGGTCGAGATAGAGCTGCGAGAGCGAGCGGGAGACTGCCTCCGCGATGCCGTCACAGATGGAGTCGGGATGACCGATCCCCTTTCGTTCGACGATTTCGACCTCCTGGTCCTCGACCGCGCGCCGGTCGAGGCGACTAACCTGAATGTTCCGTTCCATTACGATGAGGTACCGTACGGGGTGCAGTATAACTTGCGGAAAGCAAGCGCCCGCGAGTAATGTTTCGGGGTTATCAACTGGTGATTTTTGCCACTCGGCGGCCCAGCCTGGTCACTCCGTCTCATCGGCGAGGATCAGCCCGAGATAGGAGGTCCGGATCTGCTCGGCGGCGTCCAGGCCGAGCTGCTCCAGGACGTCGACAGCGCCGCGACGCACGGCTTCGAGGCTCTCCTCGTCGGCTTCGCGCTCGACCTCGACGAAGTGGCCGGCTCCCTCGACTTCGTCGAGCGTGACTGTGTAGCCATCGAGCTCGTAGAAGCGGCGCTCCTTCCGGACCTCGGCGGCGGGCTCGAACCCGAGTCCGTCGAAGATGGCGCGGGCTTCCGGGGGGTCCGCCACCGTCGTCTCGTGCTCCTCCCTGGTCTTCGACTCCGCCTCGACGAGCGGCCCCTTATAAGTGAGCGACGTCGACGCGTCGTGTTCGGGGTTCTCCTCCTCGTCCTCCACCGATAGCGGCGTCGTCTCGCGGATGCGCAGTGCCTCGTCGGTCTCGGCAAAATCGCGGTGGGGCGCGTCGTAGTAGGTGTCGACCTGGCGTTTCGCCCCGCGGTCCTCAGCGTCGAGATCCACGAGCCGACGTTGCACCCGGTCGAGGTCGGCTCGGACCTTGAGCTCGACTTCGTACATGTCTCCGTGGTCGTGGGGTGCGTACTAAAAATAGGGCGAGTTCGACAGGCGCGAAGCTTCAATTGGGTTTGGTTTCTTCATTCGGGAGGATTGCTCGATTGATGTCGCCAGTGACACCACTCGGCGTGTCTGCAAAGCCCGAGCTGCTTAGCGCGTTGGATCCGGATGCGGAGGTGATTGTGCTCTTGTAACCACCCAGCACTCTTAGAAAGCACCAGCCGCTGAGGCGATCGCTTACTACGTGGTTTGTTTGGTCGGCGTCGCGAGCGACACCACTCAGCATGCCCAGAAAGCCCCAGCCGCTGACCGGTCG
>JBDGPU010000098.1:0-6678 GCA_042219525.1 Halopenitus sp.
CCGCGCGGCGCGCCCCGCCCTCCCTCGCACGCGTTGCTCGCGCGCGCCACCGCAGACGTGCCGCGACCGACCACCAGCCGCCGCGCGCGACGCTCGGCTACCACTCCTGGGTGGGACTGAAAGGGGCAGCCGCTGAGCGGGACGCCCTGCGAAGTAAGCACCGCAATCCCGGCGAGCGACCGAACGGAGTGAGGGAGCGAGCCGGGTGAGGAGCGCAGCGAGCAGCGCGACCGGCTCAGCGGCTGGGGCTTTCTGGGCATGCTGAGTGGTATCAGCAGCAACGATAACCGAACAAAATACGCAGAAGGCGACCGCCTCAGCGGCTGGGGCTTTCTGGGCATGTTGAGTGGTGTCGTCAGCGACGGTAGCCGACCAACCGAATACCGCGACCATCTAAGCGGCTGGGCTTTCTGGGCATGCTAAGTGGTGTCGCTAGTGACAACGACCGTCAATCACACGAATTGTCCTAAAATCCCGTTTCCAAACCAGAATCGGTCCGTGGCGTTTATTTCCGTCGGCCACCCGGTTCGGGACATGCCTACGGCGGATCACGAGACGGTCACGGGTCTGCCGCCCGGAATCGCGGCGGTCCGGGACGACCTCACGCCGATGCTCTCGCAGTACGCCGACCTGTGTGCCACCCACGAGGACGCGCTCGTCCTGTTCCAGGTCGGCGACTTCTACGAAGCCTTCTGCGAGGCCGCGGAAGCGGTCGCCCGAATCTGCGAGGTGACACTTACCCAGCGCGAGGACTCGACCGGCGAGTACCCGATGGCGGGGATCCCCATCGACAACGCCGCCTCCTACCTCGAATCGCTCCTCGACGAGGGGTTCCGCGTCGCGCTCGCCGACCAGGTCGAGGACGCCGAGCAGGCCTCCGGGCTCGTCGACCGCGCCGTGACGGAAGTGATCACGCCCGGAACCGTCGTCGACGACGAGCTGCTCAACTCCGGCACGACGAACTACGTCGCGGCCGTCGCCTGCGAATCAGGCGCCCGCAATGGCGGCGGATCCGGAGCTGGCGATCGCTACGGGCTCGCCGCCGTCGACGTCGCCACCGGCGAGTGTCTGGTGACCGACGGCGACAGAGCAACCATCGCCGAGGAGCTGGAGCGCGTCGACCCCGCGGAGCTGCTGACCGGCCCGGAGACGGACCCCTTCACGCCGGCCGACGCCGAAACCGGCTGGATGGAGTCGTCGATGGCGGGCGACGTCTTCGAGCGCCACGCCGCCGTCGAGCGCCTCGAACCGTACGTCGCCGCGCCGGAGAATCGCTTCGGGAGCGAGGCGGAACTCCGGGCCGCCGGCGCCGTGCTGGCCTACGCCGAATACACGCAGGGCGACGATGGACCGCTGGAGTACGTCGCGCGGATCCGACGGTACGACCCCCGGGAGCACCTCCGGCTGGACGCGACCGCCCAGCACAGCCTCGAACTGTTCGAGAACCGGGGGCTCGGCGCGAGCGCGACGCTGTTCGACACGCTCGACGAGACGTCCTGCGCGCTCGGCCGGCGCTGCCTGGAGCGCTGGCTCCGGCGGCCGCTCGTCGACCCCGAGGGGATCCGGTCGCGACACGACGCCGTCGAGGAACTCACGGACCGGGCGTTCGCCCGCGACGCTATCACGGATCACCTCTCGGCCGCCTACGACCTCGAACGGCTGGTCGGGCGGATCTCGCGAGGTCGGGCGAACGCGCGCGATCTCCGGAGCCTCCACGCGACGCTCGCGGTCGTGCCCGAGATTCGCGACGCGCTGGTGCCGGACGGGGCGGAGGGCGGCGATGGCGATGGCAACGGCGGCGACGCCACCGCGGAACCGCACTCCGACCACCTCACCGAACTCGCGGACGGCCTCGACACCCTCGCGGAGGTCCGGGACCTGCTCGACCGCGCCATCGTCGTCGACCCGCCTCAGGAGATCACCGAGGGCGGGGTCATCCGTGAGGGCTTCGACGCCGAGCTCGACGACCTGCGAGCGAGCGAGCGCGAGGGGCGCGAGTGGATCGCCGACCTGGAGGCCCGCGAGCGCGAGCGCACGGGCATCGACTCCCTGAAAGTCGGCCACACGCAGGTCCACGGCTACTACATCGAGGTGACGGACGCGAACCTCGACAGCGTGCCCGACGACTACCACCGCCGCCAGACGCTGAAGAACTCGGAGCGCTACTACACCCCGGAGCTGAAGGAGCGCGAGGACGAGATCGTCGGCGCGGCCGAGCGCGCGGACGCGCTGGAGTACGAGCTGTTCACCGAGGTCCGCGACCGCGTCGCCGACGAAACCGAGCGCATCCAGGCGCTCGCCGACGCGCTCGCCGAACTCGACGCGCTCTGCTCGCTCGCGACGGTCGCCGTCGACCGCGATTACGTGCATCCAGAGCTGGTCGACCCGGAAACCGCAGATGCAACCGACGCCACCGACGCCGCCGGCATTCGGATCGAGGCCGGCCGCCACCCGGTCGTCGAGCGCCGGGGCGAGTTCGTCCCGAACGACGCCGACCTCCCGCGGGGCAGCGTCGCGGTCGTCACCGGGCCGAACATGAGCGGGAAATCGACGTACATGCGCTCAGTCGCGCTCGCGGTCGTTCTCGCGCAAATCGGGAGCTTCGTCCCGGCCCGGAGCGCGACCCTGCCGGTCCTCGACCGCGTGTTCACCCGCGTCGGCGCCTCCGACGACATCGCCGGCGGGCAGTCGACGTTCATGCGCGAGATGAGCGAGCTGACGGAGATCCTCCACGACGCCTCGCCGAACTCGCTGGTCCTCCTCGACGAGGTCGGACGGGGCACCTCGACGGCCGACGGCCGCGCCATCGCCCGGGCCGCCGCGGAGTTCCTCCACGACGAACTCGGCGCGACGACGCTCTTTGCGACCCACTACCACGACCTCACGGACCTCGCGACCGAGCGCGAGCGCGTGTTCAACCTCCACTTCACGGCGACGAAGGACGACGGCGACGTGACGTTCCTCCACCGCGTTGCCGAGGGCGCCGCCTCCTCCTCCTACGGCGTAGAGGTTGCCGAGCTGGCAGGGGTCCCACCGGCCGTGGTCGAGCGCTCGCGCGAGCTGGTCGAGGACGGAATTGGTGACGAGGGAGCAGGTGACTCCAGCGACGAACCGGCGTCGACGGACGAGTCGCGGGCAACCGAACGCGAACCGGACGCGACGCTGGCGGATTTCGCCGGCGGCGATGGGGTAGGGGAACCGGTCACCGCTGACGGGTCCGGCGGGGCGTCGCAGCACCGAAGTGAGGCTACCGAGCCCGACGTCGGAGACGACGCTTCCGAGCTCAGTGAGTCGGCAGCGGCTGCCGAGGTCGCCGAAGTGCTTGAGGACCTGGAGCTCGCGACGATGACGCCCATCGAGGCGTTGAACACGCTCCACGACCTACAGGACGACCTCACGTGAGTATCCCACCTGCGAGAAGCGTCGACCTGCCGGAGAGCCCCCGTTACCAGTCCTTACAGTCCGCACAGACGTAGTCGCCGTCACATTTCCAGCGGCGCTCGACTTCCGTGTCGCAGCGTTCGCACGCGATGCCGTCGGTGTCCCAGGTCGCCGTGATCGACGGCGGTTCGACGGCGACGTCGCTTGGCTCATCCGTCGGCTCGTCCGCGACCTCGTCGGTCGCCTCCTCGGCAACTTCCTCGGCCGATTCGTCGGGACTCTCGTCGCTCGTGTCGGCAACCTCGTCGCTCGCTTCGTCGGCCACGTCGTCATCGTCGGACGCGCTCGCGCCGACGAAGTCGTCGAGCGAACGGTCCTCGGGCATTATGCCTCCCGTCGCAGGCGCTGGACGACGAACTCCTGTTCGAGCTCGCCGAGGAACTCGCCGAGCCGGGGCCCCTGCGTCTCGTCGAAGAAGAGCCGGTAGCCGGCCTCGAAGAAGTCCGAGACCTCGATGTCGTGGCGCTGGGCCGTCTCGTACATCTCGCCCTGGATCGCCTCGCCGTCGTGGCACTCGGCGACGAAGTCGGCGAGCTCGTCGAGCGCGGCGGCGACGTCCTCGTCGAGGTCGACGTCCGGGAGTTCGGTCTGGAGCCGGTAGTTGTACTCGTTGTCCATGCGCTCGGCCCAGTTGCGGGCCTTCTCGACGCGCTTGAGGGCGTCCTCGATGGCCCACTTCGGGGTGTCCTCGTCGAAGTGGCCCTCGTCGCGGGCGAGCTGCTCGCGGAAGTCCTCGTCCTCGACCATCCCGAGGACGGCCGCGAAGGTGTAGGGGAGCCGGACGCGGCCCTCCCTTGGCTCATCCACAGGGCGGGACTCCGTCCCGCTGGCAGCCGGGCCCTGCCCGGCGACGACGAAGGGGTACGCGCGATCGGCGAAGCGAGTCAGCTCCTCCTCGTCGACGTCGCCGAAGTAGGCGCGCTCGAAGCGGTCGAAGTCGTCGACCAGCTGGTCGAGGCGTTCGAGGTCGAGGTCGCGGGCCTTCTTCGGGTGGAGCGCGAAGAAGTACCGGAGCACCTCGGGCTCGAGCAGTTCGAGGATCTCCGGGACGGTGACGATGTTGCCGGCGGACGACGAGAGGGCTTCGCCGTTGAGCGTGAACCACTCGTACACCATCGGGACCGGGGGCTCGATGCCGAGGACGTTGCGTGCGATGTCGACGCCGGAGGGCCACGAGCCCTCGGCGTGATCCTTCCCGAAGGGCTCGAAGTCGACGCCGAGCACCTGCCACTGGCCGGGCCACTCGAAGCGCCACGGGAGCTTCCCCTCGTGGAACGTCGCGGTGCCCTGGTGGCCGCAGCCCTCGATGACGTTGTCGCCGGCCTCGAGCCCGGAGCACTCGTAGTCGACGGTGCCGTTCTCGACGTCGACGTCAGTGACCGTCTCGGTGACGATGCCGCACTCCTCGCAAATGGGGTTGAAGGGGACGTACGTCTCGTCGACCTTGTCCTGGTACTGGCCGAGCACGGCCTGGGAGGTGTCGAGGTCCGCGAGCGCCTGCTCGATGACGGGGTCGAAGGTACCGTCCTCGTACAGCTCGGTGTTCGAGACCATCTCGACGGGGATCCCGAGCCGATCGGCGTCGGTCTTGAGGAGGTCGGCGAAGTGGGCCGCGTACGACTCCGTCTCGGCGAAGGGGTCGGGAATCTCGGTGTAGGGCTTGCCCAGGTTGCGGCCGAGCGCGCCGGCGTCGACCTCGCCGAGGCCGACGATGTTGCCGTCGGGGTCCGCGAGCTTGCGCGGGACCTTCCGGAGCGGGTCGCGGTCGTCGGAGGTGAACACCTGCCGCACGTCGTGGCCGCGCTCGCGGAGGACCTCGGCGACGAAGTAACCGCGAATGATCTCGTTGAAATTGCCGAGGTGAGCCACGCCGGAGGGCGAGACGCCGCCCTTGATGACGATGGGTTCCTCGGGGTCGCGCTCCTCGACGCGGTCGGCGACCTCGTCGGCCCAGAACGCGTGGTACTCGTCGCTAGCTTCCTCGCCCTCGGAGTCGGAGAGGATGTGCGGCGAGTCGGCGTCGACACTGCCCGTCTGGTTCGCGTTCTCGGAGCTCATTCTCCCTGCGCCCAGTAGGTCGGTTCGCCCGTGCCGCCGGGGACGATGTCGGTCCCGCTGTGCTCGCCGTGGAGGACGGCATCGACGAGGACCGAGGGTTTGGTCCCGTCGAGGACGATGGAGCGCAGCCCCGCGCGGTCGATCAGCTTCGCCGCGAGAAGGTCGACCGGCGCTGAGGCGCCCGCGTCCCGGCTCATCGGGACGACGATGTCGACGAGCTCCGTCGGCGTGAGCTGCTCGTACTTCTCGGCCTCGGGGTCGACGTTCGGGTCGGCCGTGTAGACGCCGTCGGCGCTCGTCGCGTAGACGAGCAGGTCGGCGTCGACGGACTCCGCGAAGCCGGCGGCGACGGCGTCGGTCGTCTGGCCCGGCATGACGCCGCCCATCACCGACACCTCGTCGCGGCGGAGCGCCTGCGCGGCCTCGTCGTAGTCCGTCGCGGGCGACAGCGTCGCGCGCTGGCCCAGCGCCGCGATCAGCAGCCGGGCGTTCAGGCGCGTCGTCCCGATGCCCAGCTGGTCGAGCTGGACCTCGTTCGCGCCCAGCTCGCGGGCGGCACCGATGTAGTCGCGCGCGACGCCACCCCCGCCGACGACGACGCCGATTTCACACCCCTCGTCGGCCAACCGTCGGATAGCGTCGGCGTGAGCTGCGACCCGGTCCGCGTCGAGGTCGGGCGCGAGCACGCTCCCGCCGATAGAAACGACGACTCTCATTGCTGCTTGCTACCCTTGTCGGACTCTTAAGCATTATTAAGAAGCCCCCGTAGCGAATTCTGCAGTGGCTTGATCGCTCGTTTTGATGGCCAAGTGTCGCCGGCTTACTGCTCGTGTTGTTACCGGCCGCAATCGGCCTCAGACAGAGTCTCCATAATGCTCCCGCGCTGAATCGGCTCAATTGTTCGGGTTCCGGCCGACAGTGATTGCGGTTGTTCGGTAATCGTCGCTGGCGACACCACTCGACACTTCTTCGACGCCCCCAGCCGCTGAGACAGTCGATCTCTGCGTTGTTTGTTCGTTCGTCGCCAGCGACACCACTCAGCATGCCCAGAAAGCCCCAGCCGCTGAGGCGGTCGCACTATTTGGTAGATTGGCTAACGTTGCTTGTGACACCACTCAGCATGTCCAGAAAGCCCCAGCCGCTGAGCGGTCGCGCTGCTCGCTGCGCTCCTCACCCGGC
>JBDGPU010000018.1:0-6616 GCA_042219525.1 Halopenitus sp.
GTCGCGGTCCTGGCGGACTGAAAGGGCGACGGCCGGTCGCGCCGGAGGGGAGTCGCTCCGACGACCCCTATCCGCGCCGGGCGGTGCGGAGAGGCGCGGATATGTCGCGGAGCGACCGCGAGCGGCCGAGGGCTTTCGAGGAGTCTGCGGTGCTGTCAAGAGCAAGACCGAATCACCTGTCCAAACCTGCGTATAGCGAGCGGCCGAGGGCTTTCAAGTAGTCAGCGGTGCTGGCAAGTGCAGCAACGTCTGCATCTTTATATACATTTTATAAGTAAGACCGGTCGAGGGCTTTCTGGGTGGTTGCGTTGCGGGCAAGCGCAGCAACGTCTGCTCCTTTATATACTGTTTATAAGAAGGAGCGGCCGAGGGCTTTCGAAGAGTTTGCGTTGCGGGCAAGCGTAGCAGCGTCTGCAACTTTATATACTGTTTATAAGTGAGAGTGGCCGAGTGCTTTCGAAGAGCTTGCGTTGCTGTCGAGAGGAGCAGCGTCCGCCCATTTAAAAGTGTCTTATAAACCAGAGCGATCGAAAGATTTCAACGCGTTTGTATCAGCCTCAAGCGCAGCAGCGTCTGCACCTGTTCAACGGCAAAATCACAGAATTAGAAGATATTCGCTTGCTGATAGACGGAGATCCCTTCGTCGGTGATCTCGTACGGCTTCGTCTCCCGGGAGTGGTTCGCGTCCCGGATCTTCTGGATCTCGACCGCCAGTCGCGTCTCGCGGAAGTCCGACGGACGGACGTACTGGAGGATGAACACGGCGTCCGTCAGGTACTCGACGATGCCGTGCCGGGAGGCGTACGGGTTCTCCTCGCTCGCCTCGGAGGTGAGCATCGTCGTCACGCCGGCCTCCTTCAGCGAGCGCGTGAAGTCGAACACCTCGGAGCGGCGCTTCGCGGGGTGGTCGTACATCATTTCGAGCAGCGAGACGGAGTCGAGCACGAGCCGCTCGGCGCCGAACTCGTCGATGAGCCGGGAGAGGTCGTTCCGGATGGAGGCGAGCGAGTTCGCCATCTCGATGGCGTCGATAGCGACGACCGCTAGCAGCGCCTCCTCCTCGTACTCCCGGAACGGCCAGCCCTTCTCCTCGGCCGTCGAGAGGATCGCCTCGCGACTCTCCTCGAGCGTGATGTATACCGCGTTCTCGCCCGACTGGAGCGCCTGGTTGAGGAAGTGGAGCGCGAACGTCGTCTTCCCCGTCCCGGCCGAGCCGATGGTCGTGATCAGCGACCGCTCCGGCACGCCGCCGAGGATCATGTCGTCCAGCCCCTCGACGCCGATCTTGATCCGGTCGATCTCGGACTCGAATTCCTCTTCGTCGAGGTCGGTCGACGGAGTCGGGCCACCACCACCTTCACCGAAGTCGCCAAAGCCGAACTCGTCACCGCCGCCCCCACCGAACCCCGATTCCTGCGGGCCGCCTAACTCACCGCCGGCACCGCCCGGTCCACCGGGAGCACCAGCACCGCCGGGCGCGCCAGCGCCGCCGGGGGCCCCCGGTTCGCCGGTGTCTTCCTCGCCGAAGTCGCCGAAACCAAACTCGTCGCGCTGTCCGCCGCCCATTCCGGCTTGCTCGGGTCCGCCAGATTCGCCACCGAACGGACTGGACTCCTCGGGTTCGCCGCTCGGTGGTTCCGTCTCGCCGCCGGACTCGCCCGCCGGTTCTGGTGGCTCCTCCTCGCCCTCCGGCGGTCCAGCCAGCCCGCCGAACTCCCCGTCGGACGGCCCCGACTCTTCGTCCGGTCGGGTTTCCCCCAACGCCTCCTCGACTTCGGTCGCCCAGTCCGATTCCGCCGCGGACTCAGCCTCGGTCTCAGCTGTCGGCTCCGCTTCGGCCTCTCCTTCGGCTTCAGCCTCGGTCTCAGCTGTCGGCTCCGCTTCAGTCCCGGTCTCGGATTCTGCCTCTCCTTCGGCTTCAGCCTCGGTCTCGGATTCGGCCTTTTCCGCAGCTTCGTCTACCGGCTCCGCAGCTTCTCCCTCGGTCTCGGCAGCCGATTCCTCCTCAGCCTCGGCTTCAGCTTCGGCTATTTCTTGGTCCGACAGCTCCTCGGAGGGCTCTTTGCCCTCCTCGATCTCTTTGACCGCGCGCTCGAACCAGTCCTCCTCTTCCTCGTCGCTCATGGATGGACTGACCGGCTCACGCAAACGGCGTGACCGTTCATACCTGTAACAGATGGGCCGCACGTTTGAAGCTTTACCCCGGAAGGGTCGTTGGCGGCGAGCGGCTGGCGGCGAGCGGCTGGCGGCGGCCGGTTCGCGCCGCCCGGTTGGCCGCGACCTGTTGGCCGCGACCGATTGGCCGCGACCGACTGACTCCGGACAGTACCCGACGGTTTTTGTCCGGGGCCGGAGAAGCGGGAGGTATGCAGGTCGGCATCGTCGCGCAGAAAGGGAACCCGAGAGCGGCGTACCTCGCGGACGACGTCAGGGAGGCCCTCTCAGACCGCGACGTGACTGTGTGGCTGGACGAGGCGACAGCGACGGCGCTCGGCGCCGATGGCTACGAAATGGACCGGTTCGAGTCCTGTGACTTCATCGTCGCCATCGGCGGCGACGGGACGTTCCTCTACGCGGCCCACCACGCCGGGGGGACGCCCATCCTCGGCGTCAACCTCGGCGAGGTCGGCTTCCTCAACGCCGTCTCGCCCGACGACGCCGAGGAGGCCATTTGCGAAACGGTCGACGCGTTGCAGGCCGGCGAGGGGACCGTTCGCGAGGTCCCCCGGCTCGTTGCCCGCACGGACGACTGGGCGTCGAGCCCGGCCGCGAACGAGATCGTCGTCCAGGGACCCCGTCGAGGGCGCGGTGGCGGCGTCGACTACGAGATCCGCGTCGACGGCTCGCTTTACTCCGGCGGGCACGCGGACGGCGTCATCGTCGCGACGCCGACCGGATCGACCGCCTACAACCTCTCGGAGCGCGGGCCCATCGTCCACCCCGGCGCCGACACGATCCTCGTCAACGAGATGGTGGCAGAGGGCGGGATGCCGCCGCTCGCGCTCCCCCTCGACAAGACGGTTTCGGTGACGCTGACGGGAGTCGACACGGGCGTCGTCGTCAGCGACGGACGGGACCCGACGGAGCTCTCAGTCCCGGTCGAGATCGGGATCGAGTGCAGTGGCCCGCCGATGCGGATGGCCGGGCCCAGCCCGGACTTCTTCGAAGCGCTCGGCAAGCTCTCCTGAGATGGAGCGCCCCCTCGGCCTCGCGTCCTTCCGGAAGCAAACTCGCGCGGAACACGTCGCGGTCGTCGGCATCGCCGCCGTCGCTTGCGCCGTCGCGTACGTCGGGGGCGCGGCGGTGCTGTTCGGCCTCGGCGCGCTCGACCACGGCGCCGACCGAAACGCCCGGCGCCTTGCCGGAATCGTGGCCTCGATCGCGTGCTGGAGCGTCTTCGCCGTCGCGTTCACCCGGGGGAAGGGCGGGCCCGTGCTGAACGCGGTCGTCTATCCCGCGCTCACGGTCGGCATCGTCCCGCTTCTGGTTCGCTGGGCTCTCTTCGGCCCGAACCTCGCCGGGCTCCGACGGCGATTCGAGTTCGCGCTGTTCCGCCCGGGCCTGCTCGTCGATGCGGCGGCGCTGCTCGTCCCCGGCCCGCTCGTATTCGCCGTGCTGCTGTCGATCTGGGGCTCGTTGAAAGGTGACGAGGAGATCCGTCGCTGGCAACGTGACCATCTCGATCCGGAGTTTTACGCGGAGTTCGTCGACCAGGCCGAGGCTGAGACGTAGCCCGTACTCGTGGCCGGGGTCGGAGGCGAAACACGGCGAGCAGGTAGTACTCGGTCAGGAAGCCTCAACGGCGAGTGGCGATGCCGAGACGAGTTACCTGACCGGATTGCAGCATACTGTCTTCCAAAGAACGGAAGCTAGCCGGATCCACGGGACACCTGCGAGTTCTGCCAACGGGCGAGGGTATATAGAAGCGGAAAGCCAAGCGATGATATGAGCGAGGAGCAGCCCTTCGATCGCCGCTCGCCGGTCGGTGAACCGGTCGTCCGCGCGGATCCCGAAATAACTGGGGAGCGGGCGACCGACGCCGTCGGCTTCGACCCCAATGATCCCGAAAGCGTCGCCAGGGCCGCCGAGACTGTCCACGAGTTCGCCACTGGCGACGTCGGCGGAGACGACCACGTCCTGATGCTCCGCGGGGCCGCGGCCTGCGCAGCGCTCGTGCGTGGCACCGGGTCGTACAAAGCGGCCGCCGAGCGCGCCGGCGACGGGGTCTCCGTCTCCTTCATCCGCAAGTGGGCTCGCGTCCACGACCTCCCGCAGGCGATCCGACGGCACGTCGCCCGCGGGCAGATCGCACCGACCGCCGCGAAGCACATCGCTCGCGTCGGCGGCGAGGACCGACTCCTGCTCGCCTGGGCCATTCTCGACGACGACCTCACCGTCCGGGAAATCCGCGCCGTCGCCTCCGCGGTCAACGACGCGCAGACAGCCGAGAAAGCCCTCCGCGAACACGACGCGACTCCCGGTCGCATTACCCTCGACCTCCCCGTCGAGGAATACGTCGAGCTTCGGCGACGCGCGTCGATGCGTAACGAGAAGCCCGGCGGGGTCGTCGCCGAGACGCTGCAGGACGCCTTCGACGACGAATAGGGCCTCGCGGATACGACGATATCGCTTGCGCCTTGTCGGTGAATTACTCGATTCTCAGTCGTCCGCCCGTTCGGTAGTGGCATCAGCAGCGAGGGCCGCAGCCACGTCCGCCGCGGCAGTCTCCTCGCTGTCGGCGAGGAAGGCAGCTGCCGCGGTCGCGACGGTCCGCCGACCCTGCTCGACCTCCGGCCAGTGGACCGTCTCGTTCGGGAAGTGGGCCTCCTCGATCGTGCCGGGGCCGAACAGGACTGTCGGGATTCCGGCCTCGATGTAGTGCCTGGAGTCCGCGCCGTACGTTGCGCCCTTCGGCTCGGTCGCGTGGACGTCGGTCGCGCGCATGCCCGTCTGGACGGCCTCGACGACGGGAGTGGCCGGATCGACCTCGGCGGGCTCGAACTGCACCGAGAAGCGCTCGAACCGCGGCGGATGCTCGCGGAGCCACGGGTCCTCGGCGGCGACTTCGGCGAGTCGCTCGCGGAACTCGTCTTCGACGCCGGCGACGGTTTCTCCCGGGGCGACGCCGATCCGGAACGCTGCCGTCAGCGTTGCCGGAACCGTCGACGCCCACGATCCGGCCTCGACGCGGCCAGCGACGACCGGCCAGGGGACCGGGAACTCCTCGTAGAGCGGGTGTGTCACGCGTTCGCCGCGCTCGGTTTCGAGCTCGCGGAAGGCCGCACGGATCCGCTCGAAATCCGGGAGGACGTCCTCACCGACCCAGCGCGTGGCCGCGTGGGCGCTCCGGCCCGACAGTTCGAGTTCGGCCATCAGGCTCCCCTCGCAGGCGACGACGGGCCGGAGCTCGGTTGGCTCCGCGATGAGCGCCGCGTCGCGCTCGAAGGGGTAGGGGTTCGCGGCGGCCGCGGTCGCCGCGCCGTAGCCGCCGTCCTCCTCGCCGGCGACGCCCTCGACGACGACCCGTGCGTCGAGGTCGACGTTACCCGCCTCGACCGCGTCGCGAAGGTCGAGCGCGGCGCCGACGCAGGCTGCGAAGCCGGACTTCATGTCGGCCGCACCGCGCGCCGTGAGCGTGACCGCCTCGTCGCGGTCGGCGGTCGGCTCGCCGTCGCGGTCGCGCCACTCGGGTTCGAAGGCGTCCGTGTCCCACTCGTCCGGTTCGGTCGGAACGACGTCGAGGTGGCCGTTCAGCACGAGCGTGGGGTAGAGGTCGGCGGCGTCGTCGCTGTCCGTCCCGTCCCCGTCGAGCGTCGCCGCGCCGAAAGCGAACGCGCCGGCGACGCTGGTTCGGCCCTCGACGTCGGCCGCGGCGAGGTCGTCGGGGAAGGAGGGGTGGTCAGCGAGCAGGTCGGCATCGGCGTCCCAGGTGTAGGTCTCGAAGCCGAGGTCGTCGAGGCGGTCGCGGATCCACTGGGCTGCGGGCGCCTCGTGGCCCGCGGTCGTCGGAAACCGACAGAGTCGGTCCGTGAACTCACGGAGGTCGAAGGTCATTGGCGATGGGTCGGGAGAGGCCGGGAAAACCGTTTGGGTCGACGGCGGGGCGCGGTTTTGTAAACGCTTATGCGTGCCCTGTGGCTAAGGTAACTCGAGGGCCGGTAGCTCAGTTAGGGAGAGCGTCCGGCTTTTAACCCGATCACGTTTCGTGGTGGGGAAAGTCACCGGACGGTCGGGGGTTCGAATCCCTCCCGGCCCGTTTTCCTGCGAACGAAGTGAGCAGTGAAAACGCCACGGAGGGATTCGAATCAGGGAGCGGAGCGACCGTGGTTCGAACCCGGCCCGTTTCGCCGTTTTCTCGTGTTGAGGAGTTTCTTTTAGGGTGTTTGGTAGGTCTATCGGCAGCGACTCCATAGAGAGATTCCCGAGAGCACTACCTGGAGAGACAATTGCTACTCGTGTGGTTCGTGTGGTTGTCGGCGCTGGCGACACTACTCAGCATGTCTCGAAAGCCCCAGCCACTGAGACGGTCGCTTCCTGCGTGGTTTGATCGGTTGACCTCGTTGGCAACACCACTCAGCATGCCCAGAAAGCCCCAGCCGCTGAGGCGGTCGCGCTG
>JBDGPU010000187.1:0-6542 GCA_042219525.1 Halopenitus sp.
CGCGGATATGTCGCGGAGCGACCGCGAGCGGCCGAGGGCTTTCTGGGTGTTTGCGGTGTTGTTGAGAGCAAGACCGTATCACCTTTTCAAATCTGCTTATAAAGAGCACCCGAGAGCTTTCGAGTAATGTGCGTTGCTGTCGAGTGCAAGCCCGTATCACCTGCTCAAACCCAACGTAGCGAGAGGCCGGATCAGTTCGCGTCGACGGAAGGTACCACTAGCATCACGTGAGGACTCGGAACACCCCAAACCGGAGTCACGACTCCATTATAATACGTGCTTAAAACCAGCTTAAAAGAACAGCCAGTCCCCGAATGTGTAGATTCCGTATCCAAGAACGAACGCCACCACCAGCGAGCCGATCCAGGCGAGGACCGTGTACAGCATCTTCTTCCGGCTGACGCCGGCTTCCCCGGCCGCGTAGCCGGCGCCGACGATCGCGGAGACGATGATCTCGTTGAACGAGACGGGGATGCCGAACGCGACGGCGGTCTGCGCGATCGCGAACGACGGGATCAGCGCGGCGATGGAACGCCGCGGGCCCATCGAGGCGTAGTCCTGCGCGAGCGCCTTGATCATCCGCGGGGCCCCCGTCCAGGAGCCGACCAGGAGGCCGAAGCCACCGCCGGCGAGGACCGCCGTGAGCGGGATGTCGTCACCGAGCAGCGGCACGAGCGGGCCGATAGCGAGCCCGACCTGCGAGCCGCCGGCCGAGAAGGCCACGAGCGCCCCCATCACCAGCAGGAACCGGCGCTGACCGCCCTCTCGATCGCGGCCGAGGTCGACGTAGACGACGAGGCCGACGAGCGCCGCGACGCCGATCGTCACCAGCATGCCACCGAGGGCGACCCCGGCGACCTGACCGAGGCCGAGTTTCGGGCCGAGCACCCCCGCGACGGAGCCGTTTGCCCCCTCCGGACCAAGGAGCGCGAAGCCGATGTTCGCGAGAACGACGCCGACCACGCCGGCCATCCCGGCCGTGAGCGGGCGCTCGGGAAGGTGGTCGGCGATGAGCAGGCGTGCCGCGCCGAAGGCGATTCCGCCGCCGATGAATGGGGTGAGGACCCACAGCGTGACGATTTCGGCGTACTTCGCCCAGGCCGGCTCGCCGCCCATCGCGAGGCCGACGCCGACGACGGCGCCCGTGACGGTGAAGGCGGTCGCGATCGGGTAGCCCGCGAAGACGCCGATGGCGACGAGCGCGGCCGCCGTGAGCAGCGCGACGATGGCCGCCCCCGCAGTGAGCGTCACGCCGCCGACGAGCTGGGTGCCGACCGCCTCCGTGACGTTCGCGCCCTGGAGAACTGCGCCGAGGAAGCCGAGGACGCCGACGATGAGGCCGGCCCGCATGACCGCTATCGCGTTCGCGCCGACCGCGGGCGCGAAGGGAGTCGACCCCGACGACCCGGCGCCGATGGCCCAGGCCATGAAGAGGCTCGCTGCGCCGGCGACGAGGAACGTGGCGACGGTGACGAGTTCCATATTACTGCTTGCCTTCGCTGAAACCTTCGCGCAGGCTCACCAGCGTGCGGCGAACCAGCAGGAAGAGGAAGAAGAAGAGGCCTAGCAACGCCACGAGCAGGCCGATAAACACCGGATCTTTCGGAATCATGTGCCGCGGTATTCTCGGCTCCCGGTTAGGCGTTTCGGCGTGGTGCTCCGAGCACGCTGAGCGGCGGATTCGTCGCCGACGGGGGTTGCTAAAACGGCCGTTTGTGCTTAGCTTACTTATATACTCCCGCCCGAACTACGTCGAATTGCCTCACCCGCTTCGGCCCTCCGAGGCTCGCCGGCGCCGACGCGGCGGTCGCGCTCGGTACCCACCCACCCCATCCAGATTCACCCCAGTTGTCCGCGACCGCGCGTCGGCGGTTCCGGCGGTTATCTTCTGTCCACCGTCGCCTCCCGTCCACCGTCGCCTCCTGTCCACCGTCGCCTCCTGTCCACCGTCGCCTCCCGTCCACCGTCGCCTCCCGTCCAGACCGTCGCCTCCCGTCCAGACCTCCCTCATCGACGGGGTATTCACCAATCGTGTCGACCTCGGTCGGCCGTGCCTAAGACGACGCTTTTGAAATCCTGAATCGCTCGAAGATCTCGCCGTCGGGGGTGACCAGTCTGCCAGCCAGCGCAGGGCTTTCAGAATCGCTCTCGCCAACGGCGGCGTCGTCCACCCACTCGGCGTCCTCGACCCGCTCCAGTTCAGCGTGCGCGGGTTGGTTCCCGCGCGGTTGCGCGTGACTCCCCGGGTTCAGGAGCGGAATCGCCCCGGAGTCGTCGAACGTCGGCCGGTGGCTGTGGCCGAAGATCACCGCGTCGGCGTCGCGCTCGCGACCGAACAGCGTCAGGGCGGTCGCGCCGCCACGTCGCCGATGGGTTACGGCGAAGCGGATCCCCGCGTACTCGACGACGCGCTCCTCGGGGAGTCGCTCGCGCGTCGCGCTGTCGTCGTTGTTGCCGTAGACCGCCCGGAGCGTGTCCGCCTCCTCGTAGAACGCGTCGAGGACGGTCTCCGTATAAAAGTCGCCCGCGTGGACGACGAGGTCGGCCGACCTGACGGCCTCGAGCGTTCGCCCCTCCAGCCGATGGTCCTCCGTGGCGTGCGTGTCGGAGACGACGGTGAGCATGCACGGTGCTACGGAAGGGGGTGGCAAAACGACGGCGTTCCGCCGGCGAGTCGGCGCCGATCGGCGTCGGTCGGCTTCGATCGACGCCCCAACGGACGCCACCGCGGGGCGAATCCGCGGGACAACGGTTTTCCGCCCACCGCATATGGATCGGCACATGGCAGGGGCAAGCACCGGCGTCGTTATCGCCGCGATGATCGCAAACGCCGGGATTGCGGTGTTGAAGTTCCTGGGCTTCCTGCTGACGGGAAGCCCGTCGATGCTGGCGGAGACGTACCACTCCATCTCCGACACGGGGAACCAGGTGCTGCTCCTCGTCGGGATCAAGTACAGCCAGCAGGAGCCGAGCGAGAAACACCCCTTCGGCTACGGGAAGGCACAGTTCTTCTACGCGTTCCTCGTCTCCGTGCTCCTGTTCGGCATCGCCGGCTGGGAGAGCCTGAAGCACGGCTACGCGGAGATCACCCACGGCGGCCACGCGGCGGAGGCCGGCGCCGCGGAGTTCCTCGGATACACGGTCGACATCCCGCTTCCGGTCGAGGCGTTCTGGGTGAACGTCGCCATCCTGCTCGGCGCCATCGCCTTCGAGTCGTACGCGTTCGTCAAGGCCCGGAAGGAACTGCTCCGGCAGATGAAGGTGTACAGCTGGTCGGGCTACCGCGAGGCCTTCTCGCGCACGAGCGATCTGACGACGCTGACCGCGTTCACGGAGGACAGCGTCGCCCTCGTCGGCCTCGTGGTCGCCCTCTTCGGGATCGTCGCCACGCGCATCACGGGGAACCCGATCTACGACGCGCTCGGCGCAGCGGTCATCGGCGTCCTCCTGATGGTGTTCGCGATCGCGCTCGCGGTCGAGAACAAGCGGCTCATCGTCGGCGAGAGCGTTGCCGAGGAGGTCGAGGACGAGCTCCGGGCGATCGTCGAGAACCACGAGGGCGTCGCCCACGTCGACGACCTCCGGACGATGTTCATCGGCTCACAGCAGCTCCTCGTCACGGCGAACGTGAGCTTTGACCCCGAGCTGGTCACCGGTGACGTCGACGAGGACCTCGCGGAGATCGAGCGAAAGCTGAAAGAGGCCGACGACCGCGTCGCGATCGTCTACATCCAGCCGGAGCTGTAGCAGTAGTTAGAAACACGGTCTCATTTTTCAGAAATAGGCTGTAATCGCTATTTCAGAAGGTTGCGTATCAATCGAACGTCGCGGGATAGATTTATTCCTAAACGTGAACGTGACTGACCAATGACAACCAATAAGAATCCCAAGAATGTCCCGAAGGGTTGGCCGTGCTGTGAGTCGGAGCAGGTACGCGTGATGTTATTGGGTACGTATCATATGGATAATCCGGGGTTAGACGAGGTGAATGTGGACGCCGATGACGTTCTTGCAGACGATCGGCAAGCCGAACTACGTGAGTTGGTGGACGATCTCGCGGAGTGGGAGCCTCATCGTGTTGCAGTTGAGCGACCATACGACCGTGATGAGGAAGTAAACAATCGCTTTAAGGAATATCAGTCAGGGGAACGTGAATACGACCGCGAAGAGACATTTCCCGCGCCACACCCACGGCGCAACGAACGGAATAGTGAGTGTCGGAGCGAGGTCGTTCAAGTTGGATTTCGGCTGGCTGACCGTCTTGACCACGACTACGTTCCTGCAGTTGATGAGCATCCCAAAGAATCTCGATATGACCCAGATCCATTCGAGAATAGAGACATTGACTCAAATCGGAAAACAGCCCTCACGGTGGAAGACCGGGAAACAACCAAAGCCGAAGGGGACGAACAACTCGAGTCGTCAACCATCCCCGAGTATTTAGCGTGGGTGAACGGAGAAAGCAATCTCCGCAAAAATCACGACATGATGTTCGACAGGGGTATTCGGGAAGTGGATGAACCGTTCGGTAGTCCAATTGCACTGGCATACTGGTACGAACGGAATATCCGAATTGTCCATCACCTCTGGCGAACAATGAATGCCGATGATGACCGTATTGTTTTGCTCATCGGTAGCGGCCACATCCGTGTACTACGACATCTTCTCGAGGAATCACCGATGTTTTGCCCAGTGAGTCCACTTCCCTATCTTCCGAACAGCGCGTGATTGAACATTAGAGAAGGTTGTTGCATCGGTTTACTGCGTGCTTTGGCAGGATAAGCTGACGAACATATTCTCTGTCTTGACTGATTCGAGAGACTCAGTTTTCACCGTGAACACTAAATAAGGAAAACTGTATTTCCAGCTACTGGTAGGGGACGCGGTCGCTTTTAAAACAGAGCCGTTTCGCAGCCTCAGTCGTCGATCGCCAGCGACGCGAGCAGCGACTCCAGCTGGACCTGTTCGTTGGCGCCCTCGGTGATCCGGTAGTCGGCCTCCCCGACGCGCTCCATCAGCCGGACCGCCTCGCGCTCGGCGAGGTCGAAGTCCCAGACGGAGCGGTGGAGCTGGTCGATAATGTCGCCGCCGGCCATCCCGGTGTCCGTCAGCAGCGTGTCCAGCGTCGCGCGCGCCTTCGAGAAGTCGCCGTCGAGTGCGTCCCGGACCATCCCCTCGATCTCCTCCGGTCGCGCGGTCGCGGTGATCGCGTAGACGGCCTCGGCGTCGACGACCTCGCCGGTCGTCGCCGCGGCCTGCAGCGAGTTGATCGCGCGCCGCATGTCGCCGTTGGCGGCGTACACGAGCGCGTCCAGGCCTTCTTCGGTGATCTCGATGTCCTCGGCCTTCGCGATCTCGCGGACCTGGCCCGCGACGGCCTCGTCCGAGAGCGGCGAGAAGCGGAAGACGGCACACCGCGACTGGATCGGGTCGATGATCTTCGACGAGTAGTTACACGAGAGGATGAAGCGCGTGTTGTCGGAGAACTGCTCCATCGTCCGGCGCAGCGCGGACTGGGCGTCGTCCGTGAGGGAGTCGGCCTCGTCGAGGAAGATGAGCCGGTGGTCGTAGCCGCCGAACGACGAGCGCGCGAAATTCTTGATCCGGTCGCGCACGACGTCGATCCCGCGCTGGTCGGAGGCGTTCAGTTCGAGGAAGTTCCCGCGCCAGTCGTCGCCGTAGATCTCGCGCGCGATGGCCGTCGCGGCCGTCGTCTTCCCGATCCCGGCCGGCCCCGCGAACAGCAGGTGGGGGATGTCGTCCTCGTCGATGTAGCTCTGCAGGCGTTCGACGATGTCCTCCTGTCCGTGGATGTCGTCGAGCGTCTGCGGTCGGTATTTCTCGATCCAGATCTCCCGACCGGTGTCGGTGGCGGCAGCCGTCTCCTCGACCGCCGGCTCGTCGGCCTCGCTCATGAACTACAGAAGGGGACGGTGGGGTGATAAACTCCGCGAGTAGGGGGCGATTCTGAGAACCGGGTGGTGCTTTCTCTTTATAAATAGGATTGAACGGGTGATATGGACCTGTCCGGGACAGCGACAGTCTGGAATCTCTTGTCCGCTCTTTATAAGCAGATTTGAACAGGTGATACGGTCTTGCCTTCGACAGTACCGCAAACACCCAGAAAGCCCTCGGTAGCTCTTTATAAACAGGTTTGAACAGGTGACACGGTCTTGCTCTTGACAGCAACGCAGACTCCTTGAAAGCCCTCGGCCGCTCGCGGTCGCTCTCCTCAAAAATCGGAGATTTTTGGGCTCCGAGAAATCTTCGATTTCTCGCGACGCGACATATCCGCGCTCTCCGCACAGCCCGCGCGGATAGAGGTCTCCGGAGCGACTCCCCGTTGGCGCGACCGGCCTTCGCCCTTTCAGTCCACCAGGCCAGCAACCGCGACGGCAACGGCACCACAACCGCCCAGCAACCGCATTCCTCAGTCCTCCCCAGCCTCGGCCGGGGCGCGCCGGCACCGCAACGCTTGGGCGCGCCACCGGCCTCCCTCGCACGCGTTGCTCGCGCGCGCCACCGCAGCCGCGCCGCGACCG
>JBDGPU010000122.1:0-6514 GCA_042219525.1 Halopenitus sp.
CGGCGCGCCCCGGCCGAGGCTGGGGAGGACTGAGGTATTGCGGTTGCTGTGCGGTGGCGTTGCGGTCGCGGTTGCGGTCGCGGTTGCTGTCGCGGTGCTGTCGCGGTTGCGGTGCTGTGCTCTCCCGGCGGACTGAAAGGGCGACGGTCGCTCTCGTGAGCTTAGCGAACGAGACCATGGAAGTCGCAGCCCGGACCCGTCCGTCGGGCGGTGCCGAGAGACGCAACGGAAGCCCGGAACGTCTTCCAGTGGTCGCGCCGCAGGGGAGTCGCTGCGACGGGCTCTATACGCGGCGGGCTGTGCGGAGAGCCGCGGATATCCCGCGCAGCGACCGCGAGCGGCCGAGGGCTTTCTGGGCGTTTGCGGTGCTGTCGAGAGCAAGACCGTATCACCTGCTCTAATCAGCATATAAGCAAGAGCGGCCGAGGGCTTTCGAGGTGTCTGCGTTGCTGTCGAGTGCAGCAGGATCTGCACCTGCTCGTTTAAGTACAGTTTATAAGCAAGAGCGGCCGAGGGATTTCAAGGAGTCTGCGGTGCTGGCAAGTGCAACGGCGTCTCTATCTGTTACTCAAACCACCAATCGAGCAGAAATGCCATCGCCACCCGCCACTCATAGAATCGGTTCGGATTCGCCGTATGCGGCCAGCACGATAACGCACGTATACGCGTCCTCGACGGGCTCAGCCGACTCGACACACAGCTCCCGGTCGGTCAGCTCCCAGTCGCGAAGCTCCGCGCCGGCGTCGAGCCCGTCGTGGATCGCCGACCGAACGCCGTCGCGGTCGCCGCCGGAGACCTCGTAGAAGAGGCCCGGTCCCGGGCCGGTCGCCCAGCCGAGACCCGCAGCGAGCTCGTCGACGTCCGCGCCCGGCTCGGCGACGTCCCGCGCCTGCACGACCGTCAACCGGTTGCCTGCGGGGCCGAGGTCGGGCGCGGTGTCGACCTGCTCGACGTCGGCCTCCGCGGGGACGATGGAGGAGACCGTGACGAGGTTGTAGTTGTGGAGGTTCGCGTCGGCCAGCGCGGCGTCGTAGGCGGCCATCTCCGTGGGCGCCACCCCGACCCCGCTGGCGACGTGAATAGTACTCATTAGGCGTTCGTAGACGCTTGCGGCGCTAAGGAGTTACGGAAGTACATAGGAGAAAGCCCCGCCTTTAGGGCGGGGATGAATCCGACAATCGACTACAGAATTCACCGTTCGATTGCACGGCAGGATATTCCACGTTGCGTCATCCGTATCTTCAAGTAAGTTTAATTACATAGGTTACCCATGGCGAAGAAGGTCGTCACCCGTGCCTACACTGCTTCCATACGGAACCAGCAACAGGTGTCTGACGGCCTTGATTCGCTCGGGTTCGCAGCCTCGAAACTCTGGAACGTTGGGCGGTGGGTCTGCGATCGTGTGTGGAGTGAAATCGGCCACATTCCCAGTCACACCGAACTCACCGCGTACCTGAAGTCGCACGAACGCTACGATGACCTGCATTCTCAGTCAAGTCAGCGAGTCCTTCAAGAACTCGCTGAGGCGTTCAACGGCTGGTACGGCAAACGGCGCAACGGAGACAAGCGGGCGAACCCGCCGAAGTACCGCAAACACGGTGACGAACACCCGCGAAGCACAGTCACGTTCAAAGCCGCTGGCTTCAAACTCGACACCGAGTACGGGAGAGTCCGGCTTAGCAAAGGCTCGAACCTCAAGGAGTATTGGTCGGACTTCATCCTCTGCGAATATCAGACTCGGCCTGACGTTGACCTATCTGCCGTGGAGAGTGTTCAACAAGTCAGGGTCGTCTGGACTGGTGAGGAGTGGGAGTTGCACTTCGTGTGCAAGGTCGAGATCGAGGTTTCTGAAGCACCCGGTGAGAAGACGGTGGGTGTTGACCTCGGCGTCAACAACTTCGCCGCTCTCGCCTACGAAGACGGCCACAGCGAACTGTACCCACTCAACTGCTTGAAGCAGGACGACTACTACTTCAGCAAACGCATCGCTCGCTGTGATGACTCCGATTCCGAGCAAGCAAATCGGTTGAACCAGAAGAAATCGGCTCGCCGCTCCCACTACTTCCACACCCTCTCTAAACAGATCGTCCAGCGATGTGTTGAGGAAGGTGTTGGAACGATTGTGGTTGGCAACCTCTCTGGGATCCGCGAGGACGAGGAGAACGGCGAGTCGAAGAACTGGGGCAAACGCGGAAACCTCAATCTGCACTCGTGGGCGTTCGACCGTTTCACCGGCTTGCTAGAATACAAAGCCGAGATGGAAGGCATCACGGTCGAGCAAGTATCGGAGCGTGATACGTCGAAGTCGTGTTCGTGCTGTGGCCGGAAGCGGGACGCGAACCGTGTTGAACGCGGGTTGTACGTCTGTGACGAGTGCGAGACGGTGGCGAACGCAGATGTGAACGGTGCTGAGAACATTCGACAGAAAGTATCTCCGAGTTCACCGAATCTGTCGGTGAATAGGAGTAACGGCTGGTTGGCACAGCCATCGACGTTCCTGTTTGACAAAGAAACTGGTGCGTTCGCACCTCAAGACCAGGTCACGTCGTAAACCACAATATCCCAACGCGGGAATCCTCGCCCTTCAGGGCGGGGAGGATGTCAAGAAGTGCGGGTCGCAAAGCAGCTATCGGCCGTGGGAGCGCGAAACGCGCGAACCCGTCAGTACTGGTAGTTGATCGCGCGGTCGGCCGTTTCCTCGGCCTCCGCGAGCTTGTCGCGGGCGTCCTCGAAGTCCTCGTGGCGGACCTCGGTCCGGCCGTCGCGGATGGCGAACATGCCGGCCTCCGTCGCCAGCGACGCGACGTCCGCGCCACTGTAGTCGTCGTCGAGGTCGGCGGCGAGTTCGGTCAGGTCGACGTCGTCCGCGATGTTCATGTCCTGCGTATGGATGCCGAGGATCTTCTCGCGGCCCTCGGCGTTCGGCTTCGGCACCTCGATGAGGCGGTCGAAGCGACCGGGGCGGAGGATGGCGTCGTCGAGCATGTCGAAGCGGTTGGTCGCGGCCATGATCCGGACCTCGCCGCGGTCGTCGAAGCCGTCCATCTCCGAGAGCAGCTGCATCATCGTCCGCTGGACCTCGGCGTCGCCGGAGGTCTTCGAGTCCGTCCGCTTGGCGGCGACGGCGTCCAGCTCGTCGATGAAGATAACGGCGGGCTCGCGCTCGGCGGCGAGCTCGAAGAGGTCACGGACGAGGCGCGCGCCCTCGCCGATGAACTTCCGGACGAGCTCGGAGCCGGCCATCTTGATGAAGGTCGCGTCGGACTCGTTGGCGACGGCCTTCGCGAGCATCGTCTTCCCGGTACCCGGCGGGCCGTGCAGCAGGACGCCGCTCGGCGGGTCGACGCCGACCTCCTCGAACATGTCGGGGTTGTCAAGCGGGTCTTCGACGGCCTCGCGGACCTCCCGGATCTGGTCGTCGATGCCGCCGATCTCGTCGTAGGTGACGTCCGGCGACTCCACCACTTCCATCGCCTGCGCCCGCGCGTCGGTCTCGTCGTCGAGGATCGACTGGACGGAGAACGAGTCGTTGATGGCGACGCGGTCGCCCGGCTCCAGGTCGCTTTCGAGGTGGCTCGATGCCTCCGTCAGCACTTCCTGGTTGTTGCCGTGCTGCTTGATGACGACGCCGTTGTCCGTCTGTTCCTCGACGGATGCGATGTACAGCGAGGAGGTCTTCAGGACCTCGTTCTCGCGTTTCAGCTGGTCGACGTCGGTCTTCAGCTCACCGCGGCGCTCCTGGGCGGCGTCGAGGCGCTCTTCAAGCTCCTCGTTCACCTGCACGATCCGTTCGAAGTGCTGCCGGATCGCTTCGAGCCGTTCCGTCTCGCTCATCTCGGGATCGAGTTCGAGACGAGGACGGTCGGGCAGTGACGGGCTTTGAGACATTCGTTGTCAATGTTTGGGGGCGCGCGTAAATGTGCCTTTGGGTCGGCGAAACGGCCGACGGGGATTTAGGTGTTCGCCGGAACGCGACGGCGGCGGCGAGATCGGTGGCGACGGAGGCGGTGGGGTCGGCTGCGGGGGTGGCGGCGACGAGGCGGCGCGGTCGACGGCGGCGAGGTCGGCTGCGGGGGTGGCGGCGACGAGGCGGCGCGGTCGACGCTGCCGCCGAAGCTCTCAGAGCCACTCGTCAGGTTTCGTGTCGTAATCGATGCCCTCGGCGACGATGTCCTCGACCTCGCTCCACGCGAGGTCCGCCATCTCCACCGAGTCGCCGTCGTACCGCAGGAGCTTGCCCTCCTCGCTCCGGTTGGGTTCGTCGCCGAGGCGCTGCCGGTCGTCCTCCTCGTCGGTCGTCTTGACGATGGTCTTCAGGTTCACGGGGCGCCCCCACAGCTCGAAGACGCGCTTCAGCGTCTCGGTCGCCTGCGAGACGTCCAGCTGGACGCCGTTGTATTCGTGGTGCAAGAGGAGCTCGTTGCGGTTCTCGTAGTTACCGTCGGCGACGGCGACGGTCGGTTTCCCGAAGTTCGTGAACTGCAACAGCAGCTTCCGCTTGACGGAGTCGGGGTCGGTCCCCGAGACGCGGAACTCGCCGGCCGTGTGGCTGTATTCGTAGGTGAAGTAGTCGTTCGCGCGGACGAACTCCGGCGTGAGGAACTCGTCGAGGAACGTCACGTCGTTGTGGCTCTCCCGCACCTCGTAGAGCCGGTCCCAGCCCGCGGTGTAGTCGACGTCCGCGAGCGCATCGTCGACGCTGTCGTAGACGGCATCGTCGAACAGGTAGCGGTCGATCCGCTCCAGCTCTTCGTGGTCGATCCGCCCGAGGAAGCCGCGGTGCTGCGGCTTCGTGAGCGAGAAGTGGCGCTCCGCGAGCCCCTTATAGTTGAGCACGCGCCACGGCTGCTCGCCCACGTCGAACTCGCCGGACCGGGCACGGTCGAGCGCCTCGTGGTCGACCTTGGCGGGGTCGAGGTCGGCCAGCCGGTCGAGCGAGTCCGCCGAGATGGCGTCCAGCGGCGGCGTCGGTTCCAGCCGGTCGAGCACGGCGTCGACGTCGACCTCGTCGTGGAAGGTGTGCGGCGAGACGCCGTCGACGCGGAGCAGCTGCTCGACCACCTCGCGGCGATTTGTCACGTTCTCGACGTGCTCCCACAGCTCCTTGCCGAGCTTGTACGGGTTGAACCCCTCCGACCCGAGGACGCGTGCCTGGTGCTCGGCGTACGTGAGGAACTCGTCGGCGTCGGCGAACGCCTCCTCGCCCATCATGATCGATTCCCAGTACGCGGCCCACCCCTCGTTGAGCACCTTCGTCATCTGCTGCGGGGCGAAGTAGTACGCCTCCCGCCGGAGCATCTCCAGCACGTCGGTCTGCCAGTCCTCCATCTCGACCGCGCGCTCCGCGTCCGCGTCGTACTGCTTGCCGTGCTCGCGGAGGTACGCGAGCACGTCGCGCGCGCCGTCGGCGTCGCTGGCGGCCTCGGCGGCGCCTTCGCTGTCGCCACCCTTCTCGTCCTCGGCGTCGTCGACCGCCGACTCGAACACCTCCTCCCGGACCTCCTCGGAGAGGTCGAGTGCCTCGAATGGCTCGTCGAGGTCCTCCGGCGCGCCCTCGTCGCCGAGCACCTGGTCGACGGGCTGGTGCTGGTCGATGGTGTCGGTGAGCGTGAGCACGCTGTCGATGAAGCGCTCGACCTCGTCGCGCTCGATCTCCGGGTCGCGCATGTACGAGTCGATGCGGTCAGCGTGGCGTTCGAGCATGTCGACCGCGTTGACCGCCTCGCCCAGCGGCCGGAACCAGCGGTTGGACTTGAAGAAGTCGGCGTGGGCTTCGACGTGCGTGATGACCGCCTTCTGGTCCGCCAGGCTGTTCGACTCCTGCAGGTAGGCGTGGGCCGGGCCGTCGTTGATGACGATCTCGAAGGCCTTGCCGGCGCCGTAGCGGTCCTGCTTGCGCTGGCGCTCGTACTTCATCCCCCAGCGCCAGTGTGGGTAGCGCTCCGGGAACCCGTCGTACGCGATGAGCTGGTTCATCTCGTCGTAGTCGACGATCCAGTAGTTCACCGGGTGGCCGTCGAGGCCGAGCTTCTCTGCCAGCAGTCGCGCGTCGTCAACGACCGGTTCGAGCTCCCGCGCGATGCGTTTCCGTTCGCGTCGCTTGTCCCGAGTCATGGTTCCGTCTCCGTGCTGAGGATCGTCTCGATGGCGCCGAGCACGTCGTCGGGCTCCGACACGCGCGTGACGGCCACGTCGTCGCCGTCCTCGAAGTGGTCGTCGACGTCCTCCGCGTGCGTCGCGCTCCGCCGCGACCGACCCGGCTGCGTTTCGACGTACGCGTGAAGGTTCGCGTCGATCGCCTCCATCAGCGGGATGACCGATTCGGTCGTGTCGCTGGCGGTATTCTCGGAGTCGCCGGCGGCGAAGACGAACCGGTTCCACTCGTTCCAGGGGTACGCCGAAAGCAGCTCCGCAGCGAGTTCGTATGCCGAGGAGATCTTCGTCCCGCCCCCCGAGCGAATGCCGAAGAACTCCTCGCGGTCGACCTCCCAGGCGTCGGCGTCGTGGGCGATGT
>JBDGPU010000171.1:0-6512 GCA_042219525.1 Halopenitus sp.
GCCCCTTTCAGTCCCGCCCACCGAGTGGTGGCCGGGGCGTCGCTCGCGGCGGCTGCTGAGCGGTCGCGGTGCGGGTGTGGTTGGCGCGCGCGAGCAACGCGTGCGAGGGAGGCCGGTGGCGCGCCGAGCTGTGCGGTGCCGGCGCGCCCCGGCCGAGGCTGGGGAGGACTGTGGAATTGCGGTTGCGGTGCTGTTGCGGTGCTCTCGCGGTGCTGTCCTGGTGGATTGAAAGGGCGACGTCCGGTCGCGCCGGAGGGAAGTCGCTCCGACGACCCCTATCCGCGGCGGGCGGTGTCTTCGTGAGCGGAGCGAACGAAGACCAGAAAGTCGCAGCCCGGCAGCCCGCTACTGCAGGCAGCCCGGACCGTCTTTCGAGGCGGAGAGCCGCGGATATGTCGCGGAGCGACCGCGAGCGGCCGAGGGCTTTCGAGGTGTCTGCGGTGCTGTCGAGCACAAGACCGTATCACCTGCTTGAGCAAATCATAGCGAGCGGTCGAGGGCTTTCTGGGCGTTTGCGGTGCTGTCAAGTGTAACAGCGTCTGCACCTGCTCAGCCAACTTTGAATCGAGAGCAACCGAGAGTAGTGAGAACCGGCCCCCAGAACAGCCAAGTGACTATGCAATCGGAATGAAAAATCGAAGAAGGTCGAACTGCTTACGAGATGAGCTGCTCTTCGCCGCGCTCGACCGTAATGCGGCAGGGCGGCGAGACCTTGTTGTAGGCGCGGCGGAAGGCCTCCTTCACGGCTTCAGCCTGCTCGGGCTGGCAGTAAGCCGAGAAGACGACTTCGTTGGCGTCGATGCGGGCGGCGGTGCCGACCGGCTTGCCGAACGCCTGACGCATGCCGTCGGAGACACGGTCCGCACCCGCGCCGGTCGCCTGCTTGTTCTCCCTGATGACCTGGTGGGGGAACTTGCGCAGGATCATCTTGTAGTTGCCCTCGCCGAGCTCCTTCAGGAGGTGGCGGTTGGCCGACAGGCGCGCGCTCTCGAGCGAGCCGTGGCGGATCTGGAGCTCCTCCTCGACGCGGAGGCTGATCTCGACGGGGTAGTCGTCGGGCTCGGACTCGAGGTTACCCATATTGTGCTGTGCGATCTTCGAACCCGGAATGCCCGTGATGTACTCGCGCCGCGTGTACGAGGGCTTGCTAATGTTCCGGTACATGGAGGCCGGTTTCTCACTCATGGTTAGTTGTTGCCGAAAACGCCCAGCGTGTGAATAAAGGCTTCGAAAGGATCGCCAGACACCGGGCTGTGAGCCGCTCCCACGCCGGTTCAGGCGTCCGACCCACCGCTCTCGACCGCGCCAACCGAGGCCGCCTCCGGGGCGTCCTCGGTCGGCCCGTCCTGGCCCCCGACCTCGCCGTCGCCAGCGCCGTCGCCAGCGCTTTCGCCATCGCCGTCGGGCGAATCCTCGTCTACAGGCCGTGCAGCTGATTCGTCGTCGGCTCCATCCGTCACCTCCCCGCGCTCCGTTTCGACCGATTCCGACTCGGCATCGGCGTCCGCCACGGGCTCGAGCGCGACATGGTCGAAGCTCTCCTCGGCGAGCAGCGCCGCCGCGCGGTCGGTCACTGACGGGGCAACGAGGACGCCGCGGACCCCAACGTCGTCGCCGAGCTCCCGCTGGAGGGCGGCGACGTACCGGGCGAGCTGATTGGCCGCACTCGGGCCCACGCGCCGGCGCTTGAGCTCGACGACGGTCGGGCGGTCGTCGCTGTCGACGACGAAGACGTCCATCGGGCCCGCGCTGCTCTCGCGCTCGGTCTCGCGCGGCTCGAACCCGGCCTCGATCAGCTCGGGATGGTCCAGCACGCGCCGCTTCAGGTCGGCCTCGCTCCCGTGGAGTTCGAGGTCGCGGCCGCCGGTGACGGCCATCGCGGAAAGTTCGTCGACGGCGGTGAACTGCAGGGTCAGCGACTCGGTCGGGTTCGTGCGCTCCGAGCGGATCCGGAGCTGGCCGTCCCGGACCGCGGCGTGGTGTTCCGACCCTGGCGGCTGCCAGTTGACGGGCGTCCGCCCTTCGTCGGTGTGGACCAGGGCAGCGCCGTCCGGTTTCAGGATGACCAACCTGGCACCAGGTCCGAGCTCCGACGACGCTCGCCCATCGTAGTCGACGGTGCAGCGCCCGAAGACGGTGATGAGGGCCCCGCGCTCGAAGGCTGATTCGAGCTCCCACAGGGCCTCCCGGTGGCTCGGGTCGTGGAGGGTCGTGACGGTCACTGGCCGAGCCTACGCCGAGCGAACGGAAAAGGAGAGCGAGCGGCGAGGTGGAACCGGTCTGCTGGGGTCAAGGCTGACGCAGCACGGGCCCCGAAACTACAACCCGACCCGCCCGTACACACGGGACATGGAGTGGGAGACGTATCGCGAGCTGATCGCGAGCGCCGAGTACCGGTCGAACGTCCCCAACGTGTTCGCCGACCCGGACCACTTCGCGGCCGCCCTCGACGACATGCGCGAGGCGACCGGGGTCGACCCGGCGTTCGTCGCCGGCATCGACGCGCTGGGGTTCATCCCCGGCGCCGCGCTCGCCCGCGACTTCGATGCCGGGTTCATCTCGATCCGCAAGGGCGGAAAGCTCCCCATCGCCGAGCGGTACCGGCTCGCCGACGACTGCGTCGACTGGACGGGGCAGGAGAAGACGCTCGAACTCGACCGCCGGATGGTCCCGGACGGCGGGCGCGTGCTCGTCGTCGACGACTATGTCGAGACGGCCTCACAGCTCAACGTCGCCATCGACCTGCTCGAGGAGGCCGGCGCCGAGGTCTGCGGGCTCACCTTTCTCTGCGCGCTCCAGACCGAGGAGACGCGGTCGCTGGACGCCGAGTACGGTGTCTATTCAGTGAATCCGTGGGACGACTAGCGACGCTGTCGCTCGTCGGTGTGAGAAAACGCAAAATTTAGCAGCATGCCGATACGTCAGACTGGGACCAGCTTACAGGCGCTCGAGGTTAGTCGCGCGCGGGCCCTTGTCAGCCTCTTCGATGTCGAACTCGACTTCCTGACCCTCTTCGAGATCGGGACCGCCGATATCTTCCATGTGGAAGAAGACGTCGTCGTCAGCATCCTCAGTCTCGATGAAACCGTAGCCGCCAGTGTCGTTGAAGAAGTCAACCGTTCCGGTAGACATTGCAATTAAACAGATGCGACGCCCACTGATAAGGGTTCCGTGACGGACCGCCGGACGAGAGCGGTACACATGGTTGACAGCCATTCACACGCCCACTCTCGGCCGATCCGGAACCGGAAGCTCCCGGCTCAGGGTGTTCCGAGGACCTCGTGCCGGCGGATCAGGTAGACGAGCACGAGGACGAGGTTGAACACCGGTACCAGCGCCCCGAAGGCCCACGGCCCGGCGGACGGCTGCCAGTCGCTTTGCTGGCGGACGAATCCGATGTCCCGCGCGAGCGACGCCGGCAACCCGGCCCACGCCAGCAGCGCGAGGACGGCGAGCGCGCCGTGCTGGATTCCCGCCGCCCACGCGCCGAGGACCAGGCCCCACGTGACGCCGAACGCCGCGACCCCGTACCACCACTTGCCCGACCGCGCGTCAGCGCGTTCGCTCGTGTCCGACTCCGTCCCCGTCGCGGCCGTGCCGTGATGGGTCGTGTCGGCGTCGCGCCCCTCCGCGGCATCGCGGGTCGCCTGGACTTCACTCGGCGTTCGCTGGTCGAAAGTCTCGGCCTCTCGTCGGGGCGACTGGGCGCCGTTGCGGTCGCGGTTGCCGTTGCGGTCGCGGTTGCCGTTGCGGTCGCGGTTGCCGTTGCGGTCGCGGTTGCCGTTGCGGTCGCTGTCGCGGTTGCCGTTGCGGTCGCTGTCGCGATTACCGTTGCGGTCGCTGTCGCGGTTGCCGTTGCGGTCCCGACCTCGACTACCCCCTCGGTCGCGACTGTCATCGCGCCCGCGACGCTCGCGGTTCCGCGCCGGCGCGGCCGACGGGTCGTGCCACTCGTTGGCGACGCCACAGTGGGGACAGTGGGCCGCAGCGCGCTTGATGCGGACGCCGCAGGCCGTACAGAACACCTCGTCCACGTCTTTCGACCGTCCCATCTCAGTTGACGTACGTCCGCTCGAACTCGGCGTCGGATTTGGTGAGGTAGAGGATGCCCTCGATGAAGCCGACCAGTGCAGGGATGAGCGTCCAGGAGAAACACAGGTAGAGAATCCCCATGCCCGTCTCGCCGAGGTAGAACTTGTGCGCGCCGATTCCCCCGAGCAGCAGCGCGAGGATGCCGGCCGTCACCCGGTCCTTCCCAGTCGACGTGGCCGGCTGCTGGCGCACGCCACACTCCGGGCAGATCTCGGCCGCCTTCTTGATCGGTTCGCCACAGCTAGGACAGTACTGCTCGTCTGGCGCGAGCGAACGACCACCCGGCCCCGGTTCGGCAGGGGGCGAGCTGTCAGTCCGCGGGGACGCCTCGGGACTGTCCGTCCGCGGGGACACCTCCGAACCGTCACTGTCGACGCCCGTCTCGGGTGCCCCCATATCGGGACCGCTCGCAGTCGGCGTCGGCTCCGTAAACGGGTCCGACGAGGTGTCCTCGGCGGCCGTCTCGTCGGCCGTCTCCTCGTCAGGAGGCGTGTCGTCGGAATCGTCTGGCGACGCTGGCATAGTTCGAACTGTCGTCGCCAGCACAAATAAGTACGGAAGGCCAGCGGATCCCTAGCAGGCGGCGGGGCTCACCTCAGCGCTCCGGATCGCCCGACGAGCGAAGCGAGCGGAGCAGGAGCGCGCCGGCGACGACGACGTAGCCGAGCCCGATGGCCACGACGCGCGCGTCGCCGACGAAGAGGAGGCGCCCCAGCCCCAGGCCGTAGGCGACACCGAGCGCGAGGCCCGTGCCCGTCCGGACCGGATTGGTCCCGTCGAAATCCCCGAGCGCGGTCAGCGTCCAGTCGACGAGCGCGAGCGCCGGCAACGTCCCGACGGCGAGGAACTGCAGGTCCGTGGCCCAGCCGTAGCGTACGGCGAGCAGGCCGACGAGGATCCCGGGATAGACGCCGAGGCAGCGAGCGCAGAGGTGTTCCTCGCGCCCGCGAGCGCGGACGCGATAGCACCGGTCGTACTCCGCCGGCTCGTGATGCGACAGGAGGTACTGGCGCGTCTCGGCGAGGCCCGCTCGCAGTTCCCTGACGAGGACGTCGACGTCCACACGATGGCCTCCGTCGGCGGCGATGAAAAATCCCGGAGTTCAGGGTCTGAAGTCGCCCGCCGTGCCACCGCCGTCCACGGTACCCCGACCGTCCACTGTACCCCGGCCGTCCACTGTACCCCGGCCGTCTACAGTGCCCCCGGCCATCCACGTTTTCCCGTCGGCCGTCGAAACGCAGTCAATGACCGGGCCGCATCCGTCGAAGCACGAGCTCGAAGGCGCGAGGGTGTACGTCCACGAGCAGGACCCCGAATCCGGTGCGCAGGTGACCCACATCGACGTCGAGCACCCCGACATCAACGAGATCATCGAGTCGGGCGAGAACACGTACGTCGGCGGGAAGGAGGGTGGCGTGTTCATCGGCCTCGACGAGGAGATGCTCGACCGCGCCGAGGCGTACCTCGACGAGCGACGCGAGGAGAGCGAAGACGAGGGTGAAAGTGAGGAGGGAAACGAATGACCGACGCGATGGACCGCCGGGACGCACTCGCGGAGGCGCTCGAGGACCGCGACTGGAAAGTGCTCGACACCTTCGGCGGCCTCCGGGAATCGCCCGCCATCGCGGTCCGGGTCGACGGCGTCAGTATCGCGGGCGCGACCTTCGACCGGGCGGACCTCACGTTCACCGTCGACGGCGACGTCACGGCGGACCGTGTCTCGATTTCAGACGGCGACCTCGACCTGACCGAGGACCAGCAGGAACTGCTCGACGACGTTTGCGACGAGAAGCTCTCCGGGCCGGAAATGACTGTCTGGGACTACGTCCCCGGGAGTGAGGAAGATAGCATCGACGTGGTGCTCGAAGAGGTTCGGCGCGTCTACGACGACATCACGCCGATTTGAACGACGTTCTTGGACGGGTGCGGACGTCGTTGTGCTCGTCGGGAGCGCAGACTCCTCGAACGTCATATGACGCTTTGACTATAAATAGTATTTAAAGGAGTGGGCGGTGCTGCGCTTAACAGCAACGCAAGGACCGGGGAAGTTCTCGGCCGCTCGCTTTGAGTTTGCTTGGACAGGTGATACGGTCTTGCTCTCGACAGCACCGCAAACTCCTCGAAAGCCCTCGGCCGCTCGCGGTCGCTCCGCGACATATCCGCGGCTCTCAGCACCGCCCGCCGCGGATAGGGGTCGACGGAGCGACTCCCCTGCGGCGCGACCGGCCGTCGCCCTTTCAGTCCGCCAGGACAGCACCGCCCAGCAACCGCGACAGCGACAGCGACAGCACCGCAACCGCAATTCCTCAGCCCTCCCCAGCCTCGGCCGGGGCGCGCCGGCACCGCACCGCGCGGCGCGCCCCGCCCTCCCTCGCACGCGTTGCTCGCGCGCGCCACCGCACCCGCGCCGCGACCGCCCA
>JBDGPU010000160.1:0-6475 GCA_042219525.1 Halopenitus sp.
GCGACGACGCCGCCGGTCATGTACTCGCAGCCGTGGTCGCCGACGCCCTCGACGACGGCCTTGACGCCGGAGTTGCGGACGCCGAAGCGCTCGCCGGCGACGCCGTTGACGTACATTTCGCCGTCGGTGGCGCCGTAGAGGCAGACGTTGCCCGCGACGACGTTCTCGTCGGCCTCGTAGCCGGCGTCGTCGGGCGTGTTGACGATGAGCTTCCCACCCGAGAGGCCCTTACCGACGTAGTCGTTGGCGGCGCCGGTGAGCTCCATCGTCACGCCCTGCGCGAGGAACGCGCCGAAGCTCTGGCCGGCGTAGCCGTCGAACTGGCAGGTGATGGTGTCGTCCGGGAGCGGGCCGGCGGGCGCGGTGGCGACGCGGTTCGAGAGCGTCGCGCCGACCGCACGGTCGACGTTGCTCACGTCCGTCGAGATACTCACCGGGGCGCCCTCCTCGATGGCCGGCGAGGCGCGGTCGATGAGCGTCCAGTCGAGCGCGTCGTCGATCTCGTGGGTCTGCTCGCGAGTCTTCGTGCGCTCGGTGCCGGCGGGGTCGGCGATGACCGACGAGAGGTCGAGATGCTGGGCGGACTCGTGGTCCGTCTCGCGCTGTTCGAGCACGTGCGGGCGACCGACCAGCTCCTCGACGGACTCGAAGCCGAGCTCGGCCATGATCTCGCGCAGCTCCTGCGCGATGAACGTCATGTAGTTGATGACGTGGTCGGGCTGGCCGGGGAAGCGGTTCCGGAGGTCCTCGCGCTGGGTCGCGACGCCGACCGGGCAGGTGTTCTCGTGGCACTGCCGGGCCATCACGCAGCCGGCGGTGACCAGCGAGGCGGTGCCGAAGACGTACTCCTCGGCGCCGAGCAGCGCCGCGACGGCGACGTCGCGGCCGGTCTTCATTCCGCCGTCGGCCGTGACGCGGATGCGGTCGCGCAGGCCCGTCGCGCGGAGCATCTGGTTCGTTTCCGCGAGGCCGAGCTCCCAGGGCAGGCCGGCGTTCTTGATCGAGGTCTTCGGCGACGCACCCGTGCCGCCGGAGTGCCCGGAGACGTGGACGACGTCGGCGTTCGCCTTCGCGACGCCGGTGGCGATGGTGCCGATGTTGGCGCCCGAGACCAGCTTCACGTTGACGTCGGCCTCGGGGTTTGCCGACTTCAGGTCGTGGATGAGCTGCTTCAGGTCCTCGATGGAGTAGATGTCGTGCTGGGGCGGCGGCGAGATGAGCCCGACACCTGGCGTCGAACAGCGCACGTGGGCGATCATCTCGTTGACCTTCTTGCCGGGGAGGTGGCCGCCCTCGCCGGGCTTCGAGCCCTGCGCCATCTTGATCTGCAGCTCGTCGGCGTTCGCGAGGTACTCCGCAGTGACGCCGAAGCGCCCGGAGGCGACCTGCTTGACGTTACACTCCTTCTCCGTGTTGAACCGGGCCGGGGGCTCGCCACCCTCGCCCGTGTTCGACTTCCCGCCGAGGCGGTTCATCGCGATAGCGTTGTTCTCGTGGGCCTCCGGCGAGATGCTACCGAGGCTCATCGCGGCCGTGGAGAAGCGCTCGACGATGTCCTCGACCGGTTCGACGTCCTCGACCGGGATGGGGTCGCGGTCGGACTCGAATTCGAGCAGCCCACGAAGCGTCTGGAGCTCCTCGGACTGGTCGTTGACGAGCTCCGCGAACTCGCCGTACTGCTCGTAGTCGCCGGAGCGGACCGCCTGCTGGAGCGTCCCGACCGTCTCGGGGTTCCAGCCGTGCTTGATCCCCTGCGTCCGGTGTTCGTATTCGCCAGTCGTCTCGAGTTCGGGATCCGCGCCGAACGCCATCGCGTGCCGCGTCCGGGCGTTCCGCTCGATAACGTCGACACCGATCCCCTCCGTTCGGGTCTCCGTCCCCTCGAAGTACTCGGCGACGAAATCGGAGGAGAGCCCGACGGCCTCGAAGATCTGGGCGCCCTGGTAGCTCTCCATCGTGGAGATGCCCATCTTCGCCATCGTCTTCAGGAGGCCGTCCGCCAGCGCCTTCCGGTAGGCGGCGATGGCTTCGGCCTCGTCCGCGCCGTCGGGGCCGGCGACGACGTCCGCGATGGACGCGTACGCGAGGTACGGCGTGACCGCGTCGGCGCCGTAGCCGACGAGCGTCGCGACGTGGTGGACCTCGTGGGCGTCGCCGCTCTCGACGACGATGCCCGCGTGATTACGCAGGCCGTTTCGCACGAGATGGTGATGGACGCCGCCCATCGCGAGCAGACTCGGGATCGCGAGCCGGTCGGGGCCGACCTCGCGGTCCGAGATGACGAGCACGTCCGCGCCGTCCTCGATGGCCGCGGCGGCCTCGTTGCGGAGGCGCTCAACGGCGGCTTCCATGTCGCCTTCCGCATCGTAAGTCGCGTCGAGGACCGCCGTTTCGAACGCGTCGTCCGGGTCGTCGCCGAGCGCCTTGATCGCGTCCGTCTCGTCGTCCGATAGGATCGGCGTGTCCGCGACGAGCTGCTGGGCGTGTTCGGGCGTTTCCGACAGGAGGTTGCGCTGGTGGCCCAGCCGCGTCTCCAGCGAGGTGACGAGTTCCTCGCGGATGTAGTCGATGGGCGGGTTCGACACCTGTGCGAACAGCTGCTTGAAGTAGGTGAACAGCGGGCGGTCGACGTCCGTGAGGACGGACAATGGCGTGTCGTCACCCATCGAGCCGACGGGGTCCTTCCCGGCCTCGGCCATCGGCTTCACGAGGTGGTTCATCGAGTCCGTCGTGTAGCCGAAGGCGGCCTGGTGCGCGCGGAGCGCGCTGGTGGTCTCCTCGGCATCGTCGCCGTCGACCCCGTCCTCGACAGTTGCGACGATCTCCTCGAACTCGGAGTCGATGCCGGCGGCCTCGCCGGTATCCTCGTCGACGACCTCGTCGAGCTGGACCTGCTGGTCGTCGACCCACTCGCCGTACTTCTCGTCGGTGAGGCTCTCGAAGACCTCCTTGTCCGGGACGACGCGGCCCTCCTCGAGGTCGGCGACGAAAATCTGGCCGGGCTGGAGCCGCCCGCGGCTCTCGACGTCGGCTGGGTCAGTCGGGAGCGCGCCGACCTCGCTGCCGACGATGAGGCGGTCGCTCTCGGTGACCTCGTAGCGACAGGGGCGGAGGCCGTTGCGGTCGAGGACACCCGTCACCTGGTCGCCGTCGAAGCCGAGGACGAGGGCGGGCCCGTCCCACGGCTCGACGAGGGAAGCGTGATAGTCGTAGAAGTCGGCGCGGGCGTCGTCCATCTCGTCGTCGTCGCGGAACGCCTCGGGGATGAGCATCCGCATCGCGTGCGGGAGGTCCCGGCCCGTCTGGAGGAGGAGTTCGAGCGCGTTGTCGACGGAGGCGGTGTCGGACTGGTTCGGGTCGTCGATGATCGGTTTGACCGTCTCCAGTTCCGTGCCGAAGGCGGGGTGAGCGAGGTCCGTCTGGCGGGCTCGCATCCAGTTGATGTTGCCCTGGATCGTGTTGAACTCGCCGTTGTGGACGATGTTGCGGTACGGGTGCGCGAGGTGCCACGCGCCGAGCGTGTTCGTCGAGAAGCGGGCGTGGACGAGCGCGACGCGGCTGGCGAAGCGGTCGTCGGTCAGGTCGGGGAAGTACTCCGCGAGCTGGGTTCCCTTCAGGAGGCCCTTGTAGACGACGCGGCGGCGGTCCAGCGAGACGACGTAGAAGCGGCCGGCCCCGTCGACGTTCTCGACGGCGTCCTCGATGGCCTTGCGAGCGACGTAGAGCGCGCGGTCGAAGCCGCGGTGCGGGTCGGTATCTGCGACGGAGGCGGTGAAGCGCTCCTCCGTGGCTGCCGGGTCGGCGGGGGCGACGAACAGCTGCCAGTGGTCCGGTTCGGAGTCGAGCGCGGTCTGGCCGAGGTCCGCGTTAGTCGTCGGGACGTGCCGCCAGTCGAGCACGTCGAGCCCGTAATCGGCGAGCGTCTCGGCGACGACGTCGAACAGCACCGCACGGACGCTGTCGTCGTGCGGCATGAAGACGGAGCCGACGGCGTATTCCTCGGGCAGGTCGGCGTCGACGACGTCGCGGAAGAAGGGGTCTGGTCGCTGGACCATGATCCCGGCGCCGTCGCCGGTGTTCGGCTCTGCGCCGGTCGTGCCACGATGTTCGAGGTTTTCGAGCAGGCGTACAGCGTCCGAGACGACGTCGTGTGAGGGGCCGTCGTCGAGGTCGACGACAGCGCCGACGCCGCAGTTGGCTTTCGCGTCCGTCGGCGAGGCGAGCAGGTCGTCGGCCTCGTCGGAACCCGCCGAGCCCGCGTCGGACTCGGGGGTGGTACTGTGTGTCTTGGTCATGCGAGTAAATTTTTGAGACACCCGTAAAGGGTTGACCCTCATACGATTAGGGATCCTTTCCCACACATTAGGGAATATAAGGTCATTATTGTACAGGGTTCTTCACCGTTTTTCGTGGAGCTTTCCACCGCGAGCCACCCAGTTTCAGATCGTGTGAGTGTGTCGCAGAGAACTCCGCGATAGCGATGCAGCTTATAAAGGAGCGCCGTCGGTGGCGGTGGACAGGATCCAGAAAATCGATCCGGTACCGGTACTCCGGAACGAAAGCGAGGTCCCGACGTGGCGGGGTCGCCGGCGATCTCAATACGACTTCGCGAAGTAGGCCGTCCGCTCGGCGGCCTCGCCACAGACGCCACAGGTCTCGTCGTGGTCGGCGTCGACGAGGTCGTCCTCGTCCTCGAAGGGGACCATCACGATCTCCGCGGCGATCTGCTCTTTGATCTCCTCCTCACAGCCCTCGTCGCCACACCACGGCGTCTTCACGTAGCCGCCGTGCTGGCCGAGCGTCCCGAGGATGTCCGCGCGGTCCTCGGCCTCGCGGACCTCGCCCTCGAGGTTCTCCTCCGCGTCGGCGTACAGCTTCGCGAAGACCTCGTCGAGGTGCGTCTGGACCGTCTCCGCGGTGTCCTCCCGGTCCTCGACGATGGACTCGCCGTCGGGACGGTGGACCATCGTGAGCTCCTCGTCGTCGACCTCGTTGGGGCCGATCTCGATGCGGAGCGGGATCCCGTTGAGCTCGTGCTCGTTGAACTTGAAGCCGGGATTGCGCTCGTCGCGGTCGTCGAGCTCGACGCTGATGCCCGCAGCCTCGACGTCGTCTGCGACGGCCTCGGCGTAGTCGAGCACCTTCCCCTTCGTGTCGGCCTGCCAGATGGGGACGATGACGACCTGCGTGGGCGCGACCGTCGGCGGCAGCACGAGGCCCTGCTCGTCCGAGTGGGTCATGATCAGCGCGCCGAGCGCGCGCCAGGAGAGCCCCCACGAGGTCGTGTGGGCGACTTCCTCTTCCTCCTCGACGGTCGTGTACTCGAGGTCGAACGCCTCCGCGAACGACTGCCCGAGGTGGTGCGAGGTCCCACCCTGCACGGACTTGCCGTCGGGCATGAGCGCCTCGACGGTCGTCGTCACCTTCGCGCCGGGGAACTTGTCGTGCTCGGGCTTCTGTCCGCGCAGCACCGGGATGGCGAGGTGGTCCTCGTAGGTGGACTCGTACTGGTCGAGCCGCAGCATCGTTTCCTCCCACGCCTCCTCGTCGGTCTCGTGGGCCGTGTGGCCCTCCTGCCAGAGGAACTCCTTCGTCCGGAAGAACGGCTTCGTCTCCGTCGCCTCCCAGCGCACGACCGAGCACCACTGGTTCACGCGCAGCGGCAGGTCGCGATGGCTCCGGACCCACTGGGACATGTACGGTGCGATGATCGATTCGGAGGTCGGCCGGACGGCGAGGCGCTCCTCGAGTTCCTCGTGGCCGGCTTCCGTGACCCAGGCGACCTCGGGGTCGAAGCCCTCGACGACGTCCTTCTCCCGCTCGAGGTACGATTCGGGGATGAACATCGGGAAGTAGGCGTTCTGGACACCCGTGTTCGAGAACTTCGTGTCGAGGAAGTTCTGGATCGACTCCCACAGCGCGTAGGCCCGCGGGCGAGTGACGATGAAGCCGCTCATTCCCTCGGGGCCGTAGTTCGCGAGCCCCGCCTTCTGGACGACCTCGGCGTACCAGTCACCGGTCGCGTGCGACTTGCTCTCGGTGATTCCGAGCTCTTGTGCTTCAGTCATTACGTTGAACCACCGGCGTGGGCGACTTAAACCGTCCGAAGGGGCGTGAGAACTCCGCATGGAAGGAGTGGGTATTTGTATGGTTTGGTGGCGCCTGTTTCTGATTGAAGGGAGTTGTCGTCGGTCGTTTTGAGGTGATCTGCACAGCTGATACGGTACTGTTCTTGACGGCACTGCAAAACGTCCAGAAAGCCCTCGGCCGTTCTTGCTTATAAACAGTATTTAAAGATGTAGACGTTGCTGCGCCCGACAGCAACGAAGACACCTCGAAAGCCCTCGGCCGCTCTTACTTTTAAACCATATTTAAAGGATCAGGTGCAGACGCTGCTGCTCTTGACAGCACCGCAGACTCCTCGAAAGCCCTCGGCCGCTCGCGGTCGCTGAACGACATATCCACGCCTCTCCGC
>JBDGPU010000019.1:0-6419 GCA_042219525.1 Halopenitus sp.
CGCGGATATGTCGCTCAGCGACCGCGAGCGGCCGAGGGCTTTCTGGGTGTTTGCGTTGCCGTCGAGAGCAAGAGCGTATCACATGTTTAAACCGCTTTATAAAGGTTAACAGAGGGCGTTCTGGGTGCTTGCGGTGCTGTCAAGTCCAGCAGCGTCTGCACCTATAAATACGGTTTATAAGCAAGAGCGGCCGAGGGCTTTCTGGGTATTTGCGGTGCTGTCAAGAGCAGCAGCGTCTACATCTTTAAATATGACTTAAAAGTAAGAGCGGTCGAGGGCTTCCGAGCAGTTCACGTCACCGTCGAGGCCACTCCCGAAGCACTCATCGAACTCTTCTCACAGGTGTGTCGCCGAAAGGTGTGTGTGAAGACCCGGGGCGGTGTGGGTTTGGGGAACCCCGGGCTGTGGGAACCGCGGACGAGGTGGGATGGGTCACCGATGGCAACCGTCCACGCAGGGTTGGGGAGTGCCCGCGGCGTTTCAACGGATTGGGCTGGGAAATAAGAAGATAAGGTTCAAATTATTCGCGTTGAGAACGAGTTCGACGGTTGACACTGCGAGCAGCGGTCGCCTTGGAGAGAGAAGGGGAGAGAGGATGGCGGTTTCGGTGAGAGGATGCCGCGACTGCGACGGACCGGAACGGTTGGAGCGGCGAACCGGAACGGTGAGGTTGGCGACAGCGGCGGCGGTTGGCGGCCGCGGTGAAGCGGCAGCAGCGTCGGCGAGCGAGTGGGCGACGCCGACGGCCGGAGTGCGTCATGGCGGACCCCCCTGGCCATGACGCCAGTGCGGCGCCGCCCGGCGAAGTCGGGACGGGCGCGGATGTTGTACCGACGTTCCGACGAGAAAAGCGTCGAAACTTCGGCAAGTATACGTAATGCGTTCTGGCCTTTAAAGATACGCGGTCTCGGAGAGACGCTCGACGCGATGACGGTCGTCGAACGGGGCCGACGACACCCGGCCTATAGCCGCCGGTCGCGAAGTGACGGGAACTCCTCGCGGACCTCGCCGACCTCCGTCGGGTCGAGTTCGGTCTCGACGAGCGCCGGATCGCCGTCGCTGGCGGCTTTTGGTGTTCCCCAGGGGTCGTATACCGTCGTCCGGCCCACGAGCTCGGCGTCGTCGAACGCGGCGCTCCCGTTGATCGCGGCGACGTACGCGAGGTTCTCGATGGCGCGTGCCCGCGGGAGGGTCTTCCAGTGTTCCACGCGCGGGTACGGCCACGCGCTCGGGACGAGGAAGAGGTCGACGCCCTGCTCGAGGAACTCGCGATAGAGCGCCGGGAACCGGAGGTCGTAACACGTCGTCACCGCAACGGTGAACTCGCCGAGTTCGGCCGTCGGCAGCGATTCACCGGAAACGAGGAGTTCGTCCTCCGCGGAGCCGTAGCCGAAGAGATGGTGCTTCCGATAGACCAGCTGTCGCTCCCCGTCCGCGTCGAACAGGACCGCCGTGTTCGCAAGCCCCTCCTCGGCCGGGACGTCGAAGCCCGCGGCGGCCGATTCCGAGAGATCCTCGACCATCGTGCCGGCGAGGACGGCAACGTCGCGGTCCGCGGCGCGGTCGGCGATCCGGGTGAACTTCTCGCCGTCGAGCCCGGTCGCGACCTGCGCGTAGGAGTCGAAGGCGAAGTAGCCGACGTCGAAGATCTCAGGGAAGGCGACCACGTCGGCTCCGCGCTCGGCGGCGTCGTCGATGGCGTTGAGCGCCCGGGAGAGGTTGCCCTCGAGATCGGTCCCCTCGATCGAGAGCTGTGCGCAAGCGAGTCGCATCAGGCGACCTCCATCTCCTCGTGCATCGTGCGTTCGAGGTTGTCGATCTCCGTGTCGAGGTTGCTTTTGAAGAAGCGTTCGACGCCCGGGATCTGGCCGTCGACGACGAACTCGTTGTGGAGCTTGCTACCGGTTTCCGTTTCCTCGATCATGTGTTCACCGGTTACCCGGAGGGCCTTCGATTTTCCGACGAACTTCACGCGCGTCGGCGGTTCGCGCTCGATCTCGTTGGTTTCGACGGGGATCGTCGAGTCGACGAACGGGATCGGTAGCGACACGTGCCAGGTCGCGCGGTTGTCGTCGTACACCTCGTAGGATTCGACGACGCTGATGGCTTTCGCCCGTTGCGCAGGATCCGAGATAAACGCCCAGACGCGGTCGACCGGGACGTCGAACTCGAGCGTCCGAGAGACCCGAACAGTCATAGTAGCCGATAGCGACGAACGGGCTAAAAAGGGCAGGGTCCGTCCGCCGTTTGCCGTCTTCTGCTGTGGGTCGGGTGCTCCCAGTTGGGTCGCTGTCGACGCCGGCAGCGGCCTCGCGACGAACCTCTTGCTGGCGACCTCACGGAGACGTCGCTGGCGACGAACAGTCCAGCGGCTCGAACTGCTGGGAACCCGACGAAAAACCGACCGGCGAATCAGCCCTGACTGACGCGCCAGGTCGTTGAGCGGGCTCGCCCCCACTTCTCGATCTCGACTTCGTCGGCTTCCTCCGCGAGCTGGGGGAGTCGGCTCCCTACCTGCTTCGCGGTCAGGCCGATCGCCTCGCCGATCGTTTTCGAGCGGACGTACCGCTCGCCTCGGGAGACGCTGTCGCGGAGGTACGCCAGGATCCGTTGTTCCTCCTCCGTGTAATCGGTCATTATCGGTAATAGTCGTCTGCGAGGCTTAACGTTTCCGTCAGTCGAACAGGTGGATCGCGCCGATGGCGAGGATAGCGGCCCCCATCGCCAGCGCGAACCCGCCCGCTTTCGCGAGCTGCGCCGGTGCGGCGAGCATCGCGGCGACGCCGACGAGCGCTACCGCCGAAAGCACCAGTCCCAGTCCGAGCGACTTGTCGGATTCCACCGAACCTGCGGTCATACCTCCACCTTCGCAGGCGCCCACTTAGGTCATTCGAGTTTCGCGTCGGGGGCAGGCCCAGCAGGGGAAGTCACACGAGTGGGTGGCCCCGAGTTCGGGCTAGAGCCGTTCGAGCGTCCACTGCTGGTTGGCGCCGGCGACGTAGTCGTACTGGTGGACGTTCGCGCCGTCGGCAGTCGAGGCGTTCTCGACGTCGAGCGCCTTCCCGCTGTGGCGGGCGATGAGACGGTAGCTACCGTCGCTGTTTTCGATGATCTCCCACTGCTGGTTCTCGCCGCCGACGTACTCGTACTGGTGGACGTTCGCGCCATCGCTGGTCGAGGCGTTCTCGACGTCCAGCGCCTTCCCGCTGTGGACGGCTTCCAGCTTGTAGTAGCCGTTGTCGAGGTCGGTGACGACCCACTTCTGATTGTCGCCGCCGGCGTAGCCGTACTGCTGGACGTTCGCGCCGTTGGCGGTCGAGGCGCTGTCGACGTCCAGCGCCTTCCCGCTGTTGACGTTCCGCAGCACGTAGGTCTCGCCGGAGACGACGTCGTTGCTGTCGGTACTGTCGGCCGGCCGGATGTACAGGGCTGCACCGCCGCTTGCCCCCATCGAGAGGGTCACGGCGTCGCCGGACGCGACGTCGTAGTCGGAGACGACCACGCCGGTCGGATTGGTGTCGACGCCCGTCTCGGCGGGGTCGGCGTACTCCGTTACCGTCCAGCCGCCGCTTCGGCTGGCGAGGAAATCCAGCGAGACGGTGACGTCGCGAGCGGTTCCGTCGGTCATCGCGCCGAGGAACCACTCGTCGCCGTTGCGTTTGGCCGTGACGGTGTAGTTGCCGATAGCACCGTCGACGGCGACCGTCTCGTCCCAGGTCACCGGGACGCGCTCGACGTAGTCGAACGCGGGCTCCGTCTCGAAGTTCTCGTTGGCGGCGTCCGCGTCGGTGAAGTTCGTGTAGGTCGCCGGGAACGGGGCGCCGGCCCCCGCCTCGGTGACGCCGACGGTATTGACGTTCATCCCCCCGACGTCGCTCGACTGGAGTTCGATGCCGATCCGGTTCGTTCCCGCCGTCAGATCGACGGAGACAGTGTGGACCGCCCAGTCGTCCCAGTAGCTCGTGAACGAGGGCGTGAGTGCCTGCTCCGCGCCGTTGACGACGAGCGTCGCCTCCGGGTTTCCGTTGTCCTGTACCGCCGTCGTGTTCTCCTCCTGGTCGGACGCATATCGGACGTGCAGGTCGTAGGTGCCGGCGCTGGCGACGTTCCGAACCGTGAATCTGACCGTCGCGCCGTCCGGCTCGCGGTTCGGATCGATGGGGACGTAGTGCCCACCGAAGGCGTCGCGCCAGCGGTCGGCCGTGATCATGCCATCGAGCTTGCCCGATGGCGCCTGAACGTACTCGCCGACGCCGAACGTGTGGTCAACGTACGCCTCCACTCGGTCGGCCGCCATCTGGAGCCCGCCAAGGTAGGTGGGGTACATCGCGAGCTGCTTCGCCTTCGTCGTCTGGATCCGGCCGCCGTCGCTGTCGTTGAACGTGATGTCGAAGATGCCGGGCTGGTAGCTGGTCGGCCCTGCAAGCATGCGCGTGAACGGGAGCGTCACGTGATGATCCCGGCCGACGTCCGCGGCGAGCGCGTCGAAACCGTCGTACTCCTGGGCCTTGACGACCTCGCGAGCCGCGACGTTGGGGTACGTCCTGATCTCGCCCGTCGGCTTGATGCCCTCGTGGATCTCCAGCATTTGCTTGGTCCCGGCGGCCTCCTGCATGACCATCCGGTGGTGATTCACTGCCGTCTGGCAGTGCTGATTGTGGCTGGCCGCGGAGCCGTCGCCCTCGAACCCGAGGCCCGGATCTTTGACGTACCCGTTCTTGATGGTGCGGATGCCCGTGTTCTCGTAGTCCGCGAAGATGCTCTCGGTGTTGATCTCGTCCTCGTAGACGACGATGTTGCCGGCCGTCTCGTTGTGCATCGTCATCTCGACGGGCGAGGAGAGGCCGTCCCCGTACTGGGTGACCGCCCCGACGTCGAAGTCCGGGTAGGAGTCGTTCGTCCCCATCTTGAAGCCGGTGCCGTCGCCGGGGTAGGTGTCCCAGCCCTGGTTCCAGCCCTCCGCGAGGACGCTGTCGAGGCCGTGTACGCTGGCGAACCGCATGTAGCGTTTCATCCGCTCGGTGCGGGCGCCGTGGACGTATTCGGCTGGATTACCGCCGTCGTTTTCGATCTCGCTATCGGACTTGTACTCCCAGTTGGCGCTGCCGGCGATCATCAGCCACCAGATGCCGGTGTACTTCTTTCCACCCTCCAGCCAGCTCGTGTCGACGTTGCCGCTCGAATCCGTCGGGAACGCGCTCTCGTCGAGCGGGTCGGCGAGCAGCGGGATCAGCTGAGATTCGACTAGCTCGCCCGGCGACTGGCCGACCTGCAGCGTCCGCCATGGCGTTGCGTGCGGCGCCGAGGCGTCGACCTTCGTCCCATCGGGAAGTGGGGCGAGCTCGACGGCAAAGTTCCGGCTTCCGCTGTCCGAGATGGACGCCAACGACATCGACGCGTAGTCGTCGAGGTTCGACTCGTGGACGCTCAGGTACGTCCCGTCGCTCGCCAGCATCGTCAGCGGCGTGTGCGCGCCCTTCCGAACCGAATTGTCGTTCGGGCCCGTGGTATGGGAGCCGGCGGGCACGTTACTGAGGGCGGATTCCGTGTACTCCTGTTCCATCCGGGGGTTCGTGAACTCGTTTTCGACCCACCAGGCGGTGTAGTTCTCGCTAAATCGCCACTCCGTGTTCTCCGAGGAGATCGTGAAGCTCCCGAAGTCGTCGTCGAAGGCGACGCGGAACCCGAGGCCATCGTTGAACAGGCGGAACTCGAGGTTCGCGGACCGCCCGGGCGAGGCAGTCTCCTCGAGCCCGAGTCTGAGGTAGTCGTAATCCTCGGACACCGTCGAGAAGTCGCCCCACTCCGGCTCCCAGGTCTCCGTCACGGTCCCGGTCTCGCTGCCGGTGACCGTGACGTCCGGCCCGCTGCCGCTGATGGCCGTACCGAACGCCTCCTGACCGGCGAAGTTGAATCCGATGGGCGACGGGTCGACGTACGTCGTTCCGCCGGCGGCGACCTCGTAGGTCGGGACGCCGGAAGACACGTCGACCGTCACCGCGAGGGAACCGTCCGGCGAGGTGACGCTCTGGACGTCCGAGTCGTCGCCCGAGGTGACCTGCGCCGTGACCTCCTCGGGAACGTTCGCCGAGTACGCCGTCGCCGTCGCCAGCCCAGCCAGTCCCCTGAGGAACTGACGCCGTCGGCTACGACCGCTGAGCGACGTTTCGGGTTCGGTGCTTGCGAGTGCTTCGTTATCGTCTGGCAAGGCTGCTGAAATAATAACTCATTATCGTGTTAAATATTATCATTGATTGGCTGACTCGTTTTGCCTCCGGTATTGGGTCAAAGGCTACGGTGGGAGACCGGGAAGACGGCCCGGGCATTCGAAGATCAGTCCCTAGTGACCGAGGGAATGAGGCCGCAGTGAACCGCCTCGGGGTCAAGCCCCGAGGCTTCCCGTTTCTACGACGCGACGT
>JBDGPU010000086.1:0-6288 GCA_042219525.1 Halopenitus sp.
GGCGCGCGCGAGCAACGCGTGCGAGGGAGGGCGGGGCGCGCCGCGGCTGTGCTGGGCCGGCGCGCCCCGCCCGAGGCTGGGGAGGGCTGCGGCATGCGGTTGCGGTGCTGTCGTGTTGCTGTGCGGTCGCGGTGCTGTCCTGGCGGACTGAAAGGGCGATGGCCGGTCGCGCCGAAGGGGAGTCGCTCCGGCGACCCCTATCCGCGGCGGGTGGTGCGGAGAGCCGCGGATATGTCGCGGAGCGACCGCGAGCGGCCGAGGGCTTTCTGGGTGTCTGCGGTGCTGGCAAGCGCAGCAGCGTCTGCACCTTTAAATACGCTTTATAAGCAAGAGCGGCCGAGGGCTTTCAAGGAGTCTGCGGTGCCGTCAAGGGCAGCAGCGTCTGCACCTTTAAGTACAGCTTAAAAGTAAGAGCGGCCGAGGGCCTTCTGGGCGTTTGCGGTGCTGACAAGCTCAGCAGCGTCTGCACCTTTAAGTACGGTTTATAAGCAAGAGCGGCCGAGGGCTTTCAGGGAGTCTACGTTGCCGTCGAGCACAGCAGCGTCTGCGTCTTTAAGTACTGATTATAAGCAAGAGCGGCTTGGGGGGTTCTGAGAGTTTACCTTGCTGTAAGGAACAAGTCCGTGTCATCTGTCCAAACCGACGCAGGGCGAGAGGCCAAGGCCACACGACACGCTTAGTCCCCATCGAATGCGCTGGCTCAAACACATCATCGAACACGCAAAGATCAATCCCGTTCTCTCGCAAACCCCAGAAAGCCTATTTGTCGACGGCGGCTCCTACCCCTATGAACAGCAGTTTCGATGGCGGTCGGGCACGCGGGCGAGTTCCGGAACACGCCCGCCGTCTGCGCGGGGCGCTGTAAACCGATGTCGTCGGACGAACCACCAGAGACGACCAGACGCGCGGTACTCGGTGCAATGGCGGGAACCGGCGTCGCCGGGCTCGCGGGCTGTTCCGCCCTCGAATCCGAGCCGGACAGTTCGACGACGGCCCTGAGCGACGAACGCGCGAGAGAGCTAGCGACCCGCTTCGCCCCGACGTTGTACTTCGACGCGGCCGAGCAGTGGTTCCCGACGGATCCACGCCCATACGAGTCGGAGCAGGACGGCAGCACGGTCGTCGACGGGTTCGACGCGTTCGACGGGTACACGAAGCGCTACGAGGAGTCGGGGTCGCCGCCGGACCCGACGGTGTTCTTTCAGGCGCTGGAATACGACGAGTCGCCGCTGGCCGTCGTCCAGTTCTGGATGTACTCCGCGTTCGACCAGTTCACGACGAACTTCCACTGGCACGACTGGGAGGTGCTCCACGTCTTCGTCGACACCGACACGGGCGACCCGAAGCTGTACGTCGCCAGCTCGCACTCCCGGAAGATCCCGAACAACGAGTTCCTCGATCCGGACCCGGAGATGGTGCCGCGCATCCTCACGGAGCTGGGGTCGCACTCGAGCGCGCTCTCCGTCAACGCCGAGGTGGACGCCTTCCAGCGGCTCCCCACCGGCGGGACGTTCGCGGACATCACTAACGACGCCATCGAGGGGATCGAGGACCTCGCCTCCATTCCGGCCGCGTACGGCCTCCCGCGCGACGAGGGGTCCCGACTCCCGTACGTCGTCCCGGAGCTCGACGGCGGCGCGCTGTTCGACCACGAGCGACTGCCGAACGTCAACGCGAGCGACCTGGTCCCGAGCGAGCTGACGGTCCGCTCGTTCGACGCGCTCACCTCGCCGCCGACGGACATCCCGCAGCGCGCGACGGGGCTGGTGTTCGACCACAGCGAGCGCCAGGCCGCGAGGACTGACGTGGAGTACGAACTCGTCCCGACGAGCGACGTCGAGCACATCGACGACTTCGTCGGCCCGCAGCTGAGCTTCGAGTTCCAGGTCCCGCAGTTCGCGGAGGACGCCATTGCGGGCCACATCACCACGACGGGAACGCCCTGGAGCCAGCCACGCTACGAGAACCCCGCGACCGACATCTCCGACGGTACTCACCGGAGCGCCCTGGCGGAGCAGTACGCGGCCATCGGCGCGGCCGGCTCGGTCGAGAACGTCGTCGCCGAGGTGACGGAAGCGGTCACGACCGCGGACGCGCCGACTGACGAGGGCCTGAAGACCGTCGAATCCACGGTCGAGTCCGTGGCCCTCTTCGAGAGCGAGCCGTCCGCGGCGCCGACGTTCCGGGGCGTCGTCATGCTACAGGACGTCGCCGATGGGGACCATCGACTCACGGTCAACGGCGCCGGCGTGGCCCCGCACAACGAGCCAGTCACGGTCGACTCGGCGGCCGAGGGCCCGACCGTCGCCGGCGCGGACGGCGAGATTCCGACTGTCGCTCGCGGCCGGTCCACGAAACTCGAGATCGATGCCGCTGCCAGCGACCGGGACCTCTCCGGTCTCGCGGTCGCAGACGACTTCGCCGGGCGACTGTACGACGCGCCGCTCTCGGGACCGGACGCGGTATACGTTCACGACGGTGGCGCCTACACGACCGAGGTCCGCGACGTCGACGGCGCGGTCGGCGCGTATCGCGTCAACCCGACCGACGAGGACGCGGTCCGGATCGAGAAACCGTCGACCGGGAAAGGGCCGCTCGCCGGCTACCTCGCCGACGTCGCCGAGGAGACCCGGGCAGCGGTCGCGGCTGTGGCCAGCGATAGCGACGACAGCGACGATACGAGCGGGAACGGCTCCGGCGGCGGGACCAGGAACACGGGTGGTTCCGGGAACGCCGTCGAGGGACTCGCGAAGGCCCTCGGTACCGTCGCCGAGGCCGCTAGGCGTGCGCAGGAGGCGGCCGAGGCAGGCAACGCCGGCAACGCGGACCAGCGGCTCGAGACCGTCGCCTCCAGGCTCGAAACGGTGAGCGAGCGACTCCAGCAGGCCAGCGACGACCTGCCGGACGGGCTCGCCAACGCCACGGAGCAGCGACTGAAACAGTCGCGAAAACGGACAAAACAGGCGCGGGTCGCCGAGAAGCTGTAACACCGCGGGAAATCCCGACCACCCTCGCCGGCCGTCACATCCCCGAGTTGCAGTTGTTTAAAAGTGAGAGCGCCCAAGAATCGCTAATGGCGACACGCGAAGGCACCTGGCGGTATCGCGACCGCTTTGGCGACCGCTACGGGCGCACCTACTTCCGTCGGTTTGGCCCGGGCGTCGTCTCCAGCATCGGGCTCGGAACGTACCTCGGCGAGCCGACCGACGCCGTCGACGACGACTACCGGGAGGCGATCGAGGTCGGCCTCGAGTCCGGCATCAACGTCGTGGACACCGCGGTCAACTACCGCTGTGGGCGGTCCGAGCGCGTCGTCGGCGACGCGGTTCGCGCGGCCGACGTCGACCGCGACGAGGTCGTGGTCGCGACCAAGGGTGGCTTCGTCCCGTTCGACGGCGAGCGCCCCGACGACCCCGGGCGGTACGTTCGCGAGGAGTTCCTCGAACCGGGCCTTGTCGAACCCGACGACCTCGCGCATGGGAGCCACGCGATCGCGCCCAGCTTCCTCGACGCGATGGTCGACCGGTCCCTGAACCGCCTGCGACTGGACCAGATCGACTGCTACTACGTCCACAACCCGGAGACACAGCTGGCGGTTCGGTCGCGGGAGAACGTGTACGACGCGCTGGAGGACGCTTTCGAACTTCTCGAGCGACGGCGACTCGGGGGCGACATCGGGCGCTACGGCGTCGCGACCTGGGACGCGTTCCGCGTGGCGGCCGACGACGACGCGGCGCTCTCGCTCCCCGAGGTCCTCTCGCGAGCCGAGGCGGCCGCCGAAACCGTCGGTGTCGACGACCACGGGCTGGAGGCGATCCAGCTCCCGTTCAACGTGACGATGGCGGACGCGTTCACGCGGGCATCCCAACCCGCGGGGGACACAGAGGGAGGGGGCGACTCGGAGGGCCCCGAGCGGCGCTCGGTCCTCGAAGTCGCACACGGCGAGGGTCTCAGCGTCTTCACGAGCGCGAGCATCGGCCAGGGGGAGCTGGCGGCCGGGCTGCCGGAGCGGATCGCGCCGGAGCTCGCCGGCGACACCCCTGCACAGCGGGCAATCAACTTCGCCCGGAGCGCCCCCGGCGTGACGAGCGCGCTCGTCGGTGCGAGCGACGTCGACCACGTCCGGGAGAACGCGGCGGCCGGAACGTTCGATCCGCTCGGTGCCGGCGCCTTCGATGCCGTCTTCGAGTAGGAGGGGAGAAGCGACAGCAACGGTCAGTCGTCGCGGCCGACCACCGATCGACGGTCCTCGGAGTGGTCAGCGAGGCGCGGGTTAGCGGAGCTCCTTGAACTCGGCACCGCACTCGGGACACTTCCGGACCGAAAACACTTCGTCCGGGTCGTTCTCTTTGTTCAGAACCTGCTCGCACTCCGAGCAGTTGAGCCGTTCGTAGGTGTCTTTAAACAGGTCTCCGTCACGGAGTCCCTTCCTGGTCGACTTCATACCTTGCCTTACAGTGCCAGCCCTGTTAAATACCCTGCCGTCGGGTCGCCCAACGACGCCGACCTGTACGACCGACGTGCTGGTGCCGAGCGGCCGTCAGTGGTGGTCTCGATAGCCTCGATTGTGCGGGGTGCATGTGCCCTTCGCCCACGAGAGCGGGGCCCACACGCGTCCGCTTCCGGAATCTTTGAAGCGTCGCCGCTGCTACGTCCGCTGTGTCACGCGAGAAACTGTTCGGGTCGCTGTGCGGGCTCGTCTTCCTCGTCAACTTCGCGCGGGTGGTGTTCGCGCCGCTCGTCAGCGAGTTCATCGCCGAGTTCGCGATCCAGGAGGGGACGGCCGGCCTCATCGTCACGCTCGTCTGGATCGGGTCCGCCTCGCCGCGGCTCCCGACGGGCTGGCTGCTGACGAAGGTCCCGCGCCACTACGTCGTCTTCGGCTCGGGCGCCATCCTGACGGCCGCGTCCGCCTCCATCGCGCTCGCGAACAGCGTCCCGACTGTGATGATCGGGGCGTTCAGCATGGGGCTCGCCTCCGGCATCTACTTCGTCGCCGCTAACCCCTTCGTCTCCGAGCTCTTCCCCGACCGCGTCGGCCGCGTCATGGGGATCCACGGGACCGCGAGCCAGCTCGCCGCCGTCGTCGCCGCGCCGGTGGTCACCCTCGCGGTCGTCTACAACTGGCGCGTCGTGTTCGTCGGGCTCGGCATCGCGGCGGCGCTGACGACGGTGCTCATCTTCCTGCTCGCGCTACGGACCGACCTCCCCGACGCCGGCCGCGAGGACACGTCGTTCCTCGCCGGCGCACGTCGCGAGTGGAAGATCATCCTCACCGGCGTCCTCATCCTCGGATTGACCGGCTTCGCCTGGCAGGGGCTGTTCAACTTCTACGAGCTGTACATGCGCTCGAAGGGTATCGCGCCGAGCACCGCCCGGAACCTGCTGACGGTCATCTTCGGCGCCGGCGTGCCCGCGTTCTGGGTGTCCGGGCAGCTCGCGGACCGGTTCCGCCACGTCCCGTACATCATCACCCTGATGGGGACGTTCGCCGCGCTCGTGTTAGTCCTGACCGCGACGAACGGACTCGCGGCCGTCGTGCTCGTCTCGACGCTCATCGGGTTCGTCATCCACGCGATGTTCCCCGCGCTCGACACGTTCCTGCTCGATTCGATCCCGGACGAGAGCCGAGGCAGCGCGTACGCGGTCTACTCCGGGGTCATGATGCTGACCCAGTCGAGCGGCTCGTTCGCGGTCGGAAAGTTCGTCGAGATGGGGGTTACGTACGACACCGTCTTCACGTCGTTCGCGATCGGGGTGGCGATCCTGACGCTCGGGTTCGCCATTTTGGAGCGGGCGAACCGATTACCGGCGTGATGCGGATTGGAGTCCGTCTGTGTCGGAGCGCGAATCCGTTCCGTATTTTGATTTAAAAAAGCAGATGCTGTTGTGCTTACCAGCAACACCGGGAAATCCCTCGGCCGCTCTTGTTTATAAACCATATTTATAGGTGCAGACGCTGCTGCGCTTGACAGCAACGCAACCACCTCGAAAGCCCCCGGTCGCTCTTGTTTATAAACCGTATTTATAGGTGCAGACGCTGCTGCCCTTGACAACACCGCAAACACCCAGAAAGCCCTCGGCCGCTCTTGCTTATAAAGCGTATTTAAAAGTGCAGACGCTGCTGCGCTTGACAGCACGACAGACACCCAGAAAGCCCTCGGCCGCTCTTGCTTATAAAGCGTATTTAAAGGTGCAGACGCTGCTGCGCTTGACAGCACGACAGACACCCAGAAAGCCCTCGGCCGCTCTTGCTTATAAAGCGTATTTAAAGGTGCAGACGCTGCT
>JBDGPU010000057.1:0-6276 GCA_042219525.1 Halopenitus sp.
CTGTCGCCGTCGCGGTTGCTGTCCTGGCGGACTGAAAGGGCGACGGCCGGTCGCGGTGTAACGGAGTCGCTGAATCGACCCCTATCCGCGCCGGGCGGTGTCTTCGCGAGCAGCGAGAGACCGCAGGTCTCTCGGGCAGCCGGCGCGCGACGCGCGCCGGCGACGAAGCGAGCGAAGGGCCGGAAGTCGCAGCCCGGACCGTCTTCCGAGGCGGAGAGGCGCGGATATGTCGTTCAGCGACCGCGAGCGGCCGAGGGCTTTCTGGGTGTTTGCGGTGCTGTCAAGTGCAGTAGCGTCTGCACCTTTAAATACTATTCATAAGTGAGAGCGGCCGAGGGCTTTCTGGGTGTTCGCGGTGCTGTCAAGTGCAGCAGCGTCTGCACCTTTAAACACCATTTATAAGTAAGAGCGGCCGAGGGCTTTCTGGGTGTTCGCGGTGCTGTCAAGTGCAGCAGCGTCTGCACCTTTAAACACCATTTATAAGTAAGAGCGGCCGAGGGCTTTCTGGGTGTTCGCGGTGCGGTCAAGTGCAGCTGCGTCTGCACCTTTATATAGCATTTATAAGCGAGAGCGACCAGGGGCTTTCGAGGAGCCTGCAGTACCGTAGAGCGCAGCAAGGACTACGACCAGATTATAGCTTCCATCTGAGAAGCCACTCGAGATCTATCGTCGGTGTCGCCGCAAGCCGATCCCTTTTGCCGGACGGCGTAGACGAGCCCATATGCACCACGTTCGATTCCGCGACCCGGCTGGTTCAGTTCGCGAGGGCACCTACGACGCCGACACCGACACTGTCGCGTTCGGCGGCGAGGAGTACGCGCTCGACGAGGTCGACGTCCTGCCGCCGGCCGACCCCTCGAAGATCGTCTGCGTCGGACTCAACTACGCCGACCACGCGGCCGAGCAGGACTCGGATATTCCGGATCGCCCGCTGCTGTTCCTCAAGCCGCCGAACGCGCTGTCGAGCCACGGCGATACGGTCCCGCTTCCGGCGGGGAAAGAGCGCGTCGAGTGGGAGGCCGAACTCGCGGTGGTCATCGGCGAGCAGTGCCGGAACGTCGACGCCGACGAGGCGATGGACGTCGTCGCGGGCTTCACCTGCATGAACGACGTCTCCAACCGCGACGACCAGCGCAAGGAGCAGAACTGGGTGCGCGGGAAGGCGTTCGACAACGCCGCGCCGCTGGGTCCCGTGCTGGCGACACCGGACGAGGTTCCGGCCGACGCGTCCGTCGAACTCCGGGTCAACGGCGAGACGAAGCAGTCCTCTTCCCGGGAGGAGTTCATCTTCTCGGTCCCCGAGCTCATCGAGGAGATCACGACGTACCAGACGCTGGAGGCAGGCGACGTGATCTCGACCGGCACGCCCGCGGGCGTCGGCCCGCTCTCCGACGGCGACACCGTCGAGGTCGAGGTCGAGGGCGTCGGCGTGCTCGAACACGACGTCGTGGAACCCTGAGTAGGAACCCCCCTCGGCTTGCAGTCGACTGCGTGAGGTCTGTTGACACACCGGCCGAGCTTTTATACTCGCGTCGACCAACGACTCGACAAGCGAATGAAGACCTCCCAGTTTTCTCGTTGACCGCGCGCCGGTGACGACCCCGTGACTCCGGATCCGACTGGCACCTCTCCGCGAGGTGCTATCTCTGGATCCAACCACGGGTGGGCGCGGTCGACGCTGTCGACGTCATCGCCCAGCCACGGCTGCGCGGGGCTTGCGGTTCGGCTTTCGGGTTCCTGTTCCTTCGGCGAGGGCGATAGCGTCGCGTCCCGTCCGCAACCTGGCTCGTCATCCGAGCGCTCGGCGTCGTCGTCGCACCCGGCCGTGACGGTGGCGGGCCCCTCCCCGAGCCGACGCGAGTGCTCGATTCCGATGTCACGAGACACACAGCAATCACAGTCGACGCGAACCGGTACCACCGCCGTCGTCGCCGCCCGCGACGATGCCGAAACACCAGACACGACCGAGATCCGCGGCCTCGCCCGCGCGGCGGGCCACCACGTCGTCGGCGAGGTCACCCAGCAGCGCGCGGCGGATCCCACCTACGGGCTCGGCCGTGGAAAGGCCGAGACCCTCATGCGCGAAGTCGCCGACCTCGACGTCGATGTCGTCGTCTACGACGGCGAGTTGACCCCGGGGCAGACGTTCTCACTCGGCGAACTCCTGCCGCCCGGAACCGGCGTCATCGACCGGACGCGCCTCGTGCTCGACCTGTTCTCCGAGGGGGCGAACTCCCGCGCTGCGGCCCTCCAGGTGGAGCTGGCGCGTCTCAGATACGAGAAACCCAGACTGGCCGAGGGCATCGCCCGCGACGTCGCCGACGAGAACCGGTTCCACGACGAGGGCGACAAGCGCGTGCTCGACGTCGAACGCCGGATAGAAGCGATCGAGCGGACCCTCGCCGAGATCAGCGACGACCGAGCCGCGCGCCGCGAGCAGCGGCGCGATGACGGGTTCGACCTCGTCGCCGTCGCGGGCTACACGAACGCCGGAAAGTCGACCCTCCTCCACCGACTGGCCGACGACCTGTCGCTCGATTCGATCGGGGCGGATGCCAACGTCGACGTCGCCAGCGCCGCCGGGGCTCCGAGCAGTTCGCACTCGGACATCGACGAGACGGTCAGCGTCGCGGATCAGCTGTTCGAGACGCTCGAAACGACGACGCGGCGGGCGACGATCGCCGACCGACGGACGCTGCTCACCGACACCGTCGGGTTTGTCGACGCCCTCCCGCACCGATCCGTCAAGTCCTTCACCGCGACGCTGGACACCGTGCGAAACGCGGACGTCGTGCTCCTCGTTGCGGACGCGACCGACGACCTGGAGGCGTTCAGATCGAAGCTCAGGGTGTCGATCGAGGCTATCGGCGAGCCGAGCGGCCCAGTGGTTCCCGTTCTCAACAAGGTCGACCAGGTGGACGTCTCCACGCTGCAGGAGCGGGTCGATGCCGTCGCTGAGCTGCGAGCGTCGCCGGGAGCGGACACGGGCGAGACGGTCGACCCAAGCGAAGCCACCGGAGACGAGGAAACCACGATCGCCAGTCCTGCTGCCGACGCTCTCCGGGAGCCGGTCCCGATAAGCGCCATCGAGGGCGACGGCGTCGAGCAGCTCGAGGCGGCCGTCGTCGAGGCGTTACCGACTGCGCGGACGACGCTCTTGCTGCCGAATTCGGGGGAGACACAGTCCTTGCTCGCCTGGGCGTACGACCACGGCGAGGTCGAGCAAGTCGCCTACGAAAGCGACCGCGTCAGGGTCGAGTTCGCCGGCAATCCGTCGGTCGTCGCCACCGCGGAGCGGAAGGCGTCGTCACTCACCGAGTGAGCGGGCCCCGGACAGTGTTCGGCGCTGACTGTGCTCGGCTCTCGCGACCTCCCGGTTCCCGACCCGGTTCGGGCATGCTTAAGGGCGCTCCCCCGCGATGGACGACCATGCAACCACGGGATCTCTCGACTCACTCGGAGTACGTTCCCGGCCGCGGCGTCGAGGAGGTCGCTCGCGAGCTCGGCCTCGACCCCGACGAGGTCATCAAGCTCTCGTCGAACGAGAACCCCCACGGCGCCAGCCCGCAGGCCATCCAGGCGATCCGGGACAACGCCGAGAAGATCAGCGTCTACCCGAAGGCCTCCCACACGGACGTGACCGAGCGACTCGCCGATCAGTGGGACGTCGCCGACGAGCAGGTGTGGCTCTCGCCGGGCGCCGACGGCTCCATCGACTACCTCTCCCGGGCGATGCTCGAACCCGACGACGCCGTCCTCGCGCCGGAACCCGGCTTCGCCTACTACGGGATGAGCGCGCGCTACCACCACGGCGACGTGAACAACTACGCGCTCTCGAAGGCCGACGACTTCGAGCAGACCGCCGAGACCGTCCTCGAGTCCTACACCGGCGAGCGCATCGTCTACGTCACCTCCCCACACAACCCAACCGGGTCCGCGATGCCGGTCGAGGAAGTCCGGAGGCTCGCCGCGGCGACGGCCGAGGAAACGCTCGTCGTCGTCGACGAGGCCTACGGCGAATTCGCGGAAACCGACAGCGCGGTGGCGCTGGTCGAGGAGCGTGACGACGTCGCCGTCCTCCGCACGTTCTCGAAGGCGTACGGGCTGGCCGGGCTCCGCGTCGGCTACTGTCTCGTCCCCGAGGAGTGGGCCGACGCGTACGCGCGGATCAACACACCCTTCGCCGCGAGCGAACTCGCCTGCCGGGCGGCCCACGCCGCGCTCGACGACGAGGACCACGTCGAGACGAGCGTCGAGACGGCCCAGTGGGCCCGCGAGTACATCCGCGAGGAGCTGAACGCGCCGACGTTCGCCTCCGAGGGGAACTTCGTCCTCGTGGAAGTCGGTGACGCGGAGGCGTTCAGCGAGGCGGCCCAGCGGGAGGGCGTCATCATCCGCGACTGCACCTCGTTCGGGCTCCCGGCCTGCGTCCGGATTTCGACCGGGACGCGCGAGGGGACGAAGGACGCCGTCGACACGCTCAACGACGTACTCGCGGACCTCGAACTCGGGGTGCACGCCCGATGAAGCTCGCGGTCACCGGCACGCCCGGCACGGGGAAGACCTCCGCGATGGAGCACCTCGAGGACGAGTACGATGTCATCCACCTCAACGATCGCATCAAGGACGACGACTCGCTCTGGATCGAGCAGGACGAGGAGCGCGGCGGCTCGCTCGTCGCCGATCTCGACGCTATCGCGGAGGAACTGGACGACTGGTCCGGTATCCTGGAGTCGCACCTCGCGCATTACTTCGACGCGGACGACGTGGTCGTCCTGCGCGCCACGCCGGAGCAGATCGAAACGCGCCTGCTCGACCGTGGTGAGAGTGAGGCGACGGCCCGGGAGAACGCCGAATCGGAGGCGCTCGACGTCATTCTCACCGAAGCAGTGGAGGAACACGGCGAGGACCACGTCTACGAGATCGACACGTCGGACCTGACCCCGGAGGAAGTCGCCGCGGAGATCGAACGCGTGATCGAGGGCGACCGCGAGCCGAGCGCCGGCGAGGTCGACTTCATGGGGTACCTATGACGCGAATGCAGGAACGAAAGCGCCGGGGCCAGGCGGGGGTCGACCGATGACGCTCGACCAGCTGCGCCCGGTCGCCGACCGGCTGCTCGGGCCCTGGGTCACGGCCGCCGACCGCCTCGGGCTCTCGCCCGACCAGGTGAGCGTCATCGCATTCGGCGCGGCCATTGCCGCAGGCGTCGCGTTCGCGGTCGCGACCCCCGTGGCCTACGCCCTCGGCGCGTTCCTCGTGTTCATGAACGGGTGGCTCGACATCGTCGACGGCGCGCTCGCGCGGAAGCAGCTCGTCGCCAGCGAGGGCGGGGACCTGCTCGACCACGTCCTCGACCGCTACGCCGACATCCTCATCATCGCGGGCCTCGCGTCGGGCGTCGACGCCTACGCGCTCGGCCTCGCCGCGGTCACGGGCGTGTTGATGACCTCCTACCTCGGCACCCAGATCCAGGCGGTCGGGCTCGGCCGGGAGTACGGAGGCCTCCTCGGGCGCGCGGACCGGCTCGCGCTCGCAGGCGTGACCGGTGTCGTCGCCGCAGTCTACCCGGCCCCCATCGTTGCCGACCTCGGGGTTGTCGGCCTCCTGCTCGTCCTGTTCACGGTCGTCGGCCACCTCACCGCGTTCCAGCGGTTCTGGGGCGCCTGGCAGGACCTGTAACGCCGCGTGCCCGCCGATTTTGCAAGGGATCCGGCGGATCAGGCAGTTTGACCAGTTGTCGGAAGAGTTCCAGCCAAGAACCACGCGGAACCGGAGGTTCAAAAGGCTCCATCAACTATCGGTGGTATGGCGACATTCGAACTCAAACTGTCCGACGACGTCTACTCGGAATTCCAGCAGCTCGCGGAGCAGGAGTTCGTCTCCGAAGAGCAGGCGGCCGAGGAGCTCATTTCGTCGGGGATCGAGGCGTACAACGTCACGATCGTCGACGACGATCGCGAGACGGACATGGTGACCGGCGCGGAAAACAACCTCTTCGATACTGCCGAGGACCCCGGTAGCATCGAAGACGACCGCCTCTAAGCCGACTCATTGCTGCTTCCGCTGCGTAACGTACCGAGTAGCGACTGCTATTTTCGTGCTGTTGCGGCTTGGGCTGTCGAGCCGACCGACGGATGCGACATTACTCGGTATGCTTCGAAAGCCCCAGACGCTGAGAAGGCCGCTTCATTTGTTGTATAGTCAACGTTGCTGCTGAAACCACTCAGCATGCCCAGAAAGCCCCAGCCGCTGAGACGGTCGCGCTGCTCGCTG
>JBDGPU010000033.1:0-6207 GCA_042219525.1 Halopenitus sp.
GGGCGGTGCGGAGAGACGCAACGGAAGCCCGGACCGTCTTCCAGTGGTCGCGCCGAAGGGGAGTCGCTCTCCTCAAAAATCGGAGATTTTTGGGCTCCGAGAAATCTTCGATTTCTCGCGACGCCGACCCCTATCCGCGGCGGGCGGTGTCTTCGTGAGCGGAGCGAACGAAGGCCAGAAAGTCGCAGCCCGGCAGCCCGCTACTGCAGGCAGCCCGGACCGTCTTTCGAGGCTGAGAGCCGCGGATATGTCGCGGAGCGACCGCGAGCGGCCGAGGGCTTTCAACGAGTCTGCGTTGCTGTCGAGAGCAAGACCGTATCATCTGTCCAAACCCGCTCATAGCGAGCGGCCGAGGGCTTTCGAGGAGTTTGCGTTGCTGTCAAGAGCAAGACCGTCTCACCAGTCCAAACTCACGCATAGCGAGTGGTCGAGGGCTTTCGAGACGTCTGCGGTGCTGTCGAGTGCAGCAGCGTCTGCTCCTTTATATACACTTTATAAACAAGAGCGGCCGAGGGCTTTCGAGGAGTCTGCGGTGCTGTCAAGAGCAGGACCGTACCACCTGTTTAAATCGGTTAAAAGCGAGAGGTCATGTCTATTCAAACGGTCTCAAAAGCAACCGATCACTGCCAAAACGCCCGAATCACAGCCTCAAGCCGATTATCCAAATGGAAGCTCATCAAGCGAACGCGTATTCGCCAAATCCCCTGCTTCCAACCACCCACGCCGAGCCTGCGACACCGCGAGGTCCACGAGCTCCAGCTCGCTCTTCCGGTGCGCGTCTGAGGAAACCACAAACGTCACGTCCTCCCGATACTGCTTCACGTTTCGCCAGTCGAGGTCCAGTCGCGCCGGTTGACCGTTGATCTCGACAAAAACCGCTTCCTCAGCTGCGACGCCCATCACCCGCTCTAAGTCGAGATCCAGCGGCTCGCGCTCGTGGATCTGCCGGTTCAGGGGATGTGCCAGCACGTCCACCGGGTTCGACTCCATCGCCTCCACGAGCCTGTCGGTCGGGTCCTCCGGCTGGAGGTGCATCCCGGCGACGAGGACGTCGACCTCCTCGGCCCACGCGTCCGGAATGTCGAGGCCGTTTTCCTGCACCTCCGCCTCCAGGCCGTGCAGGAGCCGGACGTCGACGTCGGGGTCGTCGTTGATCTCGGTGATCTCGGCGGCCTGTTCGTCGAACTCCTCGCGGTCCGAGACGCCCGTGACGACGTCCAGCGCCGGTCCGTGGTCGGTGACGACCAGGTACTCTCGGCCGAGGTCATCCGCGCGCTCCGCCATCTCGCGAACGGTGTGCTCGCCGTCGCTGTCGGTCGTGTGCGACTGGAAATCCCCGCGGACGTCCTCCTGGTTGACGAGGTCCGGAAGCTCGCCAGCGACGGCGGCGTCGACTTCGCCGGTGTTCTCCCGTAGTTCCGGCGCGATCCAGTCCATGTCGAGCGCGTCGTACACCTCGGCCTCGGTCTCGCTCGCGATCCGCTCGCCGGCTCGGCGACCCTCTTCCTCCTCGGAGACGTCGCTGACGTCGTAGAGTCCGTATTCGTTGAGCTTCCAGTCGCGGTCTTGCGCGCGGTCGCGGACCTCGATGTTGTGGTCCTTCGACCCGGTGAAGTACAGCAGCGCGGACCCCCACGACGACTCGTCGACGATCCGGAGGTCGACCCGGAGCCCGCCGCTGATCTTCACCGAGGACTTGGTCTCGCCGCGCGCGATAACTTCGTCGACGTCCTCGAACCCACAGAACGCGCCCATCGCCTCGGTCGCGTCGCTGGCGGTCGCGAGCACGTCGACGTCGCCAATAGTCGGTCGCCGGCGACGGAACGAGCCGACGATACAGACGTCCTCGAAGACGTCGACGGCCGCGATGCGGTCGCGGATCCCCTCCGCACGGTCGAAGGCGTCGCCGATGAGCGTCCGCTCCTCGCCCTCCATCGCGACGTCGATGTGCTCGAGGATGTTCGCCTGTGACTTCTCGCCGAACCCCTCGACCTCGGCGATGCGTCCCTCGTCCGCGGCGCGTTCGAGCTCCTCCAGCGTCTGGATCCCGAGCGCGTCGTACAGCTTCTGTGCTTGCTTGGGGCCGATTCCCTCGACGCGCGTGAGCGATTCGATGTCCTCCGGGTGCTCGGCGGCGAGCTTCTGGTAGTACTCGAGTTCGCCGGTTTCGAGATACTCGGCGACCTTCTCGGCGATCGATTCGCCGACGCCGTCGATCTCCTGTAGCTCGCCCCGCTCGTGGATCTCCTCGATCGGTTCGGAGAGGGCCTCGATGTTGCTCGCGGCGGTGTGATACGCCCGTGGCTTGAACTCCTTCCCCTGGATCTCCAGATAATCGCCGATCTCGTGGAGGAGCTCCGCGACCTCCTCGTTTCGCATGCCTCGTCGTTCACAGAGCCGTCAAATAGTGCTGGTGGCAGCCCCGACCACCTCTCATCGTGGCGCCTCGCAGCCTGGTCGGCCACTTCCTTTACCCGCCGATGCGACGAACCTCGGACGACACCATGCCCCGAGAACTGGTCGAGCTGGCCCGAGAAGGAGCCGACTTCGACTCCGAGACGGACGCAGAGGAGTTCGTCCGCAACGTGCTGGAAGCGCTCGGCGCGAGCCTCAGCCCGGGCGAGCGCCGCGACCTCGCCGCGTTCCTCCCGGCGACGTTCGCGGACGACGTCGAGGACCCCGGCCTCCCGCCCAGACGGGAACCGTTCGAGTACGACGAGTTCCTCGAACACCTCGCCGGCGAGGCCGGAATCGACACCGAGGAGGCCGAGAGCCGAGTCCGTGCCGTCACCGCTGCCCTCGCCCGAACCGTCGGCGAGCCCGAACTGGACGATGCCCTCGCCCAGCTCCCGCCCGAGTACGACCGCGCCTTCCAGACTGGCGGGGAGCTCTCCGAGGAGCCGTTCCCCGAAGCCGTCGCCGACGCGACCGACCTCTCGGCGGCCGAGGCCGACGATGCCGCGGAGGCGACGCTCCGGACGCTCGGGGAGCGCGTGTCCCACGGCGAGGCCGAGGACGTGGCCGACTACCTCCAGGAGCCCGCCGACCAGTGGCTCGTCGAGGAGGCTGAAACGGAGCCCGAGGCGTTCGACGGCGACGAATTCATCCGCCGGGTCGCGGTCCGCGCGGACGTGGACGAGGGAACCGCACGCGAGTACGCCGACGCCGCCAGCGACGCGCTCGCCGGAATCGTGCCGACGCTGGAGCTCGACCGGATGAACGAACAGCTCCCGGACGAGTACGGAGAGTTCCTCCAGCCTGTCGTCGGTCGCTAAGGGCGCAGGAGGGCGCCCGCGCCCGTGGGTTTTTGCCGGCCGCCGTCCAGTGCTTCAGCATGCGATTCGGCATCCTCAGCACGGCCAACATCGGGCTTCACGCGGTCGTGCCCGCCATCAAGGAAAGCGAGCACACGGTCGCGGCCATCGCCTCCCGCGACCCGGACCGAGCAGCAGAAGCTGCCGAGGACCTCGATATCCCGGAGTCGTACGGCAGCTACGAGGCCCTGCTCGCAGACGCCGCCATCGACGCCGTTTACATTCCGCTTCCGAACGCGCTCCACGCCGAGTGGACCCGCAAGGCGGCCGACGCCGGGCTCCACGTGCTCTGTGAGAAACCGATCGCCGTCGACGCCGACGAGGCCGCCACGCTCTTCGACTACTGTGACGACGCCGGCGTCACCCTGATGGAGGCGTTCATGTACAACTTCCATCCGCGGACGAGGCGCCTCCGCGAAATCGTCGCCAGCGAGTTGGGACCGGTCCGGTCTATCGAGTCGACGTTCACCTTCTCACTCCGCGGCGACCCGGACGACATCCGGCTCGACCCGGAGCTGGCCGGCGGGAGCCTCATGGACGTCGGCTGCTACGCCGTCAGCGCGGTCCGGAACCTGCTCGGCGAGCCAGACCGCGTGAATGCCCACGCCATCGACTCTCGGGACTGCGGCGTCGACACCAACTTTGTCGGGCGGCTCGAGTACGCCGGCCCGTCCGACGGCAAAGCTTCGCCCGACGGCGACGACCGGCCAGCGCTCGACGCCAACGGCGCCCACGCCCGGACCCGCGGCGGGTTCGACACGGACCGCCACGAGCGGATCCGCGTCGACGCCGAGAACGGCTGGCTGGAGGCGACGGACTGCTTCTTCATGGGCGCGGCCGACGAGCGACCGTCCGTCACCTACGTCGTCGACGATCGCGAGTTGACGGAGACCTTCGAGCCGGTAGACCACTATCGGCTGGAGGTCGAAGCCTTCGCCGACGGCGTCGAGCGCGGGACGGACCCCCTCGTCGACCGCGAGGAATCGGTTGCAAACATGCGCGTTATCGACGCGCTCGCGGAGAGCGCAGCTCGCGGGGAGACGGTCGAAGTCGACATGGAAGAATAGCGGGTGCCGCCGAGGTCGGCGGACCGACGGAGCCTTCTACTGCCCGGGCTGATACTCGCCGAACTCGTCGCGCATCACGTCGCAGATCTCCTGGACGGTCGCGTACTCCTTGACGGCGTCGACGATGAACGGCATCACGTTCTCCTCGCCCTGGGCCGCCTCGCGGACGGCGTCGAGCGCGGCGTCGACCGCCTCGGTGTCGCGGTCTTCCTTGATCCCCTCCAGGCGCTCGATCTGCTCGGCCTCCTGCTCGGGGTCGATTTCCTCGAGGTCCATCTCCGGCTCCTCGTCGACCTCGAACTCGTTGACGCCGACGATGATCCGCTCTTTCTCCTCGATCTCTTCCTGGCGCTCGAAGGCGACGTCCTGAATCTGGCGCTGGACCCACTGGTTTTTGACCGCGTCGAGCATCCCACCGCGGCGGTCGACCTCCTCGAGGATCTCGAAGGCCTCCTCCTCGACGTCGTCAGTGAGGCTCTCCACGTAGTATGAGCCGGCGAGCGGGTCGATAGTGTCGGCCGCGCCGGATTCGTGGGCGAGGATCTGCTGGGTTCGAAGGGCGGTGCGGACGGATTCCTCCGTCGGCAGCGCCAGTGCCTCGTCCTTCCCGTTCGTGTGCAGGCTCTGGGTACCGCCGAGGACCGCCGCGAGCGCCTGGTAGGACACGCGCACGACGTTGTTCTCGATCTGCTGGGCGGTGAGCGTCGACCCGCCGGTCTGCGTGTGGAACTTCAGCTGCTTCGATTTGGGGTTCTCCGCGCCGAACCGCTCCTCCATGATCTTCGCCCACATCCGGCGCGCGGCGCGGAACTTCGCGACCTCCTCGAAGATGTTGTTGTGCGCGTTGAAGAAGAAGGAGAGCTGGGGCGCGAAGTCGTCGACGTCGAGCCCGGCGTCGAGCGCGGCCTCGACATACTCGATGCCGTCCCCGAGCGTGAACGCGATCTCCTGGGCCGCCGTCGAGCCCGCCTCGCGGATGTGATACCCCGAGATCGAGATGGTGTTGAAGTTCGGCACCTCCGTCGCGCAGAACTCGAAGATGTCCGTAATGAGCCGCATGGACTCCTCGGGCGGGTAGATGTAGAGGTTCCGCGCGATGTACTCCTTCATGATGTCGTTCTGGATCGTCCCGCGGAGCTCCTCGCGGTCGACCCCCTGCTTGTCGCCGATGGCGATGTACATCGCGAGCAGCACCGACGCGGGCGCGTTGATCGTCATCGACGTCGACACCTCGTCGAGCGGGATGCCCTCGAAGACCGTCTCGAAGTCGTCGAGCGTGTCGATAGCGACGCCGGACCGGCCGACCTCGCCCTGGGCCATCTTCGCGTCGGAGTCGTAGCCCATCTGCGTCGGCAGGTCGAAGGCCATCGAGAGCCCCGAGGAGCCCTGGTCGATGAGGTAGTTGAACCGCTCGTTCGTCTCGCTGGCGGTGCCCATGCCGGCGTACTGCCGCATCGTCCAGAGTCGCCCGCGGTGCATCGTCGAGTAGACGCCGCGGGTGAACGGCTCCTCGCCGGGGAAGCCGATGTCCTCGTCGTAGTCGAGATCCGCGATATCGTCGGGCGTGTACAGGGGGTCGACCTCCTGCCCGCCGGTGTCGGTCTTGAACTCCTCCTTCCGCTCCCCGAACCGCTCCACAGTCGGGCCGAACGTCTCCGACTCCCACGACTCCTTCGCGGAGCGAATCTCTTCGAGTTCCTCGGGGTCGAACATTACCTAATGGTGGACCCTTGTGGGACTTAACTGTTTGAGAAGCCGCACGCGGGCTGGTGCTATAGTAACCGTTAGAACTTTTTGCTCGGAGGCTGTTGTAAGCGGTAGTGGAT
>JBDGPU010000177.1:0-6135 GCA_042219525.1 Halopenitus sp.
CAGCGGCTGCCCCTTTCAGTCCCACCCAGGAGTGGTGGCCGAGCGTCGCGCGCGGTGGCCACCGGGCCAGCGTAGCAAGCCGGGCAGCCGGCGTGCGGTGCAGGTGCGGTTGTGGCGCTGTCGCGGTCGCGGTTGCTGTCGCGGTCCTGGCGGACTGAAAGGGCGACGGCCGGTCGCGCCGAAGGGGAGTTGCTGAGACAGGCACTATCTGCGCGGGTGGTGCGGAGAGCGCAGATATCCTGCTTCGCGAGAAATCGAAGATTTCTCGGAGCCCGAAAATCTGCGATTTTCGAGGACAGCAACCGCGAACGGCCGAGGGCTTTCGAGGTGTCTGCGGTGCTGTCAAGCGCAGTAGCGTCTGCACCTATAAATCGTATTTATGAGCAAGAGCGGCCGAGGGCTTTCGGGGCGCTGCCGGTGTTGTCAAGCACAGCAGCGTCTGCTCCTTTATATATGATTTATAAGCAAGAGCAGCAGATGGCGCTGCTTCGATCCTACAAAAAACTCGTTCGCATCGATAGACACTCTCCCCAAATTAGAAGCGGACGTAACAAGACCTAACTAATCGCGGTCCCCTCCCACAGTCATGACAGAGTTCTCCGACCGCGTCGAGCGGATCTCAATCAGCGGGATCCGCGAGGTCTTCGAAGCCGCCAGCGAGGACGACATCAACCTCGGGCTCGGTCAGCCCGACTTTCCGACGCCCGACCACGCCCGCGAGGCGGCCGTCGAGGCGATCCGCGCCGGCGAAGCCGACGCATACACTGAGAACCGCGGGATCCTCGCGCTCCGCGAGGCCATCGCGGAGAAACACGAGCGCGACCAGGGGATCGACGTGCACCCGGACGACGTCATCGCGACGGCCGGGGGCAGCGAGGCGCTCCACATCGCGCTGGAGGCCCACGTCGACGAGGGCGACGAGGTCATCATCCCGGACCCCGGCTTCGTCTCCTACGACGCGTTAACGAAGCTCACGGGCGCGACGCCGGTGCCGGTCCCGGTCCGCGACGACCTCACCATCGACCCCGCGGCTATCGAGGACGCCATCACCGAGGACACGGAAGCGTTCATTGTCAATTCACCCGGGAATCCGACGGGCGCCGTCTCGCCGGGCGAGGACGTCAAGGAGTTCGCGCGCATCGCGAAGGAGCACGACGTACTCTGCATCTCCGACGAGGTGTACGAGTACACCGTGTTCGAGGGCCAACACCACTCGCCGATGGAGTTCGAAAACGGCGGCAACGTCGTCCTCGTCAACTCCGCCTCGAAGCTGTTCTCGATGACCGGCTGGCGCGTCGGGTGGGTGACGGCCAGCTCCGAGCGCATCGACCGGATGCTCCGGGTGCACCAGTACGCGCAGGCCTGCACCTCCGCGCCCGCGCAGTTCGCGGCGGAAGCGGCGCTCACGGGCGACATGACCATCCCGGCGGACATGACGGAGTCGTTCGAGCGCCGCCGCGACCTCCTGCTCTCGGGGTTCGAGGCCGCCGGCATCGACTGCCCGAAGCCCAAGGGGGCGTTCTACGCGATGCCCGAGGTCCCCGAGGGCTTCGTCGACGAGTGTCTCGACCGTGGCGTCATCGTCGTTCCCGGCGAGGCGTTCGGCGAGCAGGGTGAGGGTCGCGTCCGGATCTCGTACGCGACGGACGAGGAGGAACTGCGAGAAGCGATCTCGATCATGCAGGACGCCTACGAGGCGGTCAAGGAGTAGCCCCGCTGGTCACGACTGCCGAAAATCCGTCTTCAGGCCGGACAGCGGTTCAAATTCGTCCAATCAAAGGCCGTGGTACCGTGACTCGCGGAAGCCTTATCCCGGTATCGCCCCTACATTTGTTTGCAATGGCAAACGGTAAGGTTGATTTCTTCAACGACACGGGCGGTTACGGTTTCATTTCGACTGAGGACGCTGACGATGACGTTTTCTTCCACATGGAGGACATCGGCGGGCCGGACCTCGAAGAAGGACAGGAAGTTGAGTTCGAGATCGAAGAAGCGGACAAGGGTCCGCGCGCGACGAACCTCGTCCGCAAGTAAATTAGTCAATCCGTCGCCTCACGGCGACAGTTGACGCACTTTTCATTGTAGTACCCACACTCGACCAGCGGTAGCTTCGTTCCTGCACGTCGGCCCCGCTCGAGAGCCACAGCTACTCGAAAAGCGCCGCCAGCTCGTCGGTCGGCAGCGCGTGATAGGTCGTTCCGCCGACGCCGGTCGTCGTCGTCGCCCGCACGAGCGAGTTCCCGATAGCCTCCTCGACGGCCTCGACCGCCGCCCGGAACAGCGGCGAGAGGTCGCTGTCGACGACGCCGTCGCCATCGCGGCCGCCGTTGGCAAACGCGACGACGAAGTCCCCGCTGCCGTGCGAGGCCGTTGCGCCGGTCCGACCCAGCCCGAGCGACCCGCGCTTGGCGACGCGGCCCAGTTGCCGCCCCGACAGCGGCGCGTCGGTCCCGAGCACGATGAGGATGGAACCGTCGTCGGATTCGAGCGGCTCGCCGCCGTCGACGGCGTCGGTGGTTTCCTCCCCACCAGCGACGTCGTCCGGGTGCAGGTGGGATCCAACGCGGACGCCGTCGATTCGGAGGTCGTCCGGGTGCCCCGTGTTCGTCAGCGTCAGCGCGCCGACGGTGAATTCGTCGCCGTAGCTGTCGACATCTCCGTCGTTGTCGGCGTTGACGTTGCCGTCGCTATCGCCGTCGACGTCGCTGTCGTCGTCGACGTCGCTGTCGCCTTCGCCATCGCTGTCGCCTTCGCCATCGCCCTCGACATTTCCGTCGCTCTCAACGTCGTCGCCGACCTCGACGACGCGGGAGGCAGTCCCGATGCCGCCTTTCCAGCCGAACCCGACCATGCCGGTGCCGGCGCCAACGCAGCCCTCCGCCGCGTTCGGCGAGCGCGTCGCCGCCAGCGCCGCCTCGACGTGGTCGGCAGTGACGTGTTTGCCGCGGATGTCGTTGAGTCGGCCGTCGTTGCACTCCCCGACGAGGGGATTGATCGACCGCGCGTCGGGGTTCTCGACGGCGACGCGGGTCGCGAGCGCGTCGGCGACGCGCCAGGTGTCCAGCGTGTTGGTGAGACAGATGGGCGTCTCGATCGCGCCGAGTTCATCGACCTGCGGGAGCCCGACCGCTTTCCCGTACCCGTTAATGACTTGCGTGGCACCGGTGACCGGATCGTCGTAGAGCGAGCGGTCCGCGGGCTCGATTGCGGTGACGCCGGTTCTGCGGATCGGTGGGGAGTCCGGGCTTCCCCCTCGAATCGTTTCGTGGCCGACGCTCACGCCGGGGACGTCTGTCAGGGCGTTCGCGTCGCCAGTCGGCAGGACGCCCGGCGAGGCACCGAGGTCGCGGAGGCGTGGGTCGGCGGCGGACGCTTCGTTCGGCATACCCCAGGGTCGCCCCCGCGGGATATGCGCTTTTCGGGTCCGTAGATCGATGGTGCAGGCCCCGTAGCTACTGGTACATGCCGCGGGTGGAGACCCCCTGACCCTCCTCCGTGGCCTGCTGGAGTCGCTGCATCAGCTCCTCGCGCTGCTCCCGGATCTGCTCGGCTTCCTCGACGAGGCGATCGGTGTCGACGGCAACGTCGGCGATCGACTCGATTCCTTTGTCGATCAACGTTTTGGCACCTAGCGGGTCCGGGAAGCGCGGGTCCGACTCCACCATGAGGCCGACAGAGTCGACGCCCCGCTCCTTCGCGCCGAACAGGAACGCCCCACCGGGCCCCTGGATGAGCCCCTTGCTCGCCGGCGGGGCCACGTCGGCGTCGTCGAGCAGCCCGGCTGCATCACCGGTTGCGAGGCCGTGAATCTCGGACTGCTCGCCGGGTTCAGTCTCGGCGGCGACGCCGGACAGGTAGATCGGCAACACGTCGTTCTCCTCGACCCACTCGGTGAACGAGGTGACGAACGGCCCGCCCTGCACGACCTCGAACGGGATCGCGCTCTGGAGCACTACCACGTCGGTGTCGGGGTCGGCGAACAGGCGGACGGCCGACTTCACGCCGCGGTCGTCGCCGTCGAACATGACCGCCGTCGGCGGGCCCTCGAAGACGACCTCGCCGTACTCGATCATGTCCAACTGCTCGACGACGTGGTCCGCGGCTATCTTGCCGACGAGGCCGACTCCTGGCATCCCCTCGATGAGAACAGGTTCGTCGAGCGAGACGTCGTCGCGCGTCCGTATTTCTACCATGTCCGGTGCATCGGCGGCCGATAGCAAAGGGTTTCGGGCGAGTGAGGTGAAGCGTGCCGTCTTGGCTGTCCTGGGACCCGAGACGGCCCCTGAGCGGACCACGGCTCAGGGTGAGCGACTGCTCGAATTAGTGAGGGTTGCTGTCAGACACTCTTCGACTGCTCTTCCGACGTCTCACCGACTTTCAGGGCCCGGCGGTGGAGACGATCTTGATGACGTCGCCCTCGGAAAGTTCGTAGTCGTCGGAGATCCGGCGGTTCGAGCGGGCGTCGATCGCGTGGAGATACCCTTCGCCGATGTCGGTGTGGACCGCGTACGCGAGGTCAGACGGCGTGGAATCCTGTGGGAGGAGGAACGCGTCGGGGAGGACGTTCCCGCGCGCGTCCGTCCACTTGGAGGCGTCCTGGACGGGGTAGGCGGTGAAGTGGTCGAGTAGGCCGTAGACGGCTTCGTCGAGCGCGCGCTGGACGCCGGTGCCGTCGTACTCGGCCATCACCTCCCGGATCGATTCGAGGCCCTCGCGCTGGGCGTCGGAGACGTCGCCGACGATGTCGATGTCGGGGTCGCCCGGGTCGTAGTCGATGACGCCGGCTTCGGCGCCCTGCCGGAGTCCGAGTTCGCCGTCAGCGGTCGCCGGGATTACCGGCTTGTCCGTTTCCTCCTGCAGGCGCTCGACGTTGCCCTCGGGGGCGACGTCGGCCTTGTTTGCGACGATGACGATGGGCTTCGTCCGGCGGCGCAGGTCGCGCGCGAGTGCCACACGGTGTTCGTCTTCCCAGTGTTCCGGGTCCGGGGGGTACTCGACGTTGCGGAGGGTCTTCGTCACCTCGGCTTCGGTCGCGCCGACGCCGGTCAACATCTCCGTCAGCGCCTCGTCCATGTCGAACTCGGGCGAGCGCGACTTGCGCTCGATACTCTCCCAGTTGTCGTCGATGATGCCCGCGAGCCAGAGGTCCATCTCCTCCTCGATGAAGTCGACGTCCTCCATCGGGTCGTGTTCGCCGAGGCCGACCGGTTCACCCTCCTCGTCGGTGCCACCGGACGCGTCGACGACATTGCAGATGACGTCCGCGTTCGTCAGCTGGTCGAGGAACTGGTTGCCGAGGCCCTTCCCCTCGTGGGCACCCGGGACGAGTCCGGCGACGTCGAGGAGTTCGACCGGGACGTACCGCTTCCCGTCGTGACAGTTCTCGTTGCCGCAGCGCTCCTCGCGGTCGAGACAGGGGCACTCCGTCCGGACGTGCGTCACGCCGCGGTTGGCGTCGATCGTCGTGAACGGGTAGTTCGCCACGTCGACGTCGGCCATCGTGGCGGCCGTGTAGAACGTGGACTTGCCCGCGTTCGGCTTCCCAGCGAGCGCGACCGTGATCATAGTGGGTTCTCAGTTGCGCGGGAAAAGCGCCTTTCGGTCCATTCGTGTTCTGTGTGGTTTGAGGTGGAGAGATGTTCGATGAGTTAGAGAGCTTCTGACGAGGTTGCTTTGGAGTTGATTGCGCAGGTGTAGACACTGCTGCCTTCGATGGCGACGCGAACTCCTTGGAAGACCTCAGCCATCCCCGCTTATAAACAGTATATAAAGGATCAGACGCTGCTGCGCTTGCAAGCAACGCAGCCTCCTTGAAAGCCCTCGACCACTCTTTATAAGCAGATTTGAACAGGTGATACGATGTTGCTCTCGACAGCAACGCAGATACCCTGAAAGCCCTCGGCCGCTCGCGGTCGCTCCGCGACATATCCGCGGCTCTCCGCACAGCCCGCCGCGGATAGGGGTCGGCGGAGCGACTCCGTTACACCGCGACCGGCCATCGCCCTTTCAGTCCGCCAGGACCGCAACCGCGACCGCAACCGCACCGCGGCAGCAACGCACCACAACCGCAATTCCTCAGCCCTCCCCAGCCTCGGCCGGGGCGCGCCGGCTCCGCAACGCACCGCTCGGCGCGCC
>JBDGPU010000168.1:0-6093 GCA_042219525.1 Halopenitus sp.
ACCGGTCAGCGGCTGGGGCTTTCTGGGCATGCTGAGTGGTGTCGCCAGCGACGACAGCATATCCTTTTTATAAGCGTAACCGGTCAGCGGCTGGGGCTTTCGAGGCATGCTGAGTGGTGTCGCTCGCGACGATAGCTGATCTTGTTTAAGAGTGCGACCGATCAGCGGCTTGGGCTTTCAGGGCATGTCGAGTGGTGCCGCCAGCAACGATAGCCCGCCAAGCAAATAAGCACGAAAGGTCGACGATGGGGTTGTGCGCGATTCCCTCACAGGGGAGTCGCGGTCTTTTACCCCGGCGAACAATTACTAATTCGCATGAGTGAAACACAGGCCGCCAACGAGATCACGGTCGTTTCCGACTACGTCTGCCCCTTCTGTTACCTCGGGCGACAGTCGCTGGAAGAGTACCAGGACGAGCGTGAGGAGGAGCTCGACGTCAACTGGCACCCGTTCGACCTCCGGGCCGGGAAGCGGACCCCGGACGGGGAGGTCAAGGACGACGTCGACGACGGCAAGGACGAGCAGTACTACGAGCAGGCCCGCGAGAACGTCCGGCGCCTGCAGGAGGAGTACGACGTCGACATGGCGATGGAGCTGGTCGACGACGTCGACTCGCTGAACGCCCAGATCGCGTCGCTGTACGTGAAGGAACACTACTCGCAGGAGGAATGGCTGGAGTTCGACGAGGCCGTCTTCGACGCGCTCTGGCAGGACGAGCGCGACATCGGCGACGTCGACGTCCTCGCGGAGATCGCCGAGGACGTCGGCATCGACGGCGACGTGGTCCGGAGTGCAGTCGACGACGACGACATGCGCGAGCGCGTCGAGACCCTGTTCACGGAGGCGAAACGCGGCGGCATCAGCGGCGTACCGACGTTCATCTACGACGGCCGCGCGGCGAGCGGCGCGCTCCCGCCGGAGCAGCTGGAGCGACTCGTCGAGAGCGCCTGAGGCAGTCGGTCGACGGTAGTTGTCCCAGTCGGGGTCCCAGTCGAGGTGTGAAGGTCACCTGTGCAGTGTCGTGAAAGGCGGCTCCGTCGTCCGATCCGCCCGCCTGATCGTAGCATAATTAAACGAGGCACGCTGATTTTTACCGAAATGGCTCCCGACGTGACCCGCCGGGCGGCGCTTGCGGGCACCGCGGCAAGCCTCGCTTCCGCGGGGTGTCTGGGTCGCGTCCGGAACATCGCGGGCCGCGACGAGGCCTCCCCGGTGACTCTCGACATCCGGACGGTGCCTACCGACAGCGACCCGCACGCGATCCGGATCGCCCGCCACCTCGCTGGGAACCTCAAGCGGGCAGGCATCGAGCCCCGTCTGAACACGACTTCGGAGACGGAGCTCTACCGGCAGGTGCTCGTTAACCAGGATTTCGACCTGTACGTGGGGCAGTTCCCCGAACCCGACCCCTTCGACCCGGACCTCCTCTACCCCTTTTGCCACTCCTCGTTCACGACGGAGCCGGGATGGCAGAACCCGTTCGGCCTGACGGATCTCACCATCGACAAGCTGCTCGATCGGCAGCGACGCGTTACCGGGTCGGATCGCATCTCGGTCGTGAACGACCTGCAGGTCGAGATCGCCCGCCAGCAACCCTTCGTCACCGTCGCGTTTCCCGACGACCTCATGGCCGTCCGGGATACCAACTTCGAGGGCTGGCGCGCGACCCAGCCCGCCGCGGAGACGGGCATCGTGGCACTGGAGCAGACGGCTCCGGCGGAGTCGACGACGGGGAACGATGGCGAGGAGCAGCCGGTCGTCCTGCGATTGCTGTCGACCGACGCGGGGTTCACGAAGAACCGGAACCCCATCGCGGTCGAGTACCGTCGCAATGGCACGTACACGGGGCTCCTGTACGACCCGCTCGTTCGCGGGTACGAGGGCGAAACCTTCCCGTGTCTCGCGCGGGACGTGACGTGGTCGGACGGTGCTGTGCGGCTGTCCCTCCGCGACGTTTCGTGGCACGACGGCGAGCCCTTTACGGCCGAAGACGTCGCCTTCACGTACGCGTTCCTCGCGGACACGTCGATGGGCGAGGCGGAATCGCCCATCCCGACCTCGCGGTTCCGCGGACAGGTCTCGCTCGTCGAGTCGGCGACGGCCGTCGCCGACGACGAGGTCGAAATCCAGTTCGGCGACGTGAGCCGGGCGGTCGCGGAGCGCGCGCTGCGGATACCCATCCTTCCGAAGCACGTCTGGAGCGAGCGAACCGATCCGGCATCGATCGCTGGCGTCGAGGTGAACCAGCAGACGACGGAGGCGCTCATCTGGTCCAATCCGGAGTCGATCGGGACGGGACCGCTCAGGTTCGTCGAGGCGGAACCGGAGAGTCACGTCGTTCTCGAGCGCAACGACGACCACCCGATCGCGACGGGCGCACCGGGGATTCCGGAGTCGCTCGCGGGGAAGCCGTCGTTCGACCGGCTCGATATCGAGGTCGTCCCGTCGGACATCGCGGCGATCCAGCAGCTTGGCGACGGCTACGCGGACGCGACGGCGTCGAGCCTCGGCCCGAACGCCGTCCCCCGAGTTGGCCGCGAGTCCGACGTCCGCCTCGTCAGCGAGCAGTCGGCAGCGTTCTACCACATCGGGTTCAACGCCCGCAACGACCCGCTGTCGAACCCCCACTTCCGACAGGCGGTCGCCCGCCTCGTCGACAAGGGGTGGCTTGCCTCGGAGACGTTCGACGGCTACGCCAGGCCCGCGGCCTCGCCGCTCGCGGCCTCGGAGAAGTGGGTCGCCGACGAGCTGGAGTGGAACGGGACCGATCCGGTCACCCCCTTCCTGGGCGAGAACGGGACGGCCGACAAGGCAGCGGCCCGGAAGGCGTTCCGCGACATCGGGTACCGGTACAGCGACGACGAGAAGCTGCTCGGCGATAGTCCATGATCGTCCTCCTTGGCGTGCTGGCCGTGCTGCTCGCGGTGGTCGCGACGATGTGTCTCGTCGCCGGCGTCGCCATCGTCGGGACCGACGAGCTCCGCCGGCTGCGGCGGGACGCGCTGCCGCGGGTTCGCGAGGCCCAGTCGCAGGTCGGTGCCCTCCTCGTCGTCGTGGTCGCGAGCGGGACGCTTCGGGGATCGCTCCAGACGGTCTCGGAGCTGTACGGCTGGGAGCTGACTCCGTTCATCCTCGCGTTCGAGGGGCCGATCGTCGCCTGGATCCAGTCCACGCTGGCGAGCCCGGTCGCGACGCTGTACTTCTCGGCGACCTACATCTACGGCTACGTCTTTCTGCTGGTGTTCCCGTTCATCCTCTACGGGCTCCTCCCGGAGTCGGCGCCCCTGAAACGTCTGCTGACCGCGTACGCGCTCAACTACGGGCTCGGCCTGGTGCTGTACACGCTCGTCTTCGCGTACGGTCCCCGGAACGTGATGCCGGACCTCGTCAAGCCGCTGCTGTTCACGTTCAATCCGGAGTTCATGGAGCTGGCCGCCCACGTCAACGAGAACACGAACGTCTTCCCGTCGCTGCACACGTCGCTGTCGGTGACGGTCGCGGCGTTCGCATGGCGCACCCGGGAGGCGTATCCGGCCTGGACTGCGCTGGCGACGTGGCTAGCGGCCTCGGTCATGCTGGCGACGATGTACCTCGCCATTCACTGGCTCGTCGACGTCATCGCCGGCACCGTCTTCGGCCTCGGCTGCGTCGCGTTGGCCATCCGGCTGTTGCCGGAACCGAGCGAGGAGGGACCCGACCGCGACGGCGCCTCCGTCGTTGCCTCGGGGGACGACTGACCCAACACAGCCGGGGCGACCGCTCTGCTGGGCTGCGCCGGACCGATCCCCTCGCCGGACAGAAACGCTTACTCGGGCCCGCCGAGACCTGCCCGTAATGAGCTTCTTCGACCGACTCGCGGAGCGCATCGCCGACGTCGACAGCGTCGTCTCCGTCGGTCTCGACCCGGACCAGGACCGGATCCCCGACTTCCTCGCGGACGCCGACCTCCCGCGCTGGGCCTTCAACCGGCGCGTCATCGACGCGACCCACGAGCACGCGGCCTGCTTCAAGCCCAATGCGGCCTTCTACGAGGACCCGGACGGGTGGCGCGCGCTCCGCGAGACGGTCGCGTACGCACACGGGAAGGACGTCCCGGTCCTGCTCGACGCCAAGCGCGCCGACATCGGCAACACGACCCGGCAGTACGCCGAGGTGCTCGGCGAAGACGGCCTGAACGTCGACGCGATGACGGTGAACCCGTATTTGGGCCGCGACTCGCTCCAGCCGTTCCTCGACCGCGAGGAGAAGGGCGTCGTCGTGCTCTGCCGGACCTCGAACCCGGGCGGGGCCGACCTGCAGGATCTGGAACTCGCCTCGGGCGAGCGAGTGTACGAGCGCATCGCCGCGCTGGCGGACGTCTGGAACGAGCACGACAACGTCGGCCTCGTCGTCGGCGCGACCGCGCCCGCGGAGCTCGAGGAGCTCCGCGAGCAGGTGCCCGACATCCCGTTCCTCGTGCCGGGCGTCGGCGCCCAGGGCGGCGACGCGGAGGCGGCGGTCGAGTACGGCCTCGCGCCGCGGGACGGCTACGACGTCGACGTCGGCGTCGTCAACTCCTCGCGGGGGATCATCTTCGCTGGCGAGGACGCCGCCCGCCGCGACGACGAGAAGGCCTACTTCGGCGCGGCTGGCGACGCCGCGAAGCAGCTCAAGAAGCGGCTGAACCAGTTCCGATAACGGTTCATTCCCCTGTACCGCCGACCTCAGTCGACCTTGAACCCGGACGGCTGGTCGGGGTCGTCGGCGACCTCCGCGCAGTCCAGGCAGGCGTGCTCGTCCGGGTCGTAGTGGTCCTCGCAGACGAACGCGCCACAGCGGTCACAGGTGTACTTCCCTTCCGCCGCCTCGCAGATCTGACAGACACCGGTGGAGCTCATGGTCGGGACGAGGGTCGGGCGGCTTTTGACTCTGGGGGCCGATTCGCCGCCATGCGCCAGTTCGTCGTTCTCGGTCACGACGCGCCCACGACGCCCGACTTCAGCCTCGACGACATTCCCGGTGCCGGCCGCCTCGACCTGCTCTGCCGCTGTGTGAACTCAGCCGTCTTCCTCTCGCACGGCATCCGCGAGGACGTCCGGGTCCATCTCGTCCTGAGCGACGAGTACATCGTCCGCTTCGACGCCGACGACCTCCGGCATCTCCATCCCGACGAGCGCAACATCGCCAGCCGGATCCGCGGGGCGCTCGAGGAGCGTGGCGGCGCCATCGGCCACATGCCCGCCGAGGTCTCCCCAGGTGTGGAGATCTACCGGATGGGCTTCGAGGCGACGCTGGAGGCGGTCGCCCGCGACGGCACCGTCGTGCAGCTCCACGAGGACGGCGACCCGCTCGTGGACGCCGAGCCCCCGACGGACCCGATCTTCGTCCTCTCGGACCACCACGACTTCCGAGAGTCGGAGGCCGACCTGCTCGGCGAGGCGGCCGACCGTCGCGTCCGCGTCGGGCCGGAGCTGCTCCACGCCGACCATACCATCACCGTCACGCACAACTGGCTCGACACCGACGGCTACAGCGACTACTGATGGTCGACGGCACGACTGGTCCCGATGGACGAGACGATTCAGGGGCCCGGCGGACGACGGAGGCCCCTGCCCTCGACGACCGGTTTTCGGTCCCGCTGCGCGGCGTCGCTGTCGACGGCGAGACGAGGTGTGCCCACTGGGACAGCGACGTCGACGTCGTCGCCCTCCGATTCGGCTGCTGTGAGACGTTCTATCCCTGTTTCCAGTGTCACGCCGAGACGACGACCCACGAGCCCGAGGTCTGGCCAAGGGAGCGCTTCGACGAGCCGGCGGTGCTGTGTGGGGGCTGTCGGTCGACGATGACGGCCCGCGAGTACCTCGCCTGCGAGGACGTCTGTCCGCGCTGTGGGGCTCAATTCAACCCCGGCTGTCGCAAGCACCGGGACCGATACTTCGAGCGCTGAACCCGGGGCAAGCGCAGGTGTGTTGCCCGGCACCACGGCGGTCGATTACGCTGATTCGGAAGCGTTAAAGGAATAACCGCCGTTCGTTTGCATGCGGGCCGGTGGGGTAGCTTGGTATCCTTCGGCCTTCGGGTGGCCGTAACCGCGATTCGAATTCGCGCCGGCCC
>JBDGPU010000072.1:0-5853 GCA_042219525.1 Halopenitus sp.
CTCCGAGAAATCTTCGATTTCTCGCGAAGCCGACCCCTATCTGAACCGGGCGGTGCTGAGAGGTTCAGATATGTCGCTCAGCGACCGCGAGCGGCCGAGGGCTTTCTGGGTGTTTGCGTTGCTGTCGAGCGCAGCAGCGTCTGCACCTTTAAATACAGTTTATAAGAGAGAGCGGCCGAGGGATTTCAAGGGGTTCGCGTTGCCGTGACGGGCAGAAACGACTGCCCTTTAAATACAGTATATAAGTAACCCCGATAGAATCATTTCGAGACGGCTGCGCTCGTATCGAGCATCCTACTTTCAACACCTCCAAATCCCGCAAATACGCATCGTCGTCAACCGATGTCCTCAAGTAGGTTTACTGGAACCGTCAACTATGTCGACTACGACAGATTCCGTCGACCTCGTCGGCGACGAGGCGGCGGCCAACTTCGCTCGCGCGGCGCTGTTCGCGGCGCTCGTGGGCGCATTCGGCTTCGTATCGTTCCCCATTCCCGTCACGTCGGTGCCGGTGACGCTGCAGGTACTCGGCGTGTTCCTCGCCGGGATCATGCTCGGTCCCGTCTGGGGCGGCGCGTCGCTGGTGCTGTACCTCGCGGCCGGCGCCGTCGGTGCGCCGGTCTTCGCCGGCGGGTCGGCCGGGATCGGCGTCCTGTTCGGCGCGACGGGCGGCTACCTCTGGTCGTACCCCATCGCGGCAACCCTCGTCGGCGCGGTCGTCCACCGCGGGGCGGACCTCCGCGACCTCGACGACGTCGGCATCCCGACGTTCGTCGGCGCGATGACGCTCGGCACGGTCGTCATCTACGCGCTCGGGATGGTCGGGCTCATGGTCGTCCTCGACTACGGCGTCTCCAAGGCGTTCCTCCAGGGCGCCGCGCCGTTCATCCCGGCCGAGGCCATCAAGATGGCCGCCGCGATCGGGATCGTCCGCTCCGACGCGGTCACCGCGGCCTGAGATGCGCCACGACGCTTCAGGCACCGCATGACGATCACAGCCCGCTCGCTCACCTGTCGCTACGGCGACGTGGCGGCCGTCGACGACGTGGACCTCGAGATCGCCGACGGCGAGTGCGTCGTGCTCGCGGGCCCGAACGGCTCCGGGAAGACGACGCTCGTCCGCACGTTCAACGGCCTCGTCGAACCCGACGCGGGCGACGTTGTTGTCGACGGGACGCCCGTCGACGAGGACCTCGTCGCCGCCCGGGCGGCCGTCGGGATGGTGTTCCAGGACCCGCGCGACCAGTTGGTCGCGGCGACGGTCGGCGCGGACGTTGCCTTCGGCCCCGAAAACCTCGGCCTCGCCCACGAAGAAATTGACCGCCGCGTGGCTGACGCGCTCGACGCGGTCGACATGGCCGGGCGCCGCGAGGAACGCATCGACGCGCTCTCCGGCGGCGAGCGCGAGCGCGTCGCCATCGCCGGCGCGCTCGCGATGGAGCCCGCCCACCTCGTGCTCGACGAGCCGTTCACGGGCCTCGACGAACCCGCGCGGCAGTCGGTTCTCCGCCGCCTTCGCGCGCTCAGCGACGCGGGCACGAGCCTGATCGTCGTTACCCACGACCTCCGGGACGTGCTCGCCCTCGCGGACCGGGTGATCGCCCTCGACGACGGCACCGTGGCTGTCGACGCACCGCCGGACTCCGCCGTCGACGAACTGGCGCCCCTCGGCGTGCGGGTACCGGAGGGCTGGTGATGAGGCTCCCACGCTGCTTCCCCCGATGACCTTCTCGTACGTCCCCGGCGACTCGCTCGCCCACCGACTTGACCCGCGAACGAAGCTCCTCGTGCAGGTCGCCTTTGCCGCCGCCGCGTACGCGTACACGACGGCGACGGGGCTGGCGCTGTTGACGCCGCTGGCGGCGGGCTGCGTCTGGGCCGCGGCCGGGTCGATCCGCGAGACAGCGTGGGGCTATCGCTGGGCGGCGCCGATCCTCCTGATCGCGCCGTTGCTCGCGGGGGCGACGCTCGGCGCGCCCTGGTTCCGAGTCGGCCCGGCAATCGGGACGGCCCTGGCGAGCTACCGGGTCGCGCTCATCCTCCTCGTCGCGGGCGCGTTCGTGCGCTCGACGTCAGCGCGGCAGTCGCGTGCCGCGATCCAGCGGACGGTTCCCGGCAAAGCCGGGCAGTTCCTCGGCATCGGCGTAGGACTCGTCTTTCGGTTCCTGCCGCTGCTCCGTCGGGACCTCGTGAACGCGCGCGACGCGATGCGGGCGCGCGCCGGTGAACAGCTCCCGGTTCGCGACCGGATGCGGATCGTGGCGACGACCGGGATCAACCGGGCGTTCGCCCGCGCGGACCGGCTGGCGCTCGCGCTCAACGCGCGCTGTCTGGCGTGGAATCCGACGCTTCCGCGGCTTCGGTTCCGTAGACTCGACGGGGTCGGGTTCGCGGTCGCGGGCGTGTTGCTCGCGGCGACGTTGCTGGCGCTGGTCTGACGCCGCAGCCTCATGCGGCCTCTGCAGCCGCCAGCGTACTGCGTGCGCCGACGGCACCCCGGTCACGCGAAAAACGGCGCGGGCGTGGGCGTGAGTTGTGCCAACTTTTAACCCCACGCTACGCACGAATTTTCGTATGACAGTGCTGCAAGCGACGCGGGAGACGTTCTGGACGGTCGGGCCGACCGGGAAGGCGGTGTTCTACTACCTCGCCGCCGTGACGGTGGCCGTGTTCGCCTACGGCGTCTACGCCCGCTTCCAGCGGTACACGGAGGGCGAGGCCGACCCGCAGGCTCGCCTCGAGGACCTGCCCCGACGCGTGCTGGTGGCGACGAAGATCGTCGCCACCAACGAGAAGCAGTTCGACCGCGACCTCTACGTGGGCGTGATGCACGCGTTCATCCTCTGGGGGTTCCTCACGCTACTGGTCGCGACGACCATCCTCGGCATCGACATCGACTTCTACCGCCCGCTCACGGGCGAGTCCTTCTGGGTCGGCGACTTCTACATCGCCTACCAGTTCGTCGTCGACGCGTTCGGGCTCCTGTTCGTCGTCGGCGTCGGGATGGCGATCTGGCGTCGCTACCGCGAGCGCGACGGGCGCCTCTGGGGCAAACACACTTCCTTCGAGGACGACGCCTTCGTCTGGGCGCTGTTCGGGCTCGGCGTCGGCGGCTTCCTCGCGGAGGCCGTCTCCATCGTCGGCCAGCCCCAGCGCGCGGACGAGACAGTGAGCTTCGTCGGCATGGCGATGGCGACCGGGCTGGAGGCGCTCGGCCTCACCGAAGCCGGGGCTGCAGCCGTCTACGGGCCGCTCTGGTGGAGCCACGCGCTGCTCGCCTTCCTCTTCATCGCGTGGATCCCGTACGCGAAGCCGTTCCACATGATCTCCTCGTACGCGAACGTCGTCACCCGCGACGAGCAGGCGGGCGCGCGCCTCCCGAACGTCCCGGCTGACCTCGACCACACCAACGCGGAGAGCCTGGACGACTTCACCTGGAAGGAGATCCTCGACCAAGACGCCTGCACGAAGTGCGGGCGCTGTTCGTCGGTCTGTCCCGCAAACGCTGCCGGGCGCAACCTCGACCCCCGCGACGTCATCCTCGACCTGAAGTCCTACCGCGAGGAGCAGGACGCCAACGAGGGCGAGGAGATTCCTATCGTCGCCGCCGACGGGGGCGTCATCGACGCCGAATCCATGGAGAGCTGCATGTCCTGTATGGCCTGCATGGACGCCTGCCCGGTCGAGATCGAGCACCTCACCTCCTTCACCAAGCTGAACCGCCAGCTCACGGACGAGGGGAACATCGACCCGAACCTGCAGGACGTTTTCCAGGACGTGATGCAGAAGGGCAACACCTTCGGCGAGTCCCCCGACGCACGGGCTGATTGGACCGAGGACCTCGAATTCGGCCTCGACGACGCCCGCGAGCAGGAGGTCGAGTACCTCTGGTACGTCGGCGACTACCCGAGCTACGACGACCGGAACCGGAAGGTCGCCCGCGCGCTCGCGCAGCTGTTCGAGGAGGCCGGCGTCGAGTTCGGCATCCTCTTCGACGACGAAAAGTACGACGGCAACGACGTCCGGCGGATCGGCGAGGAGTTCCTCTACCTCGAGCTCGCCGGCCATCACGTCGAGACGTTCGAGGACTGTGACTTCGAGAAGATCGTCTGCACGGACCCGCACTCGTTCAATACGATCAAAAACGAGTACCCCGAGGTCGACTTCGCGGAGTTCTCGGACGACCCGATGATGCCATTCGACTACGATGAGCAGTGGAACGCCGACGGCGAGGTCGTCGTCCAGCACTGGACCCAGGTCGTCGAGGAACTCGTCGCGGAGAACCGCCTCGGGCTCACGGGCGAGGAACTCGATTACACCGTCACCTACCACGACCCCTGTCACCTCGGACGGTACAACGACGAGTACGAGGCGCCCCGAGAACTCGTGCGCGCGACCGGCGCGGACCTCTACGAGATGCCGCGCTCCCGCGCCGACTCGTTCTGCTGTGGTGGCGGCGGCGGCGGCCTCTGGACCGAACACGACGAGGAAGTCAAGCCGAGCGAGGAGCGCCTCCGGGAGGCCTTAGAGGACACCGACGCCGGCGCCGAGATCGAGAAGTTCGTCGTCGCCTGCCCGATGTGTACGACGATGTTCGAGGACGGCCGCAAGACCGGCAACTTCGAGGACGACATCGAGATCGTCGACGTCGCGGAGCTGCTCCTCAAGGCGATCGAGACGCACGCCGCCGTCGCGAGCGACGTCGGCGCCGCGGAGGACATCGACGATACGGGCGAGCCGAGCGCTGCCGACTGACACCGCGGTTCGAGCCGGCTTTCTCGACGAGCGGTGGCCGCGTCGAAACCGAGACAGCTACTTCGGCGCCTGGATCTCCTCCCACTCCTCCTGCAGCAGGCCGTAGAACACACGGTCGACGTGCTCGCCGGCGACGTAGTAGTGGTCGCGCTGGCGCCCCTCCTCAACGAAGCCCAGTGTCTCGACGATCGCCCGCGACGCGTCGTTGTCGGCTCGGGCACCGCCGTAGAGCCGATGGAGCCGCCGCTCGTCGAACGCGTACTCGACGACCATGCTGACGGCTTCCGTGCCGTACCCCTCGCCCTGCTCCGCCGGGAGGAACCACGCCGCGAGCTCGCCGCGGCCGGCGTCGGGCGCGACGTCGAACAGCGAGACGAACCCGACCGGGTCGCCGTCGACGCAGACGATGAACGCCGCGTCGTGGCCGCCGGTGCTGAGGAACCGCTCGAGCGACGCGCGGTCAGTCGCGGGCGACTGCGGCTCCGTCCGGGACATCCAGTGGCGGATCGCGGGGTCGTTGCGCCCGCGGGCGAGGAAGTCGAGGTCGTCTTCGTTGATGGCGTGCAGGTCCACGGTCTCGCCGCGGAGAAAGACTGGACCGGGCATTGTCGGCTGGACGTGTGGTCTGTGTATGGAACTTGGGGCTCTCTCTGGGTGTCGTTGGAAGGTCGCGGAAAACCAACGACGGTTCTTATTTATAAATTATATATAAAGGTGCAGACGCTGCTGTGCTCGACAGCAACGCAGACTCCCAGAAAGCCCTCGGCCGCTCGCTATGCGTCGGTTTATGCAGGTGATACGGACTTGCTCTCGACAGCACCGCAGACACCTCGAAAGCCCTCGGCCGCTCGCGGTCGCTGCGCGGGATATCTGCGCTCTCCACACCGCCCGCGCAGATAGGGCCCGTCGCAGCGACTCCCCTGCGGCGCGACCGGCCGTCGCCCTTTCAGTCCGCCAGGACCGCGACAGCACAGCAACCGCGATAGCACCGCAACCGCATTTCCTCGGACCTCCCCAGCCTCGACCGGGGCGCGCCGGCACGGCACCGCTCGGCGCGCCCCGCCCTCCCTCGCACGCGTTGCTCGCGCGCGCCACCGC
>JBDGPU010000065.1:0-5838 GCA_042219525.1 Halopenitus sp.
CCCGCTCAGCGGCTGCCCCTTTCAGTCCCACCCAGGAGTGGTGGCCGGGCGTCGCGCGCGGCGGTCATCGGGCCAAGGTCGTACGCGGGACAGCCGGCGTGCGGTGCGTCTGCGGTGTTGTCGCTGTCGCGGTCCTGGCGGACTGAAAGGGCGACGGCCGGTCGCGCCAACGGGGAGTCGCTGAGCCGACCCCTATCCACGCCGGGTGGTGCGGAGAGGCGTGGATATATCGCTCAGCGACCGCGAGCGGCCGAGGGCTTTCGAAGAGTTTGCGTTGCTGTTAAGAGCAAACCCGTATCACCTCTTCAAATCCATTTATAAAGAGCGCCGAGGGTTTTCGAGACATCCACCCAGTTGCCCAGCGCCGGCCGCATCCTGCGCTCAACTTCATGTGATCACAGATAGCTGATAGCAGAACTGCGACAATATCTTCGCTCAGAGAGCCGACCGTCACCCGGGGAATCCACGGCAACCGTGCAATGCCGCGGTGATTCGGTAAATCCTTAAGCCAGCGAACCAACGGTCGGATACAAAGCATGGCTACGGACTCCATCAAATTCTATACAGGGATCTACGTCGCGCTGATGGTTCTCGCGACCCTGAACTACGTCCTCTTCGAGAGCGGACTCGACTTCGCGTACAGCGTCGCCTTCGGCGGAACGATGATCATCGCCGGCGCGAAGACGCTCCTCGTCGTGGGATACTTCCAGCACCTCCGCTGGGAGAACAAGTCGCTGAGTTACCTGATGGCGCTCGCGCTCGCCCTCACGCTACTGCTGATGGCGGCAGCCTCGTACTCCATCTCGTAACGCGCGACCACCGATCCCTGTTTTTCAGCCGCTTTGGTCCCGCACTCACTTGCAACGTTTCGCGCTACCCGTCTACCTTCGCTCGCCTATCTCGCTCACTGACCCCGACTCACTTGATTCGAGAGCCGAACCCGCTCGGGTTCGATCCAGATCGGCGTCGGTCGTCGAAAATCAACCGGATCAGCAGAAAACCGTCGATAGCGACGCTGATAGTCGTCGTATCCCGAATATCGTCTCGAATTGTACTGATGCCAAAACCCAAACGGGATGCGGTCAAACACCTTCCCATGTATCACGTGCTACTTGGCGTGGACGACGACGAGGAACTGGCAGAAGAGATCGCGGACGCGATAACGGATCTGCCGGGCGAACCGGAGGACGTCTTCGTCTCGGTCTTCCACAGCTTCGTCGAGAACCCGTCGGGCGCGTCGGCGACGCAGGTCGGCCCGGTACGGCGTGCGACCGAACGCCTCGAAGAGGCCGGCTACGAGCACGAAGTGCTGGAAGGCAGCGGGGACCCCGCCGAGGCCATTCTCCAGACCGCTCGCGACGAGGACATCGACGCCATCGCCATCGGCGGGCGCTCGCGCTCGCCGGCCGGGAAGGCGCTGTTCGGCAGCGTCGCACAGACGGTGATCCTCAACGCCGACCGACCGGTCGTCGTCGCGGGCAAGGCCGAGGACTGACGCGACGGCCCGAAATCCCGAACCGAAATGCCGGACCGAAGAGCCGGACCGAAGAGCCGGACCGAAGTGCCGGACCGAAGTGCCGGTCCGAAGTGCCGGACCGAAGTGCCGGTCCGAAGTGCCGGACCAAAGTGCCGGTCCGAAGTCCCGACTACGGATGGTGGCGACACCCACGGTAGCCGGCAGAGCTTTTGTGAGGGAGACCGGTAGCATCCCACATGGAGCTCAGAGAAGCGACCCCGGAAGACGTCGAAGCGATCAGAGCCGTAGCGCACGCGTCGCTGACGGAGTCGTACGGGCACGCAGTCGACGAGGACCTCCTCGAGGAGGCGATCGACGGCTGGTACGACCCGGATGAGCTCAGCGAGGACGTCGTGACGCCCCGGGTCGTGTTCCCCGTCGCCGTCGAGGACGGCGAAATCGTCGGGTTCGCGGAGAGCTACGTCGTCGAACACGTCCGCGAACGGGTCGGCGAGATCGACTGGCTCCACGTCCACCCGGCCCACCGCGGCGAGGGAATCGGGTCGGATCTCCTCGCGCGAGTCGAAGCCGAGCTCCGCGACGCCGACGTCGACCGCATCGAGGGCCGCGTCCTCGTCGCGAACGAAGCCGGCACGGGCTTCTACGAGCGTGAAGGCTACGAGCACGGCGAGGATCGGACGATTACCGTCGGCCGCGAGACGTTCCACGAGCGACGATACGTGAAGGACCTCACGGCGGAACCCGGCACGCCGGAGACGGCCGTCCACACCACGACGGACGGCGAGCGGGTCTACGTTGCGTTCGAGGAGAGCGAGCGCGGGTCGGACGGCGCGTTCTACGCCGCGTACCTCGACGAGAACCACGAGGAAAAGTACGGCTACTTCTGCGGGAGCTGCGAGAGCCTCGATACCGCCGTCGACACGATGGCCCGGATCGAGTGCAACGACTGTGGCAACCGCGGGAAACCGTCCCGCTGGGACGCGGCGTATCTGTAGAAAACGGGCCTCTCTCTGAGCGCGATCTTACTGCGTAATCTTACCGCGCGACCTTACCGCGTACCTTACGCGTCGGCTCCGAGATAGAACGCGTCCGGACCGTGGTCGTCCTGCCAGGCGAACGCGAACAGCCGCCGCGACGGGAGCCGCTCCAGTGGCACCGCAGCGACACTCCCGCTCTCGCCGGTGTGGGCCGCAGGCGCGTCGACCGGTTCGCCAGTGACGCCGTCGAACAGCGCCCCGCCGGAGTCCGCGCTCGCGCGGAAGCCGCCCGGGGCGTCGCGCCACTCGTAGCCTGGGTTCTCGAACGCGTGGATCCCGTCCTCGGTCGCGAAGACGACGACGTCGACGCCGCCGACGGTCGCGGTGACGACACCCCGGTCTTGCACGGCGGAATCGAGCGACTCGTCGTCGCCGGCGACGACGCGAAGCGGGAACGCGAGCGCGTCGCCGGCGATTTCGACTCCGAGGACGACCTCTTTCGGATCCAGGTCCTCGCGGTCCCACTCGCGACTCCCGGTGCCGCGATGGGCGTCGAGGCCGAACCCATCCATCTCGAAGTACGCTTCGTAGGGCGCCTCGTCGTATTCGATCGGTTCCGGCTCCGGGCCGTCGCCGGCGGCCTCGCTCTCGCCGCCGGGACGCGCCAGCACGTCGCTCTCGGGGTGATCGTCGCGGAATCGTTCCCACGTGGTCAGGCTCGCCGGGCGCACGTCGAGTTCGGTGCCGGCGAGCGGCCCCGCGATAGCTTCGCCGAGCGATTGCTTCCATTCGGACTCGGTTTCGCGGTCGTACATCACGAGGTCGTCGGCCGCGAGCTTCCCGGAGACGCCAAAGGTCAGGAGTTGCTCGCCGTCGGATCCCTCGCTGCCATCGGAGCCCTCGGAGGCCGGGCCGTCGGTGGCTTCAGCTGCCTTGACTCGGCGGTCGTAAACGACGGCCGAGCCACAGAGCGGGCACCAGGTAACCGCGATCGGAACCCCACCCAGCCGGTCGTTGACGATTTCGTGGTAGTGGAGATAGCGGACCGGATACGCGCGGGTGACGGGTCCGGTGTCGTCTCCGCTCTCGACGGTGACGACGATCACGTCGTCCTCGGGATCGCCCTCGTAGGTATCAGCGTACTCGGGGCCGTCGACGCTCGGAATCGCGTCCCGCGGGATCACTTGCTTGACGTCGAACTCGCGGGCCTCACCGGTCCCGCTGTCGGAGTCGGTCACAGTCAGTCCTCGCGGTGGGCGTCGAGCGTGAACTCGATCCGTTCCTCGTCGCTCCCCTTCGTCTCGCGGCCCGTGACGACGACCTCGCCGATCTTCTCGGTGTTGGAGACGTGGGTTCCTGCGCAGGCGGTCCGGTCGTAGGGCTCGTCGATCTCGTCGGTCCCCGCGATCTCGACGATCCGGAGTTGGGTGATCGAATCCGGGAGGAGGTCGATGCGCGTGCGGTCGGTGTCGAGTTCGGCTTCCGCCTCCTCGCGGTCCATCGTGTAGTGGTCGACGTCGCGCGCGTCGGCGACGAGTTCGTTCAGGCGGTCCTCGATGCGCTGAAGGTCCTCGTCGCTGAAGCGGTCGTACTCGGCGTCGAGGTGGGCGTGGTCGTCGTACAGCTGGTTGCCAGTGGTTCGTGCGTCGAACTCTTCGAGGAGAATCGCGGAGAGCAGGTGCTGGGCGGTGTGGTACTGCATGTGCGCGTACCGGCGGTTCCACTGGAGCTCCCCGGTGACGGTCGTCCCCGGCTCCGGCAGGTCGAGCCCGGCGTCACCGCCGAGCTGGGCGTCGTTCGCGACGGCGCCGTTCTCCGGTTTGACGGTGTGGTAGATGGTGTCCTTCTTCTGCACGTCGGTGACGCGCCAGCGGTCGCCGTTCGCGGTAATGAACCCGGTGTCGTTGGGCTGGCCGCCGCCCTCGGGATAGAAATGCGTGCCATCGAGGACGAGTCGGTCGTCCAGCGACCGTTCGACGGTCGCCTCAAACTCCTTGACGTAGCTGTCGTCGAGATAGCGCTGCTCGGTCATGCTGGAGGGAAGTCGGTGTAGCTACTTACCCCTTTTCGACAGCACCCCTGATTTCCGATAGCGGTCCGCTTGGGGCAGTAAATAAAAACGAAACCCGGCGCCGAACCGGTAAAAATCCGGTGACAAAAGGCTCACACCTACCTTCAATCGTCCCACATAAGGGTGTCGTAACGACTAAGAACGGAACTCCCCTTCTTGTAACTAATGAACGACGAATCGCACGCGAACGGGAGGTGTGACTGTGGGGGTTGAGATCAAGGAATCCGACGTCTCCGCCGAGGAATTCGCCGATATGGAGGAGTTCGTCCACGACTATCTCGCTGCCAGCGTGGAGAGCGAGGACGACGGCGGGCGCATGCGGTGGTACCCGTGGCACTCCGCCGACTACCGGTTTAACCACATTCGCAACGTCGTCGACATCGCCGAGAACATCGCGTCCGAGGAGGGGGCCGACGTCGACGTCGTCCGCGTCGCCGCGCTGTTTCACGACGTCGCCAAGCTCGAAGCCGAACAGGACGTTCACGCCGAGGCCGGCGCGCGCGTCGCTCGCGAGTACCTGCGCACGCGAGGGGATTACCCCGAGTCCTTCGTCGAGGAGGTCTGCCAGGCAGTGGAGGACCACTCCTACCAGGGCGACCTCGACGACGTCTCGCTGGAGGCCCAGTGCCTGATCGAGGCCGACGTGCTCGACAAGGTCGGCGCCAACGGAACCGCGCTGATGCTCCTCCGGATGGGCTACGAGGCCCGGACCCACATGGACGCCGCGAAGATGGTCGACCGCGTGCTGGAACGCGGCCGCGACCACATCGACCGCGTCCAGTCGGATACCGCCGAGAGCATCGCGCATCGGCGAGTGAAACGCGTCAAGTGGTTCCGCGAATGGCTCGAAGACGAAGTGACGGAGATGGACCGCGAGGGCGTCAGCGACCGCTGATTAGGAGCGTTTGTGGTTCGGTGTGACTGACTGTCTCGGCGGTTGGCCGCGGATAGCGGCACGCTCTTTATAAGCAGTATTGATTGGTGAGACGCTCTCGGGTCGACAGCAACGCAGACTCCTCGAAAGCCCTCGGCCACGCTTTCGTATAAACCGTATTTATAGGTGCAGTCGCTGCTGCACTCGACAGCATCGCAGACACCTCGAAAGCCCTCGGCCGCTCTTGATGTGTAGGTGGCTGGCCAGATGCAGACGCTGCTACACTTGACGGCAACGCAAACTCTCAGAAAGCCCTCGGCCGCTCGCGGTCGCTCCGCGACATATCCGCGGCTCTCAGCACAGCCCGCCGCGGATAGGGGTCGACGGAGCGACTCCCCTCCGGCGCGACCGGCCGTCGCCCTTTCAGTCCGCCAGGACA
>JBDGPU010000093.1:0-5834 GCA_042219525.1 Halopenitus sp.
AGCGACCGCGAGCGGCCGAGGGCTTTCTGGGTGTTTGCGGTGCTGTCAAGAGCAAGCCCGTATCACCCATCCAAACCGACGCATAGCGAGTGGCCGAGGGCAGTCTGGCTGTTCTGTCCCAGTATAGCAGCGTCTGTTTCCGTATATAGCACATATAAAGGAAAATTCCGGGCGAATCCTCACCGAAACGCAGAAACGAGGACGATAGCGCCGAACAGGAGGAAGACCAGCGCCGCGACGGGCTGCCCGCCTGCCGCGGAGATGTATGTCCCGTAGCCGACGCCGGCGGCCAGCGTCCCCACGAGCAGGGAGGTCCCCGCATGTACGAACTGGTTGCGTGCGGATCTGGCGTTCCGACCGACAGCCGTTCCGAGCGACAGCGCGTGGTCGCCCACGTCCCACGCGACGGCGAGGGAGACGGCGGCGACGAGGAGGCCGAGGACGTTGCCGGCACTGCCGTCGGCGCCCCCGCCGCTCGTCGCGGCGAAGACCAGTCCGGCGGCCCCGAGGGCGACGCCCCAGGCGAGCGCCGCCTGCGACCTGCGGACCAGCCCGATCGCGAAGAGCACGATCGCGAGACCGACGCCGGCGGCCCCCTGCAGGCTGACCGCGGCCGTCGCGACCGCCGCGAGCAACGCGAAGATGGTCGCGACCGCGACGCCGGTCGTCGGCGGGCGCTGATCGATCTCGGTCATCGTTGCCACCGCCGGTTCGCGCCAGCGACGGCGCCTGCGAGTTCGCCCTCGCGCCACTCGACGGCACGGATGCCGCGGCCACGGAGGTCACGAAGGCGTTCGGTGCGTTCGAAGCGGGCGATCCGCCGGCCGGCCGTCCCGTCGGTAGTGACGTCGGGGGAGAGGACGGTGACAAGATGCCCGTGCGCGTCCAGCAGCTTCGCGGTTCGGACGGCGTAGCGGTCACACATCGGTGAGAGGAGGAGGATCTGCGCGTCGTTCGGGAGGCGCCGCCGGAGGCGACGGAGCCAGATCGAGGGGTAGAACACGCCCTCCGAAGGTGTGGGAGCGAGCGCGGGGTGTGTCGCGAGCAACTCCCGCGCGCGCGCTTCGTGTTCGCTGCCGGCGTGGGGCGCGAGCCAGCACTCCGTCGGCGACATTGCCGCGATGCCGACCCGGTCGCCGCCGTCGAGCAGCGCGCGGACCAGCTGGCTCGCTGCCTCGACGCTCTGTTCGACGGCGTTCGTCGCTTCCGGGTCGCTCGCGAGGTAGGCCTCCTCGCGGGCGTCGACGACGATGACCACGTTGGCGGACCGCTCCTCACGGAGTTCGAGCGTCGCCAGCTCGCCGGTTCGCGCGCGACGGTTCCAGTCGATGCGGCGAAGCGGGTCCCCGCGGCGGTACTCCCGCGTCGCGTGAAACTCCACGCCGGAGCCGCCGACGTCCGTGGGCACGCGGCCGTGGAACTGCGTCGTCAGCCCGCGGAGCGGAAGGTCGGCGCCGACGTCCAGCTCCGGCGTACACCGGAGCGTCGTCCGCCGGGTGAGCTGTGTCTCGCGCTCGGTTGCCCCGCTCGGATCGCGTGTGATGGCCCGCATCTCGTCCCAGACGTGCTCGCCGCGCACGACGCGGACGGTGTAGCCGAACGACGCGCTCGCGCCCGGTCGCAGCGAGGTAGCCATGCGTGCTGGGCCGTCAGTTACTTCGAGCGCGTCCGGAACGCCGTCGACGAGTCGAAGGTCCGCGAGCGTCTCGTCGCCAACGTTGGTGACAGTGACCGCGACGGACACTTCGTCGCCGGGGCTCGGCGACCGGTCCTCGATCGAGCGTCGAACCGCAAGCTCCGCGACGGGGGCGTCGGCGTGGCGGGCGAACGCGGCGTAGCCGACGCCGACTGCACCGGCCAAAATGAGCCCTGCCTCCCGCGTAAACACGCCGGCACCGAGCAACAGGAGCGTCACGCCGGCGACGCCGGTCCACCGGTTGGTTTCGAACGATCGGAGCGCCATGACATCCGTTCCACCTGTGTCGCTTACAGCACTCGTGTCCCCCGCGTCGCTTGCATCGGCCGCGTCGCTTGCGCTAGCCGCGTCGCCCGCGTCGCTTGCGCTGGCAGCCTCGCCCGCGTCATCGCTCCGGAACTCTCCACCATCGGCGGCGTCGGGTCTGCTCATGGGTTGCCCTCCTCGAGTTCCGCGAGCGTCCGGGAGAGGCCAAACCGGAACGATGACTGGCCGGACAGGCGCGCGCGAAGTACCTCCCGGAGGGGCATCGGGACGGTTTCCGAGAGGAACGCGGCCGCGGCGGCGTCGTCCGTCCAGGTTCCGGTCCGGACCGCCTCGTCGGCTTCCGCTGGCGTGTAGTCACCCTTCGCGACAAGTTCGGCCGTGGCAACGTCCCGAAGGCGAGTTCGGATCCGCTCTCTGGCGCGATTCGCGCCGCGCGTGCGTCCGGACGAGCGACGGATGCGTTCGTCGAGGCCGTCGCCGGGCACGTCGACGGCGTAGCGACGCTCCGGTTCGCCGAGGTCGACCGATTCCATTTCGGCCTTTCGTCGCCCGAGTGCGTAGCGAAGCCCCTGGAGGACCGCGAGCGCGCCGACGAGCGTGACGAACGCGTAGCTGAAGTCGAAGAATCCGGCGAGCCCGCGCTCGAAGAGCACGACGAAGCCGGCGACGACCGTGCCGGCCCCGAGGACGGCGAGCGCTCTCACGGGGTCTCACCTCGGCGAATCATACGACAGCACCCCGGCGAATCATACGACAGCACCTCGGCGAATCATTCCGCACCACCCGACTGCGACTCCTCGATCGCGCGGAGCGCGTCCACGGCGCGACGCTCGCGGTCGGCCGTCGGCTCGGCGCCGCCGTACCGCACCGACTCGAACACCTCCGTGAGCGCGTCGACGTGTTCGGGGTCCATACCGGCATCGACGGCGGCGTCGGCGAACTCCGCGGGGGTGCTCGATTCGGGCGCGTCCACGTCGAGATGCTCGGTGAGGTCGCGCCACGCGCGGAACACCTCGTTATCGACGTCGGCGTCCTCCTCGATGCGGTCGGCCGCCCGTCCGGCCGTCCGACCGACCGCCGCCAGTTCCGCCGCGTCACGCTGCTCGTCGTCCGGGACGGTCGATTCCGGCGCCCCTTCGTCGTCGCGGCCGGCCGTAAACAGGAGGACGACGCTCGCGAGGATGGCGACGACGACGAGCAGCCCGAAGACGACCGTCGGCGTCGACACGACCTCCGCAGCGGTCTCCCCGCCACCGGGCCCGCCAGACTGGGGAAGGATGCTCCCGTTCGTCCGGTTTCCGAGTCCGACTCTGAGCAACTCCTCCTGCTGGCCGCCGCTCCGGCACTCCGAAAAGAGGTACCAGAAGAGGCCGACAGGGATAAACAGCGAGACTGCGACGACGCCGCTCGCGAACAGCGACTCCGTGTCACGGTAGGTGAGCGCGAAGAAGAGGCTAAAGAGCCCGAACAGTCCCAGATACACCGGCAGCGTCCGCAACCACGGTTGGCAGGGGACCAGCGCCGACACCGAGGTTCCGGATGCAGCACTGGACCCACCCAGGTCGCTGTCCTCGCTGCCCCCGCCCGTCCCGTCGCCGGTGCCGCCGCCGCTTTCGACACCGCTCCCGCTCCCGGGATCGACGGCGGTGTCGATCGTCGCTGCCGCGACCCCGAGGGCGACGACGGCGAGGAGGGCGACTCCGACCGCAAGGAGGGCATCTCGGTCCACGTCCGTCCGTGGGGATTGCCTTACGAATAGCTTTGGGAGGATCAACGGGAAGGTCGAAACTACCGGCAGAGTTTCCCACTGGACAGAAAGGTTTTGACGGTTTGTATTGTTACCAACACACATGGGAACGTACACAGTCGCGAAGGTCTCGTTCAAGATCCAGGAGACGGATCCGACCCAGGGCGGCTGTTCGACGCTTCGGTGCGGGCTCTCCGAGGTGCTCCTCGACCCGGCCGTTGTGACGGCCGCGTTCTTCATCGCGCTCGGCTGCTTCGCCGCGTTCGCGTACGTCAACGAGGCGCGAAGCTACTGCCGCGAGGAACGTCGGCGGGTCGCCGACGAGCGCGACGCCTTCGAGGAGTTCGCCGAGCGAGTCGCCGGGCTTTCGCCGACGGACGCAACCGGGGGGGAGGCCGCCAGTGGCGGGGACCCGTCGACGGATGGGGACCCCGCGAACGCCGGCCCCGTCGTCGGGATGCGAACCGGGCGGAGCGTCGACAGCGGCTGGGACCCCGATCTCGAGCGGGTCGTCGACGCCTATCGCGAAACGGTAACAGCAGTTCCACACTACGAGGAGGAGTACGACGACACAGTCGCCGAGAGCCTCGCCGAGGAGCTGGGGTACGACACGGCCGTCGCGACCGTGTCCGGAAAGACGCTCTCACCGGGGCTCCAGTCGGCCCTCGTCACCCGGAGTCAGCAGGCACGCGCGAACCGGGCGGAGCTACTCGACGCCATCGACGAGGAGCTGGACGCGCTCGACGACGCGGAGACGACGTTGTCGGCCATCGACCGGGAGCGGCGAAACCTCCGCGACCACCTCGCGGGCGTTTCTCAAGAGGTACCGTTCGACGCCGCCGTCGACATCTGGAACCGGCTCTCGGCCCTCGAGGAGCGCTGTGACGACGCCGTCAAAAGCCGACAGGACGAGCTCCGCGACCCGCCGATGGAGACAGGCGACGGACCGCCGCTGTACGAGTACCTGTACAGCTCGTTGCCGGAGACGGACTACCCAGTTCTGGCACAGTTCACGCAGCTAGCCGAACAGCTCCAGACCGACCGGCGCCGGATCGAGCGACGATTCGTGGCGCCGGAGTAGTCACGGCGCGATCCCGTTCCTGGCTCGCGGGGGGCTGAACGGTGGGCCCTTTAGTCCGGAACCCCAATTTCGAGCCATGACAGCGACGCTCGAACTGCCGAACGGCGACCAGGTCACGCCGTCGGACGTCTTCCTCTTCAACGACTACCCGTACCGGTACGTCCCGCTGGACGCCGACGAGTACGCGTTCAAGCTCTCGCCGCTGGTCTGGGGCGGCGCCGGGATGGACGTTCCCTTCGACGACACAGCTGAGCTCGAAACCCAATGGGGTCCCGCCTCGGAAGGGGTACTCTCGGAGTCGGCCTGGCGCGACTGGCTCGCCGACGCGCTGGCCGACGAGCGGTTCGACCGCTCGGAAGTCGACGCCATCGCCTGGGAGGTGCTGGAGCCCTCCTGGCGGGAGCGGCTTGGCCACACGCTCGGCCTCCGTGACGCGCCGGACTACCCGTGATCGCTGCTCTTCGATGGGATTGTTTAGTTCATAGCGACGTCGCGCAGGTGAGCGTCAGCGAACGATCCTTATAATCGGTTTAAATAGGTGGGGCGGAGTTGCGCTTGACAGCGACGCGAATTTCTTGAAACTCCTCTTGCTTCGAAGTTGAATGAGCAGGTGCAGACGCTGCTCCGCTTGACAGCAACCCAAACACCTCGAAAGCCCTCGGCCGCTCACTCTGTGATGGTTTGGCCAGATGATACGGTCTTGCTCTCGACAGCAACGCAAACTCCCAGAAAGCCCTCGGCCGCTCTTTATAAACGGATTTGAACAGGTGATACGATTTTGCTCTTAACAGCAACGCAAACTCCCAGAAAGCCCTCGGCCGCTCGCGGTCGCTGAGCGACATATCCACGCCTCTCCGCACCGCCCGGCGTGGATAGGGGTCGGCTCAGCGACTTCCCTGCGGCGCGACCGGCCATCGCCCTTTCAGTCCGCCAGGACCGCGACGGCACCGCCCAGCAACCGCATGCCTCTCCCCACCCCAGCCTCGGTCGGGGCGCGCCGGCCCAGCACCGCCGCGGCGCGCCCCGCCCTCCCTCGCACGCGT
>JBDGPU010000038.1:0-5774 GCA_042219525.1 Halopenitus sp.
CGCTGCTCGCTGCGCTCCTCACCCGGCTCGCTCCCTTCGGTCGCTCGCCGGGTTGTGGTGCTAGCTTCGCAGGGCGTCCCGCTCAGCGGCTGCCCCTTTCAGTCCCGCCCGAGAGTGGTGGCCGGGCGTCGCTCGCGGCGGTTCTTCGGCGGTCGTCGTGCGCCGGCTGATCGGCGGTCGCGGCGACGCGCGCGAGCAACGCGTGCGAGGGGGGCCGGCGCCGAGGCGTTGGGGTTCCGGCGCCGGCCGAGGCTGGGGAGGACTGAGGCTTGCGGTTGCGGTGCTGCCGCGATGAGGTGCGGTTTCGGAACGGTGCTGTCCTGGCGGACTGAAAGGGCGCGGCCGGTCGCGCCGAAGGGGAGTCGCTGAGACAGGCACTATCCGCGGCGGGCGGTGCGGAGAGCCGCGGATATCCTGCTCAGCGACCGCGAGCGGCCGAGGGCTTTCTGGGTGTTTGCGGTGCTGTCGAGAGCAACACCGTCTCACCTGTTCATATATGCTTATAAAGAGCGGCCGAGGGCTTTCTGGGTGTTTGCGGTGCTATCGAGAGCAACACCGTCTCACCTGTTCATATATGCTTATAAAAAGCAACTGAGGAAATGTCGGTGAGATACACCGCCTCCAAGAATCGAACTGTCGCTTAAAAAGAATCACCAGACCCATAGCTCATAACCACGGATACCCACCGAACCCTATGGACGACGAGATAGCCGAGCTAACCAAACAGGAGGGCTGGCATGCGGAGGGGCGGGCGGCGCGCGTCCACTACGAGGGCGCCGAGCGAAGGTTCGCCATCGAGTACTACGCCCGGACCGAGCACGTCCTCTACTGGCGCGTGCCCGAGGACGGCACGACCGCGGCGCCGGTTGCGCGCGCGAGTGTGCCAACCCCCCTTCGCAAGCGAGTCCGGCGCGATCTCGAGGAGGCTGGCGTCGATCCTGAACTCGAACGGACCGAAATCTGAAAATTTGCCGGCAAGGCGTGCCGCTGTGTGTCGATTCGACGGAAACCTTCTTTGAATGGTGCGTGAAACCGTGCCGTAATGAGTACCCCCGACTGGGAAGAAGACGACCCGTTCGAGGAACAACGGGACAAGATCGAGAATCCCATGAAGCGGCTGTTCCTCGAATACGGCTGGAAATACAAGTTCCAGGTGGTCGTCGGCATCGTCGCCAGCATCTTCGCCCGCATTCTCGACCTCCTCCCGCCGCTGATGCTCGGGATCGCCGTCGACGCCATCTTCGTCTCGGAGGCGCAGCGACAGGCCGGCGAGGTGCCCGCGTTCAGCGAGCAGATCCCGCTCGTCATCCTCCCGGCTTCCTGGCTCCCGACCGCGCAGGTCGAGCAGTTCTGGTTCACGATCGGCATCATCGCCGCCGCCTTCGGCCTGGGTGCGGCGTTCCACTGGGTCCGCAACTGGGGGTTCAACGCGTTCGCGCAGAACATCCAGCACGACGTGCGGACCGACACCTACGACGAGATGCAGCGATTGAATATGGACTTCTTCGCCGACAAGCAGACCGGCGAGATGATGTCCATCCTCTCGAACGACGTGAACCGGCTGGAGCGGTTCCTCAACGACGGGATGAACTCCACGTTCCGGCTGTCGGTGATGGTCGTCGGCATCGGCGTCATCCTCTTCTGGATCAACTGGCAGCTTGCCCTCGTCGCCCTGCTGCCTGTCCCCGTCATCGCGGCGTTCACCTACATGTTCATTCGGATTATCCAGCCGAAGTACGCCGAGGTGCGCTCGACGGTCGGGAAGATGAACTCACGGCTGGAGAACAACCTCGGCGGCATCCAGGTGATCAAGTCGGCGAACACCGAGGACTACGAGTCCGAGCGCGTCGACGACGTCTCCTTCGACTACTTCGACGCCAACTGGGACGCCATCGAGACGCGGATCAAGTTCTTCCCGGGCCTCCGCGCGCTCGCTGGCGTCGGCTTCGTGCTCACGTTCATCGTCGGCGGCCTGTGGGTGTTCCAGGGCCCGCCCGGCCCGTTCACGGGGGACCTCTCGGTCGGGATGTTCGTCGTCTTCATCCTCTACACGCAACGGTTCATCTGGCCCATGGCCCAGTTCGGCCAGATCATCAACATGTACCAGCGCGCCCGCGCCTCCTCCGCGCGCATCTTCGGGCTGATGGACGAGCCGTCGCGCCTGAAGCAGGACCCGAACGCGCAGCCGCTCGTCGTCCAGCAGGGCGACGTCGAGTACGACGGCGTCACCTTCGGCTACGACGAGGAGGACATCGTGACGGACATCGACTTCGAGGTGCCCGGCGGCGACACGCTTGCCCTGGTCGGCCCGACCGGCGCCGGCAAGTCGACCGTCCTCAAGCTCCTGCTCCGGATGTACGATGTCGACGACGGCGCCATCCGCATCGATGACCAGGACGTCCGCGAGGTGACGCTCCCGTCGCTTCGGCGCTCCATCGGCTACGTCGGCCAGTCCTCGTACCTGTTCTACGGCACCGTCCAGGAGAACATCACCTACGGGACGTTCCAGGCGGACCAGGAGTCCGTCGTCGAGGCCGCCAAGGCCGCGGAGGCCCACGAGTTCATCCAGAACCTCCCCGAGGGGTACGACACGGAGATCGGCGAGCGCGGCGTGAAGCTCTCCGGTGGCCAGCGCCAGCGCATCACCATCGCCCGCGCGGTGCTGAAGGACCCGGACATCCTCATCCTCGACGAGGCCACCTCCGACGTCGACACGGAGACGGAGATGCTGATCCAGCGCTCACTGGACAAGCTCACGGCCGACCGGACCACCTTCGCCATCGCCCATCGCCTCTCGACGATCAAGGACGCGGACACGATCCTCGTCCTCGAAGACGGCGAAATCGTCGAGCGCGGCACCCACGAGGAGCTCATCGGCAACGACGGCCTCTACGCGCACCTCTGGGGCGTCCAGGCCGGCGAGATCGACGAGTTGCCCGAGGAGTTCATCCAGCGCGCCGCGAAGCGGACCGCGGAGGTCTCGGAAGTCGACGTCGACGACGACTGACCGACACCGAGACGCTGCATCGCGATCCTGTCGCCGTTCCTTAGACCGACTCGATCGGGTGCCCCGTCTCACCGACTCCCGGCGGGTCGCGGTCGCTGTAGGACGGCCGACCGATGGCCTCGACGCCAACGGCGTTGAAAACGGCGTCACGGACCTCCGTCGCCGACTGGAACTCCTCGGCGCCGGTGCGTTCGAGCACCGTCCCGAAATGCTCGGATCCGGCTGGGAGCCCGAGCTCTCGGTCGCCGTACGCCTCGACCAGCTCCGACGCCGTCGCCGGGTAGTCCTGGCCGGCCAGTGCCCCCTTCAGCTCGCCGAACTCGATCCCGTGGTCGCGCGTGTGGTCCTCGTGATCGGACATTGTCCCGAGCTTGGCCCGCGAACCCGGTATGGTCTGGGGCCGGTCTCTCCCGGGACAGTGCCCCTGGCAACGGCCGACGCCACAACCGGTGCGTATACGGAGCCGGCCGTCGCAGATGCTCGCATGCACCTCTCAGACGCCGCGTGGACCGACGTGCGCGACGCCGACGTGGACGTCGCGTTCCTGCCCGTCGGCAGCGTCGAACAGCACGGCCCGCACGCGCCGCTGGGTACCGACGCGCTCAACGCCGAGACGGTCGCCGACGCCGGAGCCGAGGCCTACACCGACCGGACCACGGACCGAGACGAAGCGGGGGAGCCCGGTGGCGAGCGCGGCGAAGCCCTCGTCACGCCGCCGGTATCGGTCGGGGTCTCGGAGGAACACCGCGCGTTCGACGGTACCCTCTGGGTGAGCCCGGACACCTTCCGCGCGTACGTCCGCGAGACGGCCGAGTCGCTCGCGCACCACGGCGTCGACCGCGTCGTCTTCGTCAACGGCCACGGGGGCAACATCGACGCGCTCGCGGAGGTCGCCCGCCGGTTCTCCCGGGACGACGACCACGAGGCGTACGCCGTCGCCTTCACCTGGTTCAACGCCGTCGGCGACCACGCCAGCGACATGGGTCACGCCGGACCGCTGGAGACGGCGCTGCTGCGCGCGACGCACCCCGACCTCGTTCGCGAGGGTCGCATCGACGAGGCCTGCGAGGGCGCCGCCGACCGCTGGGGCGACTGGGTCGCCGGCGTCAACCTCGCACACGACAGCGACGAGTTCTCGGAGAACGGCGTCGTGGGCGACCCGAGCGACGGCGACGCGGGCCGCGGCGAGCAATTGCTGTCGCTGGCGACGGACGCGCTCGTCGAACTGGCCGACGCCGTGGTCGCCCGCGACCCCGGATCGGCCGTCGAGTGGCCCGTCGAAGGCGACGAGTAGGGAATCGGCATCGGCTTCGGCGTCGGCGTCGGCGACGGACTACGCTTCGGCTTCCGCGCCGGCGACCGACTACGCTTCGGCTTCCGCGCCGACGACCGACTACGCTTCGGCTTCGCCGTCGTCCGCGTCGGCCTCCGTCGCGTCCTCCTCGTCCGCGGCGGCCTCGACCTCCTGGAGCGCGCCCCGGATCTGCGGGATGGTCCCCGTAAGGTCGCCAACGTCCGCGGCGGCGGCCTCCAGGTCCTCGACGAGGGCCGCGACGTCGTCGATCTCGGCGCCAAGGTCGTCGTCCTCGTCGAACGCGTCCGCGCGCTCGCCGACGACGTAGGACTTTTTCGCCTGCCGCAGCTCCTCGGCGGCGTCGCCCACGTCGAGCGCGGATTTCAGCCCGTTGAGGACCCCGAGCACGTTGTCGGCGTCCGTCTCCCAGACCTCGTCGGGATCGGGCAGCTGCGCGCGCGCCGCGTCGAGGTGGGCCTCGACCTCCTCGCGCATCTCGGCGGCGGCCTCGCCGAACAGGTCGTCGTCGTCGAAGGTAGCTTGGCTCATGCATCCGAATTCAGCCCGATACGGTTTAAACCCGTGCCCGAAAGCGAAAGTGGAACCCCGCCGCTCGGTCGCTGAACTGCCGCTTCGGTTCGATCCGCACGTTCAGTTCCACTCGGATCGCGCTGGGGAGTAACGATTTGGGCGTCGTTGGCGTAGCGGCAGGTGCCGAGGGCTGCCGTTCCCGAGTGAGCAGTCCGAGCTACCACACATGTCCGTAATCGCCAGATTCGAAGTCATTCCGGCCGGAGAAGCAGAGATGGCCGACGAGATCGCGGCGGCGGTCGAAGCGCTCGACGAGTTCGACGTCTCGTACGAACTGACGGCAACGGACACGGTCGTCGAGGCCGACGACGCCGACGAAGTGTTCGACGCCGTGCAGGCGGCCCACACCGCGGTCGACGCCGACCGCGTCATCACATCACTCGAAGTCGACGACCAGCGCCGACGCGAGGCACACATCGAGGACCGCGTCGAGTCAGTGGCCGAGGTCCTCGGTCGCGAGCCGAAGCGAAAGCGTGGCGAGTGAGTGGCATCCCCTCCGTTCGTGGTTTTTTCCGTGTCGAGCGCTTGCTTTTAAATAGTGTTTATAAGAGCAGATGGTGCTGCACTTGACAGCAACGCAGACTCCTCGAAAGCCCCCAGCCGCTCTTGCTTATAAACCGTATTTAAAGGTGCAGACGCTGCTGCGCTTGACAGCAACGCGGACTCCTCGAAAGCCCTCGGCCGCTCGCGGTCGCTGTCCTCGAAAATCGGAGATTTTCGGGCTCCGAGAAATCTTCGATTTCTCGCGAAGCAGGATATCTGCGCTCTCCGCACCGCCCGCGCAGATAGTGCCTGTCTCAGCGACTCCCCTTCGGCGCGACCGGCCATCGCCCTTTCAGTCCGCCAGGACAGCACCGCCCAGCAACCGCGACAGCGACAGCG
>JBDGPU010000013.1:0-5649 GCA_042219525.1 Halopenitus sp.
GGCGGGGCGCGCCGCGCGGTGCGGAGCCGGCGCGCCCCGGCCGAGGCTGGGGAGGATTGAGGAGTGCGGTTGCGTTGCTGTCGCTGTCGCGGTTGCTGTTGCTGTCGCGGTCCTGGCGGACTGAAAGGGCGACGGCCGGTCGCGCCGCAGGGGAGTCGCTGAGTCGACCCCTATCCGCGCCGGGCGGTGCTGAGAGGCGCGGATATGTCGCTCAGCGACCGCGAGCGGCCGAGGGCTTTCTGGGAGTCTGCGGTGCTGTCGATCGCAGCAGCGTCTGCACCTGTCCAACCATTCGCTTATAAAGAGCGACCGAGGGCTTTCGAGGAGGTTGCGTTGCTGTCAAGCGCAGCAGCGTCTGCTCGTTTAAATAGAGCTTATAAGTAAGAGCGGTCGAGGGCTTTCTGGAAGTCTGCGGTGCTGTCGAGCGCAGCAGCGTCTGCACCTTTAAATACAGTATATAAGCAAGAGCGGCCGACGACTTACTGAACAGCCCCTTCAACTCGAGAAACGTCGTCGAGAACACCCCCTCTCGCTCAGCCGCAGGCTACGCCGAGATATTCGAAATCGTCGCCAGCGACAGTCACAGCCCCAAAGAGGCAACCAACACAGTTCTACATCGAGTCCGGTGCTTCGACGCCCAGCACGCGAAGCGCGTTCGCCATCGTGTGCTTCGAGGCCTTCACGAGGCCGATGCGGGCGTTGCGGACCGGCGCGGATTCGGCCGAGAGGACGGGGCACTCGCGGTAGAAGGCGTTGTACGCGTCCGCGAGCTCGCGCGTGTAGGTCGCGACGACGTGGGGCGTCTTGTCCTCGGCCGCGGCCTCGATGACCGCGGGGAAGCGGGCGATCTCGCGGAGCAGTTCCTCGGCCTCGGACGTCTCGATGGCGTCGGCGTCGACGCGCTCCGTGACGGAGATGCCGGCCTCGTCTGCCTCGTCGAGGATGCCACAACAGCGCGCGTGGACGTACTGGACGTACGGGGCCGACTGCGCCTCGAAGTCGAGCGCCTGGTCCCAGCGGAAGGTGATGGCCTTCGTCGGCTGCTTGGAGACGATGTCGTAGCGGACGGCGCCGATGCCGACCTGGCGCGCGATGCGCTCGATGTCCTCCTCCTCGAGCTCGTCGTTCCGGATGCGCTCGCCGAGGCGGGATTCGACCTCCTCGCGGGCCCGCTGGATCGACTCGTCGAGCAGGTCGTCGAGCATGACGCCCGTGCCCTGCCTCGTCGACATTTTCCCCTCGGGGAGGTTGACGTACGAGTAGATGACGTGGCTCAGCGGGTCGACGTCGTTGCCGAGCAGCTCCAGTGCGGCGTCGAGCTGGTCGGCCTGGAGCTTGTGGTCCTCGCCGAGGACGGTGACCGCGCGGTCGTAGTTGTCGAGCTTCCACTCGTGGTGGGCCAGGTCACGCGTCGTGTACAGCGAGGTGCCATCCGAGCGGAGGAAGACGAGGTTCTTGTCGATGCCCCAATCGTCGAGCTCGAGCTGCCAGGCGTCCTCCTCGTAGACGGCCTGGTCCGTCTCCTTCAGGCGCTCGGCGATGTCGTTGGTGTCGCTGTTGCGCATGAAGCGCGTCTCCTTGACGAACTCGTCGAACTCCGCGGGGAGGCGCGCGAGACACGCCTTCATCCCCGAGAGGACCGAATCGACGACTTCCTCGACGCGCTCGTAGGTCTCCTCGTCGCCCGCCTCGAGCCCCTGGAGGATCGACTGGATCTCGGTTTCCGCGTCCTCGACTGCCTCATCGTCGGCCTCCTCGAGGAACGCGTTGCCCTTCCGGTAGTAGCGCACGAGGTCGTACTCGATGCGGTCGCGGGCGGGCTCCTCGTCGAGGTCGGCCTCGTCGAAGCGCTCGTAGGCCCACGTGAAGACGGCCATCTGCCGGCCTGCGTCGTTGACGTAGTAGTGGCGGTCGACGTCGTAGCCGGCCATGTCGAGCACGTTGGCGACGGCGTCGCCAACGATGGGGTTGCGCGCGCGACCGACGTGGACCGGGCCCGTCGGGTTCGCGCTCGTGTGCTCGACGACGACGGAGGTATCGCGGTCGGGCAGCGCGCCGTAGTCCTCCTCGACGGCGGTCTCGAGGGTATCAGTGAGGTACTGGGCCGTGGTGTAGAAGTTGACGTAGGGACCGGCGGTGTCGACGTCGGCGAGGTAGTCGTAGCCGTCGACCTCGACGGCGTCGGCCACCTGCTGGGCGACCTGCGGCGGTGCCGCGCCGACCTCGCCCGCCAGTCGGAACGCGACGCTCGAGGCCAGCGTCGCGTCCATGTCCTCCGGCGGCTGCTCGATACCGAGGTCGTCGGTCGGGAGGTCCTCCCGCGCCAGCGCGGCCGCCAGCGCGTCCGCGACGTCCGACCGGAACTGCCTGAACATGCACGTTCGTATTCCGGCCGGGCTAAAGGCCCTTCCGAACCCACGGGACCGAGAGCTCCCCGACCACGCCCGGAGCGTCGCTGACGACGGGCGAGGGGGCGTCCCCTGGGGAGCCGCCGGTCGAGCACGCCGATTCGTCGCCATCGTTTCGGGGATCTAGAGTTTTGTCGGATTCCCTACATGGTTAGCCCGGCGCCCTATCCAGCTATCCGACGACCAGTCCGAACGCAGGATGCCCAAGATCGGTGACGCGATTTCACGACGAGCCGCCATAAAGGCGGCAGGCGTAACGGTTGCAGCCGGCGCGGGGGCCGGCGCAGTACTGAACACCGGGGCCGCGGCAGCGTCCGACTGGACGGAGGTGTCCACGCCGATTAGTAAGGCCATATACGACGCCGTCTACACGAAGGACGGCCCGTATGCCGTCGGCGGTAGCGGCTACGTCCTCGGCCGAAACGGCGGGACGTGGGACGTGGAGGTTTCCAACGGACCGAACGACTCCGGCAACTCGCTGTACTCGGTAGACGTCACGGACGACGGCAAGCGCATCTACTTCGCCGGGAGCTCCGGCGTAATCGGTGCCTTCGACGTCGCGGAGGGAATCAAGTACGACTACACCAACTCCGACTGGAAGACCTCGACCTGGGAGGGGATCGCCGTCGCCGGCAAGGTCCCAAAGGAACAGATCATCGTCGCGAACGGCTCCGGCGAGACGCTGGACATCAAGCGGGAGAAGAACGCGGACGGGAACTACTGTCTCAAGTGGGGCGCGGTGACGAAGCCCGCGGGTGGGGCGACCATCCCGGAACTGGATTTCGCCAGCGACGACCCAACGCTGTGTCGCGGTATCGACACCTCACAGGAGTCCTTCGAATCGCCGGACCTGAACGATACCTGGACTGACATCGGCGTCGACGAGGCTCAGGAAACGTTCTACGACATCACCGGCGACAGCTCGGTGATCTACATCGCCGCTGGCGGCGGGACGATCTACCGTCGCGACTGCGACTGTGGCAACTGGACGCCCATCAACGCCGGGTCGAACGCGCTCCTCGGAATCGATCGCTTCTACGACGGGACCACGGAGGATATTATGGCGTCGGCGTCGGGCGGGTACATCTACGAGCGCACCGAGGACGGCTGGGTCGAGATGAACACGCCGGTTACCGCCTCCCTGTACCGGGCCGCCTACCCGACCTCGGACTTCCTCAGTAGCATTCCGGAGAAAGTCGACGTCGCCGTCGGGTCCAGCGGCACGGTGGTCGAGCGAAAATAACGTCGGCGGCGTTCCGTCCGTGTCGTCCGTCGCGGACGACGGCGACCTTCGTCGGGACCGGTGGCCTTACGTAGTCACCACCCCTCCTACCGACACTGATTGTGCAGAATCGGGGATGATCCCGAATCTGTGACGGTTCTTCACGTTTTTGAGATGCTTTCCACATTCGTTATCCTTTTACCCGTCGGTGGCCGATTGATAGGCATGGCAGAACCGGCGACAGCAACTGACGTCAGTCCGGCGGAGCGGGCAGCGCTGAAGGAGGTCGCTCTCGAGGGCGGGCTCTCGGAGACGAAGGTGTCGTGTGCGGCCCTCGGCGACTGTCTGGACGCGTCGACGCAGACCGCCTCCCGGCGACTCCAGCAGCTCGAAGCCGGCGACCTGATCGAGCGCGAGGTCGTCGGCGACGGGCAGTGGGTCTCGATCACCGACGCCGGGGAGGCGTACCTCCGCGGCGAGTACGCGGACTACCGCCGGCTCTTCGAGACGGACGCGGAACTCACACTCACGGGCACCGTCACCAGCGGCATGGGCGAGGGGCGCCACTACATCACGCTCGACGGCTACATGGCCCAGTTCCGCGAGCGCCTCGGCTACGAGCCGTTCCCGGGCACGCTCAACGTCGAACTCGACGAGGAGAGCGTCCGCCGGCGCGGGGAGTTCGGTGGCGTCGACGCCGTCCCCATCGACGCCTGGGAGGACGACGAGCGGACCTTCGGCGCGGCGACGTGCTACGCCGTCACGCTGGTCGCCGAGGACGGTGACGGGCCGACGTACGACGACGCCCACGTCATCATTCCGGACCGGACCCACCACGACGAGTCCCAGCTCGAGGTGATCGCACCCGACAAGCTCCGCGACGAGCTCGACCTCGACGACGGGGAATCGATCGCGCTCCAGGTGACGCCCGATTCACGGGCGGACGAGGAGACGGCGTGATGCGAGCGGACTCCGACGCGCCGGCCGAGCCCGACGCAGCTGCCGACGACAACTCGGCGGCCGACCGCGCCTCGACGACCGCCCGCGAGGACCCCGAGGCAGCCCTCGACCGCGCACGCGCCGCGTTCCGCGCCGGCGACCCGGTCTGCGTCCACGACTTCGCCGACCGCGAGGGCGAGACGGACCTGATCTACCCCGCGGCCGCGGTGACGCCGGACGACGTCGCCCAGATGCGCAACGACGCCGGCGGCCTAATCTGCGTCGCCGTCGACGACCAGGTCGCGAACGCGTTCGAGCTCCCGTTCCTGGCCGACGCGCTGGACCACCCAGCCGTCGACGACAATCCGGAGTACGACGACCGATCCTCGTTCTCGCTCCCGGTGAACCACCGCGACACCTTCACCGGCATCACCGACGAGGACCGCGCGCTGACGATTACGGAGCTCGCGAACGCCGCCGGCGCCGTCGCGAACGACCCCGAGGCATACGCCGCCGAGGACTTCGCCGCGGAGTTCCGCGCGCCTGGCCACGTCAACGTCCTCCGTGGCGCCCCGGACCTGCTCGCCGACCGCGCGGGCCACACCGAGCTCGGCCTCGCACTCGCGGCCGACGTCGGCGCAGCGCCTGCCGTCGTCGTGTGCGAGATGCTCGACGACGAGACCGGCGAGGCACTCTCGCCCGCCGACGCCGAGGCCTACGCCGAACGCCACGGCATTCCGTACGTCGAAGGTGCAACGCTGATCGAGCAGTTGGCCTGATCGCTGTCGACTTGGTTTTCTGTTGGTGTTCGTTTTTCGTTGACTTCGGGGAATTCGGCGGTCGTCTATAGCTACTCCACGCATCAGCGCGAGAAAGGCCCAGGCGGTGCGGATTGGGGCTTATAAAGAAACTCGGTCAACGCTGCGAGCAACACCACTCAGCATGCCTAGAAAGCCCCAGCCGCTGAGACGGTCGCACTTATAAATAAAGTCGGTTAGCGCCGCTGGCGACACCACTCAGCACACCTAGAAAGCCCCAGCCGCTGAGCGGTCGCGCTGCTCGCTGCGCTCCTCACCCGGC
>JBDGPU010000161.1:0-5543 GCA_042219525.1 Halopenitus sp.
CGGCTGCCCCTTTCAGTCCCGCCCAGGAGTGGTGGCCGGGCGTCGCTCGCGGCGGTTCTTCGGCGGTCGTTGCTCGCCATCTGTCCGGCGTGCGGGGCGGGGCGCGCCGCGGCTGTGCGGTGCCGGCGTGCCCCGGCCGAGGCTGGGGAGGACTGAGGAGTGCTGTCGCGGTTGCGTTGCTGTCGCGGTTGCGTTGCTGTCGCGGCCCTGGCGGACTGAAAGGGCGATGGCCGGTCGCGCCGCAGGGGAGTTGCTGAGCCGACCCCTATCCACGGCGGGCGGTGCGGAGAGCCGTGGATATGTCGCTTCGCGAGAAATCGAAGATTTCTCGGAGCCCGAAAATCTCCGATTTTCGAGGACAGCGACCGCGAGCGGCCGAGGGCTTTCAAGGAGTCCGCGGTGCTGTCGAGCGCAAGCCCGTATCACCTGTTCAAGCCCACGCATAGCGAGCGGTCGAGGGCTTTCGAGGTGTCTGCGTTGCTGTCAAGTGTAGCAGCGTCTGCACCTTTAAATACAGCTTATAAACAAGAGCGACCGACCACTTTCACACCTGTCTACCCAACCAACACCAAGTCAGTCAGCGTCGTCGAGTGGCGTTCCATCCGCTCGCTTGGCGCCTTCGGAGTCGAACACGACGACGTCGACATCTGTCCCTTCCGTCGCAGTTGGATCGTAGTTCTCACGAACGCCGATCGCCTCCTCGATCTCCCGGATCGCGCGGCGTTTGAGCGCGGCGGCGAGCTCCTCGGCCTCGTCGCGGTCGATGTCGCGTCCGAGCCCCTCACACTCGTGGGCGCGGACCATCCCGCGCTCGTCGACGGCCTCGCCCATTGGCTGGCTCGTGCCGCCGAGCGCGACGCTGAAGGGGTAGGTCTGACAGATGAGCGGTCGCGAGTCGTGGACCGTGCAGGCACCCTTGCCGTCCTCCTCCGCGTAGAAGGTGCAGTCGCCGCAGGCGTCGGTCTGGAGCGCCCACTCGAACGTCTCGTCTTCGAGGCCGCCGTCCATTTCTTCGAGGCCGTACGGCATCGGGCGCGCGACGTCGCGCCAGTCGTAGTCCGCCTCGAGCGAGTCAGTGCCTTCGTCGCGCAGCTCGCGGACCTCGTCCGGGAACACGGTCGCCGTGTGCGGTTCCGGTTTGGGCGCGTCACTCGGGTCGACGGCTGTTTCACTGTCGTCGCCACCGTCGTTCTGGCTTCCGGAATCGCCGCCGTGACAGCTGTCCGTCTCGGCTTCGGGGTCGTATCCCTTACAGCAGGCCCCACAGCGCGTGCACTCGAAGCCGATCGACTCGATCGCGTCGGCCAGGTCCGCGACGTCGAGGTCCCGGGCGCGCTCGAGCTCGGCTTCCAGCGTTTCCATAGCGAGCCTTCACACGCCGTCGGCTTAACGTCGTCCATCGGTAGGGTGGCGGGCTGAACCTCCCGGCTCGGAATCCTCGGAACCCCCAGCCCGAAGGAGCAAAGAGGGTCCACCCCCTACGTTCGCGCAGTGAAGGAGTACGAACGGAAACAGCTCCTCGAGCGCGTGGAGCGGGAGGCGGCGACGGTCGGCGCGTCGATACCGGACGAGATCGACGTGCAGGGCGAGGAGATCGACCTGCAGGCGTTCGTCTTCGAGATCAAGCGCCGCGACACGATCCCGCAGGGCGAGCGCGACCGCGTCGAGCAGGCCAAGCGCAACCTGCGACGCGAGCGCATCGAGCGGCTCGAACCGATCGAGGAGAACGAGGTCAGCTACGAGGAGGGTGAGAAGCTGGCGGACGCGATCATCGGTATCGACCGCGCGCTAAACGCGCTCGAGCAGCTGAACGCCCCGGACCTCGAGCAGGAGGCTCGCCGGCAGGAGAAAGCCGATACAAAGCGCTGGATGAACTTCCTGAAGCAAGCCCTGGGACAGGATGATGTGAACACTGGATCGGGACCAGGCGTCTGATTTTCGTCCGCCGTGTTTTTCGACGCGCGGACTCTCCCTGACCGCTATTTCCTTATAAACCGAGACGCTGTATTGGGTTGATAGCGTCGCTGAACCCACAGCTGTTCTCGCTTCGATGTTGCTCGAGAAGGTGGCGACGTTGCTGGAATAGTAACTGATCTCGAACTCTCGCGGCCCTCACCCGCTCGGCGTACCAATCGTTTTGCCCGTGCGCTCACACGTCCGGGTATGACCTGCCCGTATCTGGCGTATCGCCGAGCAACTGACGACCAGGAGTTCGACACCGAACGCGCCTACTGCACCGCGTCCGACCAGTTCGTCCAGCCAATGCGCGCGGACATCTGTAACGACCGGTACGACCTCTCGCACGCGGAGCATTGCCAGATCTATCTCGAAGCGGAAGCGGCGGCCAGTGAATCGGAAGCGGAGGCCGGCGAAACGGAGGAGGCTGAATGAGCTACGCCGACTTCCTCGCGGACGAACCCCTCATCGTTACGGCGGCGTTGACGGGCGGCGTGCACGGCAAGGAAGCGCATCCAGAACTGCCCGAGACGCCGGAGGAGATCGGAAAGGCCGCGGCGAAGGCCGAGGCCGCGGGTGCGTCGGTCGTCCACCTGCACGCCCGGACCGACTCGGGCGAGCGCTCGTTCGCGACGGAGCGCTTCCAGGCGATCGACGACGCCGTACGGCGATACGCCGACGACCTGATCATCCAGCACTCGACCGGTGGCACCGGCGCTCCCGACGAGGTCCGTCATCAACCGCTTCGGACCGACCCGCCGCCGGAGATGGCCTCGCTCGACATGGGGCCGCTGAACCGGTACGACCACCTCACGAGCGAGAACACGCGCGCGCTGGTCGACTCGCTCCACGAGGAGATGGTCGACCGCGGGATCAAGCCGGAGCTGGAGGTGTTCAACGACGGCCACCTGAACGAGGTCCACAGACTGCTCGACCGACGGGAGCTGGCGGATCCCGTCTACGCCACACTGATTTTCGGCCCCGGAACGCTCACGCGGCCGACGCCCCGCAACTTCCTGGCGTCGATCGACGACCTGCCCGAGGGAGCACAGTTCAACACGCTCGGGTTCGGCCGCCATCAGCTCCCCTTCGCGACGATGGGGATCCTCTTCGGGGGTCACGTCCGCGTCGGGCTGGAGGACAACGTCTACTATCGCGAGGGCGAACTCGCCGAGAGCAACGCGCAACTCGTCGAGCGCATCGTTCGCATCGCGGAGGAACTCGGCCGCGATGTCGCATCGCCTGCGCAGGCGCGGGAACTGCTCGGGCTGTAGCGGACGAGCCCGCTCGACGGGACTCCCCCCGCCGCATACTCCTTCATCGCGCACCCCTTATAAGCAGGCAGGGCCAACGTGGGAGCATGTCGAACATCGAGACGCAGCTTCGGTCCGCGTTCGAGGCGACCGAGTACGACGTGAGCAACGTGACAGTGAATCGCCGACAGGTCCGGATCGCGATCCGGCAACCGGACGCCGAGGCCGACGCGCTGCGGGCCATCGTCGACGAGGCCGTCGGCGAGGAGAACGTGCTCGGGCTCGACGTCGCAACCGAGTCGGTCAACGGACAGGACGCCCTGGGTACGGTCGTTACCTTCCAGCAGCGACCCTGAGCAGCAGAAATACCCGCTTACTTTTTCCGGAGTTCGGGATCAGCTTCCGACTCCGCGTCGGCGAGGTCGCTTGGCGAAGAGTCGCTGGGCGAAGAGTCGCTCAGCGAAGAGTCGCTTCGCTCGTACCAGAATCGGAGCCAGTCCGCGAGCGGCCCGCTCGGGCCCTTGACGCTGACGCGAACCGTTCCGTCAAAGCCCCACTTCGCGTGCGGGGAGTCCTCGCCGAACCTGAGCGGGACGTCGACCTCGAGGTCCTCGGCCGTCAGCTCGAGCGCCTCGTCACGGTCGATCTCCTCGTCGAGCAGGTCGTCGAGGAACTCCAGCCAGGATTCGTCCTCCTCGGCCGCGTCGACTGAGCGACTCATTACGGTTTTGACTTCCAACTCCGACCACGTAACACTATCCCACGCGGCGCGCCGCGGCGACGACGACCCCGCGGAGCCTGACGGCCGCCGGAACGCGCAGTAGACGGGTCGCCAGCTGGCGCTCCCAACCGCTCGGGTTCGCGTCGGCCCCGAGACGCGCGACCGTCGCGTACCGGACCCGGATTTCGACGGTCAGGTCGTGGCGGTCGAGCACCGCCCCCATGTGGTGATCGCCCGCCGTATCGTGGGAACTGTGTGGCTGATCTGCAGCTTTACTGGGTTCGTCGGAAGCGACGGTTGCCGATGCCGGGCTGTCCCCGTCCTCGGTACCGGCGGACGCCCTTGCCACGTCGAACAGCTCAGCCGGGGGCGTCGGCATCCTCGTGACCGTCCGCAACAGCGCCCGTGCGGCGCCGTACGACGGCACGTCGACCACGAGCGCGTCGTCGTCGTCCCACACCGAGATCTCGTCGCCGTCGTGCGTGAGCGACAGTTCAGCGTCGACAGCGAGCGGTCGGCTCACTCCTCGTCGGTCGTCGTGACGGAGAGTTTCCCGTCGAGGTGCCATTCCGCGTGCTTCGTATCCTCCCCGACTCGACTCGGCACGTCGACCTGGAGGTCCTCGAACTCGTAGGTGATCGTCGCGCCGCGCCCCGTCAGCCGGTCGTACATCCCGATCGCCAGCTCGGGCCACGTCTCCGTCTCGTCGCTCTGGGACATTTGTGGTACCACCCACGGCCCGACTCGGAATAGGTGTTGTGCACAACCTGCGTGAGACATCGGAGTCGTCTGCTTGAGCACCGGGTTGTCTCCGTGAATTAGGCGAACGCGTGGGAGTGTTTCTCCGTAGAATCCTCGGATGTTTTCGACCGCTACTGCTTATAAACTGTATTTAAAGGCGTAGACACTGCTGTGCTCGCCAGCACCGCAGACTTCTCGAAAGCCCTCGGCCGCTCTTTATGAGCATATTTAAACAAGTGATACGATCTAGCTCTTGACAGCAACGCAGACTCCTTGAAAGCCCTTGGCCGCTCGCGGTCGCTGTCCTCGAAAATCGGAGATTTTCGGGCTCCGAGAAATCTTCGATTTCTCGCGAAGCGACATATCTGGACCTCTCCGCACCGCCCGGTCCAGATAGGGGTCGTCTCAGCGACTTCCCTGCGGCGCGACCGGCCGTCGCCCTTTCAGTCCGCCAGGCCAACACCGCCCAGCAGCCGCGTCCGCGACAGCGACAGCAACGCAACCGCCCTCCTCGGTCCTCCCCAGCCTCGGTCGGGGCGCGCCGGCACCGCCTCGGAAGACGTTCCGGGCTGCTCGCTCCGCTGCGCTGCCGGGCTGCGACTTCCGGCCCCTCGTTCACTCCGCTCACGAGGACACCGCTGCGGCGCGCCCCGCCCTCCCTCGCACGCGTTGCTCGCGCGCGCCGACCGCACCAGCGTCGCGACCACCCCGCCACCGCCGCGCGCGACGCTCGGCCACCACTCCTGGGTGGGACTGAAAGGGGCAGCCGCTGAGCGGGACGCCCTGCGACGCTAGCACTGAGCCGACGAACGAGCGAAGCGAGTGAGTCGGCGAGGCGCGCAGCGAGCAGCGCGACCGCCTCAGCGGCTGGG
>JBDGPU010000154.1:0-5463 GCA_042219525.1 Halopenitus sp.
CCGGCCCTCCGTTCGCTTCGTCGCCGGCGCGCGTCGCGCGCCGGCTGCCCGAGAGACCTCCGGTCTCTCGCTGCTCACGGAGACACCGCCTCGGCGCCGGCCTCCCTCGCACGCGTTGCTCGCGCGCGCCAGCGCGCCGCTCGCCGGACAGCTGGCGGGCGACGACGTCGACGCAACCGCCGCGAGCGACGCCACGGCCACCACTCCGGGGCGGGACTGAAAGGGGCAGCCGGCGAGCGGGACGCCCTGGGAAGTAAGCACTGAGCCAGCGAACGAGCGACCGGAGGGAGCGAGTGAGCTGGCGAGGCGCGCAGCGAGCAGCGCGACCGCTCGCCGGCTGGGGCTTTCAAGGCATGCTGAGTGGTGTCGCTCGCTACGATGCCCGAGCCAGTTCGTAAGCGCGACCGGCTCAGCGGCTGGGGCTTTCTGGGCCTGCTGAGTGGTGTCGCAAGCAACGATAGCCACAGAAACCACGCAGAAATCGACCGTCTTCACGGCTGGGACTCTCCGAGAGCATCGATCGATGTCGCCAGCGACGACGTCGAGAACAAACCAGACACCAACGAGAACGTTCGATTACTCTTCGCTCTGCACGGCTTCGGATTCGGCTTCTTCGGTGCCCTCTTCACTCGCTCCTTCCTCCTCGTCGAGGATCGTCACGCGGGCTTTCATGATTCGCGTGTTGTCGACGCGCTCGATGCGGATCTTCACGTTGTCGTACTCGACTTCCTCGCCCTCCTCGACGAGGCGGCCGGATCGGTTGAACAGGAAGCCGGCGAGCGTCTCGAACTCCTCTCCCTCGGGGAGGTCGATGCCGAGCATCTCGTTGACCTCGTCGATGTTGACCTCGCCTTTCACTATCGCGACGTCCTCCTCGACGAACTCGACCGGTTCGGGCTCGTCGCCTTCGAGGATCTCGCCGACGATCTCCTCGACCATGTCCTCCAGCGTGACGATCCCCTCCGTGGTCCCGAACTCGTCGATCGCGACGGCCATCTGGAGGCGGTTCTCCTGCATCTCCTGGAGGAGCTCGTCGGCGTTCTTCGACTCGGGGACGTGCAGCGTCGGCTTGACGACGTGGTCGAGGTCGGGCTCGCCATCGGTGTAGTGGAGCTCCCGCACGAGGTCCCTGACGGTTACGACGCCGACGATGTTGTCGAGGTTGCCCTCGTAGACGGGGACGCGCTCGTGGTCCGACTGCACGCAGGTCTGGATCGCCTCCTCGACGGTCGCGCTCTTGGGGACCGCGGTGACGTCGAGGCGCGGGGTCATGACCTCCTTGGCGATGGTGTTGTTGAAGCGGAAGATCCGGTCGAGCATCTCACGCTCGTCCTCCTCGATGACGCCCTCGCGCTCGCCCGTCTGGATGATGTTCTGGATCTCCTCCCGGGTGACGTAGGTGGACTCGATTGCGGCCTGGCCGCCGGTCACCTTGTTCACCAGCCGCGTGAGGTAATCGAACAGCAGGACGAGCGGGAGCAGCGTCAGCTCCGCGTACTTGAGCGGTTTCGCGACTTTGAGGGCCCACGATTCCGTGTGCTCGACCGCGTAGGACTTCGGGCCACTCTCGCCGAACAGGAGCACGAGCGTCGTGATCCCGAAAGTCGCCGCGAAGACGGCCTCTCCCTGCGAGAGGTAGAGGGCGAATAGAGCCGTCGCGACGGACGACATCGCTACGTTGACGACGTTGTTCCCGACGAGGATCGTCACGAGCAGCCGGTGCGGGTCGCTCTTGAGCGACGAAATAACCTCGGCGCTTCCGATCCCTTCATCGACCATCGACTCCACGCGGTGCTGCGGGAGCGAGAACATCGCGATCTCCGAGGAGGAGAAGAAGGCGGAAAGCGCGATAAGGAGGATGATCGTCGCGACCCCGAGGACGGTCAACGTGAGTCGATCCGGCGTCAAAACCTGCAGTAGCGGATCGATCTGGAGTAACAGCGACAAGCCCATTCTCATAGTTTCTGGGTCGGGCGATGATTAAAGGGTTACCCTCGAAGGAGTGTTTCAGGACGTTTTTGCCGGGAATCTCAGTCGTCGACCCGCGGGCGCTGCCGACGCCGATACGATTACCCGGGCGGAGCCCATATTCGGGAGTATGACAGGTGCAGATATCACCCTGTATCGGCTGCAGGCGTGTCCGTACTGTGAGCGAGTCGTCAACAAACTGAACGAGCTGGGAATCGAGTACGATTCCCGGTTCGTCGAACCGATGCACTCCGAGCGAAACGTGGTCAAGCGCGTCTCCGGCTCCCGGACGGTCCCGGCGATCATCGACGAGACGACTGGCGTGACGATGTCCGAGAGCGCGAACATCGTCGAGTACCTCGAAGGGACCTACGGCGACGCTGCGGAGGGGACGGCCGCGGAAGCCGAAGCGGGGGGTGCCTAGATGGTAGAATTCGACGTCGTTGACCTCCCGGAAGCGGACCACGTCGAGGAGGGCGAGACAGCGCCGGACTTCGAGCGACCGCTGGTCGACACGGAGCTCTGGCGGAACCGTTCTCTCGCCGACCTCACCGACGACGGTCCCGTGCTGCTCGTCGCCCACCCGATGGACGGCGCGTTCCAGTCGACGTACATCTGGAACGAGATCCGGGACCGCAACTGGTCCGACGACGTCGAACTCATCGGCATCGGCATCTCGACGCCGTACGAACACAAGACGCTCCTCGAGGAACGCGGCGTGGACGCGCGGCTGTTCACCGACCCTGGCGCCGACGTCCTCGACGAGTACGGCATCGCCCAGGACCTCGACGGCATGGCGGGCGTCACCGACGCGCGACCGGCCGTCTTCCTGATCGATGAGGACCGCACGGTCCAGTACGCGTGGGTTGGCGACGAGCATCCGTCCTTCCCCGAGTACGACGAGGTCGAGGACGCGCTCGACCGACACGTCCGGTAAACCGGCACCCTTGCCGCGCCGGTTCTGACCTCTGGCCAGGTCGTCTGGTTGGACCTGAACCGACCGGGTCGACCTGAACCGACCGGGTCGACCTGAACCGACCGGGTCGACCTGAACCGACCGGGTCGACCCGATATCCTTTTTCAGACTGCCGGCGAAGCATCGGTCGTGACGCGGAATCTGACTCCAGCGGAGCGTGAGGCGGTCGAGCGCGCAGCCGACGCCGTCGCCGACGGCGAGCTCGTCGTCTATCCGACCGAGACAGTGTACGGGCTCGGTGCCGATGCACTCGATCCCGACGCGGTCGAGACCGTCTTCGACCTGAAGGGACGCAGCCGCGACGACCCGCTCTCCCTCGGCGTTGCGAGCGTCGACGACGCGCTCGCGTACACGCACCCGACGGACCGTGCGGAAGCGTTCATGCGCGAGTTCCTCCCCGGACCGGCCACCGTCGTCGTCGAGCGCGACGAGGTCGTCCCGGACGAGCTCACTGCTGGGAGCGACCGGGTCGGCGTGCGCGTGCCGGACCATCCGGTCGCGCTGTCGCTGGCCGACCGGGCCGGCCCGATCACCGCGACGAGCGCGAACCGATCAGGCGCGGGCTCGGTCCGGCGCGTCGACGACCTCGACGAACCGATCCGCGAGGGCGTCGCCGTCGTCGTCGACGGCGGCGAGACGCCCGGCACCGAGAGCACCGTCGTCGACCCCGTGAGCGGCGAGATCCATCGACGCGGCGCGGGCGCCGACGAGATCGAGGCCTGGCTGGCGGAGCACTGAGTTACAGCGCTGCCAACAGTGGGTTGCCGGTCTGGCTCACTCCAGTAACGAACGGAGCGACCGGGTTTTCACCCCACACTGTTCCCGATAGTCACAGCTCTCACAGCGGGCGTCGTTGCGCCGCGGCGGCGGGCCGTCGAGCGCGCGGACCGTGCGCAGTGCGCGGCGGTACACGGCCGTCTTCCGGACGGTGAGATCGACCGACCGGACGGTGCCGACGGCGGGATACTCGACGAGCGCCCGCGGAATCTCGCGTTCCCGCTCCCAGGCGAGGGCCTTGGCTGCCGCGACCGCACGGACGGTCTGGGGCTCGTACACGCCGTTTTCCGGCGGCTGCCCGGGCGAGACGATGGTCGGGACCGGCGGCGGGATTCGGTCGGACTCCGAATCGGTTCTGTTGGCCTCCGGGTCCGGTTCCAGCACCTTGTGGGCGACGCCACGACAGTCCTTCCCGTCGAGTATCGTCCGGGTCGTCGCGGGGTCGACGAGGCGGCCCCAGTCGTCCCGCTCCCGGAGTCGAGAGAGGTTCCGACGGTACGCAGCCGGCGAACGATCGATGGGGAGCCGTCGCAGCCACCGGTCGGGCGCGTCAACGTGCTCGTCGTACGCGTACGCGAGGTCGATCCGCTCCTCGGCTGCGGACGAGAGACTCCTGTCGTCCTCCTGGTGCACGTAGTAGAGCTGTCGCGGGCAGTAGGCAGCGTGGGCAAGGTCGCTGAAGGTCGGCACACGTCGGATGACGCGCTATCGGTGATAAACCTCCGTATGGGCCGGACGGAACCGACTGAGAAGACGGTGGAAGGAGCGGAGCGGGCGCGTCAGAACGAGACGTTCGTTTCGATGTCCTCGGCGGCCTCCTCCAGGCCATCGTCGTGGACGTCGGACGCGTGGGACGTTTCGAGGTCTGCGTCGGTGAGGAGCTGTTCGAACTCGTCGCGGAACCGGTGGTTCGCGCGGGTGGATTCGACGTCGGCGTCGACGACCGCGGAGTAGTGGCGCACGGTGTCGGCGTCGACGTCCGCGTCGAGGTGCGCGGGCCGGTCCTCGACGGTGACGCCGTCGACCGAGAGACGCTTGAGTTCGTCCAGGTCGAAGGGGGCGTCGCGATCGGCCTCGTCGACGAGGTGTAGGTCCATCCGCGCCGCGAAGACGGTGTCCGCGTCGACGTCGAGGTCGGCCGCGACGGTTTCGTCGCTCTCGCCGTCGAAGAAGCCGCGGACGACGCGCTCGTAGTCGGCGTCGTCGAGGGCGGTAGTGAACTCGTACTGTTCGCGCATTGCGTCGATCAGCTCCTCGAGGCGGTCGGCTGTGCCGTCGTCGTCCGGTTCCTTGATGGATCCGGGGCCCTCCTCCTGGCTCTCAGTGACGGTATCGGCGCCCGTGGTATCGATGAAGATGTCCCGGAGCTCCTCCGTCTTCTCGTCCATAGATTAAATGTGAGGCCGTCAACAGGGAAAAACCCTACTGCCAACGGCCGACGCTCAGGAGTGTTCCACCGAATATATGGTCGGTTTTGTGGTTGACGGCGCTGCGTGGCGGCGATTGTGGAATTGTTCATCGCCTGTGACGCCTCGGTGAGTCTCCTGAAGGTTCCGGTTGCTGAGTGCTTGTTCTTATAAGTGAAAATGGCTCACGTCGCTAGCGACGCCACTCGGCACGCCCAGAAAGCCCCAGCCGCTGAGCCGGTTGCTTTCTGTGTGGTATGTTCGGTTGTTGTCGCTTGCGTCACCACTCAGCATGCCCAGAAAGCCCCAGCCGCTGACCGGTCGCGCTGCTCGCTG
>JBDGPU010000147.1:0-5387 GCA_042219525.1 Halopenitus sp.
CGGGTGGGACTGAAAGGGGCAGCCGCTGAGCGGGACGCCCTGCGACGCTAGCACCACAACCCGGCGAGCGAACGCAGTGAGCGAGCCGGGTGAGGAGCGCAGCGAGCAGCGCGACCGGTCAGCGGCTGGGGCTTTCGAAGCATGCTGAGTGGTTTCAGTAGGCAATCACCTGCCCATCCGGATCCAAATCGCTCAGCGGCTGGTGCTTTCTGGGCATGCTGAATGGAGTCGCCTGCGACGAGGCCCAATCAATCAACACGATGGCAACCGTCTCACGGCTGAAGCTTTCCGGGCATGCTGAATGGAGTCGCCTGCGACGATGTGCGAACAACCGAAGAACTGGGATCGATTAATTACTCGAGCTTTCGAGAGATTCTGAGCACCCCCACAGCTTCAGCAACCACCAAACAAAAAGACGGGAGCGTTTAAGCGGGCTCCGCAAAGCCACTCACACATGAAGTTCGATCACGTCGGCATCGCAACGCGGGACGCGGCCGAACTCGCGGCGCTGTTCGAGAACCTCCTCGACGCGCCCGTCGCACACGAGGAACAGTTCGACGGACTCCACGTCGTCTTTCTGGAGCTGGAGAACGGGTACTTCGAGCTGCTGGAACCAACTGAGCGCGGCACGATCGACGACTACCTCGAACGGCATGGACCGGGAATTCACCACGTTGCGCTCGAAACCGACGACGTCGCCAGGGCGCTCGATACCGCCAGAGAACTCGACGTGGGACTTATCGACGAGGAACCGCGGCCCGGCGCGTGGGGCCACGACGTTGCGTTCCTCCATCCGGGCGACACCGGTGGCGTCCTCGTCGAGTTCGTCGAGCACTGACCGCGGCGGAACCGCGAATCGTCACCATCTCTTTATATCAGGCCGAGCGAACGCGTAGTATGCTCCAGATCGAACTCGTCGACGCCGGGCTCGTGCTCGCGGGCCTGCTGCTCGCGTTCGTCGGCGCCGCCGTATCGGTGTACGCAGTCTCACTCACCGGGTTCCTCATCGGTGCTGGCGCGGGCTACGTCCTCGCGCCGTCGCTCGTCGGGTTCGTCAGCGCCGAGGGACTGATCGTCACGGTCGGCGCGGTGCTGGTCGGCGGTGCCGTCGGCGCGTTCCTTTCTTACGCCGGGCTCTCGTTCGCCGTGCTCGGAATCGGCGCCGTCGTCGGGGCGTTCATCGGGCGCTTCGCGGTCGGTCCGCTCTACGTCGAGGGGACGATCTTCCTCGCGGGCGCGACGCTCGCGGGGATCGCCGTGGGCGCGCTCTTCGGGTTCGTCCTCACGAAGACGACGCTCGTGTTCTCGACGGCGTTCATCGGGGCCGCCTTCGCGACGCGGTCGTTGACGGTGGCCGACTTCGCCGCCGCGCGGGCAGCGTTCTCGGTCGACCCGCTCTTATTCGACCCACTCTCGCCGTTGTTCCTCGTCGTGTTCGTCCTCGGCGCACTCTCACAGCTCGGGCTGTTCAAGTTCGGCTATGTGACGAAACTAGTCGGGTTGCTGCCCGGGGCGCGTCGCTGGACGGCGAGCAACGATAGCGAAAGTGGGTCGTAAAACAGCAAGCGAACGTCGGGGCAGTCGTCCGATCGCGACGGTCCCGACGCCTCAGCAGAATTCGAGGTGGAGCCCCAACCTCAAAAGCGAACGACGTGAGCGAATCGGTTGGGGAGGAACTCGACACAGTACGACATAACTGGCATACTTCGACCGACCCCCAAACGCTCAAGTTCCGTCGCAATTCCTCTGAAATTATGGACGTGCGTCGAACTGCCGTCGTGAAAATCGCCGTTTCCGACGAGCAACGAGACGCACTCCACCGAACCGCCAAACAATACCTTTACTGCGCGAACCGAACCGCCGACTACTGTTGGTCCGACACCTCGTTCACCGAGTGCAAAACCAACAAACGGCAAGTACGGGACGCGCTTTACTCCGACCTCCGCGAGGATAGAGAGTTGCAGGCACAACTCGTCCAAGCCGCGATTCGTCGCGCCGTCGAAGCCGTCAAAGGTGTCGTCGAACGGTGGAAAAAGGGACAGCGCGTCTCTCGTCCGACGTTCACCGCCGAGACGATGGACTACGACACCCGGAGCGCAACCTTTTACCGCAACAACGTGTCAGTGGCAACCGTTGAGGGCCGGGCCGAACTATCGTTTGTTCTCCCGACAGACAGTCCGACGCCCTACGAACGATACGTACTCTCCGATGACTACGAATTCCGCGAGAGTACGCTTCGGTACGACGCGGTGGATGACGAGTTCTACCTTCACATCTCGACTCGGCGGATAGACGGTAACGATGCAGAGGTCACGACAGATACCGGGCACCCTGACCAAACGGTCCTCGGTATCGACCTCGGCGTCAACTCTCTCGCCGTCTCCTCTACTGGGACGTTCTGGCAGGGAGACGACTACGACCACTGGTGCCGCGAGTTCGAAAAGCGACGTGGGGAGATGCAACAGCGCGGAACGCAAGCCGCACACAAAACTTTGCTTCGACTCGGGAAGCGCGAGGAAGCGTGGCGCAAACAGTACATCCACACTGTCGCCAACGAACTCGTCTCGGAAGCCGTCGAAAACGATTGCGACGTAATCGCGTTCGAGGACTTGACCGATATTCGAGAGCGGCTTCCGCAGGCGAAGTGGCACCACGTATGGGCGTTCCGTCGCCTCGTCGAGTACGTTGAGTACAAAGCACCTGAGAGGGGTGTCTCCGTGGAGCAAGTCGAGCCGAGCCACACGTCCCAACGCTGTTCTCGGACAGACTGTGGATTCACGCACGAGGACAATCGCCACGGAGAACACTTTGAGTGCCAGAAGTGCGGCTACGAGGTCAACGCGGATTACAATGCGGCGAAGAACATCGGGCTACAGTATGCCCGAAAGCGAACAGACAGACTCCGTTCCTCGCCCAAACCGGGGAGCGGAGACGCAGAAGTAGACCTGCGTATGAATGGTGGGACGTTGAACGGCGAGAGTTACCGGCCTATTGCCAGGGACTGATTGCCGGGAGTCCACATCAAAGCTCTACTCTCAACGAGCGAACCCCTACGGGGTGAGCGAAGTAGGGTAGGGTAGTTTACTCGTACTCGTAGAAGCCCTTCCCGGTCTTCTTCCCGAGGTCGCCCGCGTCGACCTTGCGCTTGACGAGGTACGCTGGCTTGTAGCGATCGCCCAGTTCCTCGTGAAGCGTCTGGCTCGCGTCAAGCACGATATCGAGCCCGATGTGGTCCGCGAGTTCGAGCGGTCCCATCGGCACGTTCGTGCCGAGTTTCATCCCCTTGTCGATGTCCTCCTTCGTGGCGACGCCTTCGTCGAACGCGCGGACGCCCTCGTTGATCCAGGGCATGAGAATGCGGTTCGTGACGAAGCCCGGCTTGTCGTCGGACTCCCAGGTCTCCTTGCCAATGTCCTCGGCGAATGCGTGCGCGAAGTCGGCGACGTCGGCCGCGGTGCGCTCCCCGACGACGACCTCGACGCCCGTCATGATCGGGACGGGGTTCATGAAGTGGAGGCCAATGACCTGGTCCGCGCGGTCCGTCGCGCTCGCGATAGTCGTGATCGAGAGCGTCGAGGTGTTCGTCGCGAGGACGACGTCCTCGTCGGTCACACGCTCGAGGTCCGCGAAGATGTCCTGCTTGATGTCCATCTTCTCCACGGCGGCCTCGATCACGAGGTCGGCGTCCGCGAGGTCGTCGAGTTCCGTCGTGCCCGTGATACGATTGCGGATCGTGTTCGGGTCCTCGTCGATCTCGCCCTTGTCCGCGAGGCGGTCGAGGCTCGACTCGATGGTATCGAAGCCGCTCTCGACGAACTCCTCTTTGATGTCGCGCATCACGACGTCGTACCCGGCCGTCGCGGTCACTTGCGCGATGCCGTTCCCCATCGTGCCGGCGCCGACGACGCCGACCGTCTCGATGTCGGAGAGGTCTCGCATAGCTGGTGCTGTTCCGGGGTTCACCGTAAGCATGGCGAATCCTCGCCCGGGAAACTCCCCGACAAACGGCTCGTTCTGATCCTGGATCGATCGGTCGGTTAGTCTGCCGCAGCTGCGGTCCGGGTCCAAATGGAGCCGACCGCCGACCGCAGACACCCACAATCATGTATATCGGCTCACATAAAGGTTAAAAGGCTCCTTAGTCCATGTGCGGACATCTGGTGACCACTTGTGACTGACGCCTCGACGGCGAACGATCTAGAGCCGACCGACCTGAAGTGGATCGGGCCGGCGACCGCCGAGGCGTTTGCGGACGCCAAGTTCTCCGCGGACGACGTCGCGGACAAAACCGTTTCCTATCAGATGCTCGTCGACGCCGGCGTCAATCCCGGAGTTGCGGCAAAGATCCGCCGGGAGCACTCGCTCTCCTGGTCGTTCGAGGCCGGCGACGGGCTGAGCGAGCGCTCCGCGCAGGTTCGCGGGCTCGGCAGCGACGAAGCAGCCTGGGTCGAGGCCTCCTCGTCCGGCGACTGGGAGGCGGCGGCCGAGGCGGACGACTCGGCCGCGGACGAGGAAGCGGCCTGGGTCGCTGCCTCCGGTGAGGAATCGGTGGATGACCCTACTAAATCGCCGACCGGGTCTGCCGAACCAACGACGCCCACGACGGACGACGCAGCATACTTCTCGGACACGGCTGGATCCGGAGACTCGGAAGCGAACGCGGAGGCTGACGGCAGTGGCAACCCGGCCGCAGCGGAAGCAGCCTGGCGTGAACGCTCGGAACCAACGCCAGTGACCGACCTGGGCCCCGTCGACGGGGAGGCCAAGGCGCTACTCGCTGACGCCGGAATCACCTCCGTTCGCAGTCTGGCGACGGCCGCCCCCGAACACGTCGCCGACGTGCTCGACATCGACCAGGAGCGAGTGACGACGTGGCACGTCGCGGCTCGCGACGAGCAAGAATAGGTTTCGGATGTTTTTGCTGTGATTTCGAATGTGACCGACAGCGGAGGCTCCGTTAAGTAATTCGCGTACATTGGGTTGGTAGAACAGAGGTTGCTGAACTGGGCTTTAAGATCCAGATCGACCGAAGCTGCTGGCTATGCACGTGTCGTGGCAGGCATACGGTCTTGCTTTCGACAGCAACGCAGACTCCTCGAAAGTCCTCGGCCGCTCTTGCTTATAAACTGTATGCTCAGATGCAGACGCTGCTGCGCTGGACAGCAACGCAAACACCCAGAAAGCCCTCGGCCGCTCGCGGTCGCTGAACGACATATCCGCGCCTCTCCGCACCGCCCGGCGCGGATAGGGGTCGATTCAGCGACTCCCCTGCGGCGCGACCGGCCATCGCCCTTTCAGTCCGCCAGGACCGCAACCGCACCGCGGCAGCAACGCACCGCAACCGCAATTCCTCAGCCCTCCCCAGCCTCGGCCGGGGCGCGCCGGCA
>JBDGPU010000029.1:0-5364 GCA_042219525.1 Halopenitus sp.
GCGGCTGCCCCTTTCAGTCCCGCCCAGGAGTGGTGGCCGGGCGTCGCTCGCGGCGATTGCCGGGCGGTCGCGGCGCGTGCGGTGGCGCGCGCGAGCAACGCGTGCGAGGGAGGCCGGCGCCGAGGCGGTGCGGTTCCGGCGCCGGCCGAGGCTGGGGAGGACTGAGGCTTGCGGTAGCTGTGCGGCCGCGGCGCTGTCCTGGCGGACTGAAAGGGCGACGGCCGGTCGCGCCGGAGGGGAGTCGCTCCGGCGACCCCTATCTGGACCGGGCGGTGCGGAGAGGTCCAGATATGTCGCGGAGCGACCGCGAGCGGCCGAGGGCTTTCTGGGTGTTTGCGGTGCTGTCCAGAGCAAGACCGTATCACATGTTCAAACCCACACATAGCGAGCGGCCGAGGGCTTTCTGGACCTATGCAGTGCTGTCAAGTGCAGCAGCGTCTGCACTCGCAAATACAGTTTATAAACAAGAGTGGCCCAGAGCGTTCTTAGAGCTCTTTACAGCACTTCACTAAGGTGAGACGGTAGTATCCCAGAATGAGCCGCGCAGCTTCACGACCGAGTCTGCTCGTTGACGCCGTCTGCTGAGTTTTCCGAAACGAACTCCTGAGCCTGGCTGAGACCGTCTTTAACCGTCTGCTCGCTCAGGCTGGTTCGCTTGCTGACTTGCTTCGCTACTTCGTCCTCGTGGCCTTCGATGAGCCCGAGCAGCCAACGGAATTTCTGGAGCAGTCCCATGGCTTCGAGTGTTGCTCGCGGACGCCCGAAAATATGTCGGCTGCCAGTCGTCAGGCGATCGAACCATCGGATCGAAGGGCGCTGACCGAGCCATCGACGGTCGCCCCTTCCGAGAACAATCCACGATCGAGGAGACGCCGCCGACCATAGCCCTTTCACGTAAGAGGCGTCAACTAGCGCACAATGAAGATCCGCGGCGCACGCGAGTGCAAAAACTGCGGGACGCAGTGGGCCTACTACGAGACGGGCAGCGTCGAGTGCCCGGAGTGTGGCAGCCTCCGCAGCGTCGGCGTCGACGAGCGGAAGCAACACACCGACGCGCCGGCGACGCTGGACCTCACGGAACACCGCGCACGCTTTGGCGAGGCGCAGAGCACCCTCCCGGACGAGGGCGTCGACGAACTCAAGACGACGCTCCGAACGTACCTCCGCAAGCGAGGGTTCATCAAGGGGGGCGAGCTGGAACCCCTCGACGACACCGTGCTTGCGGCCCACGAGCTGCTCCACGCGGTCGACGTGCTCGACCGCCTGGCCGACCCGACCGATCCGGACCGAGAGTACTTTCTCACGCTCCTGTCCGGTGCTGACGAGGGCGACCGACCCGCGCCGGCGGCCGTTCCGTCGAATATGCATCCCGCGCGAGGACTCGGGTACGCGAACGCGGTCGCCGACTACCGGGACGACGTGCTCACGTACCTCGACGACCACCCCGATGCGGACGCGCGGGAGGTCCTCGGCTCACTGCGCGAGCGCGTCAAGCGCGTGGAATCGCTCCAGGGCGACGTCGATCCGGGAGCAGTCGAGGACCTCGTGGCCGCCGCGAGCGAGGTCGGGCGATACCTCCGCGAGGACGACGCAGCCGCGCTGACGAGCGCCCGTGGGCGCGTCGAGCGGCTGGAGCTGTAGCGGTCGACGGCGACGGCGAGGAGCCCACTCGAATCAGGGCTGATACTCGGCGGCGTGGATTCAAAAGGGGCCGCCGAAACGCTCAGCCATGAGCAGTTTCGACGTCCACGAGCATCGCCATCGACTGAAGCAACTGCGGGACAGCGGTGACACGAAGCTCTTTGAGAACCGGGACGACGTCGCCTGTCCAGCCTGCGGAGATTCCTTCTCGCGGCTGTTCAGCACGGCGAAAGCGACGACGACTTTTCCCGAGAACGACGGCGCGCGATTCTGTCTCGTCCGGGACGACGACGTCGTTCACCTGTTCCGGCACTGAGGGAGTTCCCACTGGAAGCAACGGGAGCCGACGGTCCGTCGCGAGAGAATACGACCGTCAGAAGCAACGGGCGACGACCCCCGAAAGCGACGGAAAACGACCCCCGAAAGCGACGGAAAACGACCGCGCTCAGGGCAACTCGACGTCGACGCCGCCCTGTTCGCCGGCAGCCTTGACCGTGTTGTACAGCAGCATCGCGCGCGTCATCGGGCCGACGCCGCCCGGGACTGGCGTGATCTTGCCGGCCACGTCCTTCGCGGATTCGTAGTCGACGTCGCCGACGAGTTGCGTCTCGTCCGCCTCGCCTTCGACCTCGACTCGGTTGATCCCCACGTCGATGACGGTCGCGCCCTCCGCGATCATGTCGCCGTCGATGAACTCGGGGAGCCCGGCTGCCGCGATGACGATGTCGGCGTTGCGGGTCTTTTCGGCGAGGTTCTCCGTGCGGGAGTGGCAGACGGTGACCGTCGCGTTCCCCTGCGGCGCCTTCTGGATCAGGAGGTTCGCCATCGGTTTCCCGACGATGTCGGACCGCCCGACGACGACGGCGTCCGCGCCTTCGGTATCGACGTCGTAGGCCGCGAGGAGCTTCTGTATACCGTGGGGGGTACAGGGCTTGAACCGGGCGTCGCCAGCGACGAGTCGCCCGACGTTCTCCGGGTGGAAGCCGTCGACGTCCTTCTCCGGCGTGATCCGGCGCAGGACCGTCCGCTTGTTCACGTGGTCCGGGACCGGCATCTGGACGAGGATCCCGTGGACGTCGTCGCGCGCGTTCAGGTCGTCGATGGCGTCGTACAGCTCCTCCGCCGGCGCGTTGGGGTCGACCTCGACGTGAATGCTCTCAATACCGACCTCCTTGCAGTCCCGCTGTTTCATCGAGACGTACGTCTCGCTTGCGGGGTCGGCTTTCATCAGGACCGTCGCGAGCCCGGGCTCGACGCCCTCGTCGCGGAGCGTCTCGACGCACTCGGAGACGTCAGCACGGACGTCGGCAGCGACGGACTCCCCATCGATGGTTTCGCTCATGTCTCTACCGACGACAGGGGCGGTGAAAAACCTACGGGATCGTGTCTAATTCGGTCATCTCCTTCCCAGTATGTATGCAAGGAAGTGCGTATATTTTGGTGGTCTTTCCGTTACTCCGAGATACCGGCGGATATCGTGAGGGTTTTCTTCTGGAAAGAGTGACTGCAATTTGATGAGTGACACAACCACCGAGGACGACCCGACCGACGGGTTCGGCGGGACCGACGACGGTCCGGAGATGGAGTTCTACGGCGGCCGGGGGGCCAGCGCGTTCCCGATCGCCTTCTTCATCGTCTGGGCAGTCGTGCAGACGGCCCTGCTACGCGTCGCCGACACGACCGGCCTGGTCGTCGGCATGCTCGTCGGGCTTATCGCCGGGATGTTCCTCGTGAAAGGCACGTGGAGTACCTACGCAAACACTATCTTCGAGGGGATGACCCAGCCGGTGGCGGTGACCGCCATCGTCGCCTGGATCTGGGCGGGCATGTTCGCCAACACCCTCCAGACCGGTGGCTTCGTCGGCGGCCTCGTCTGGCTGGCCGACGTCGCCGGCGTCGGGCCGACCCTGTTCCCGGCCGCGACGTTCATCCTCGCCGCCGTGCTGGCAACCGGTATTGGCACCGGCTACGGGACAGCCATCGCCTTCGTCGCGCTGTTCTTCCCCGCCGGCCTCCTGCTCGGCGCGAACCCCGTGCTGCTGTTCGGGGCCATCCTCTCGGGGGCCATTTTCGGTGACAACCTCGCGCCCGTCTCCGACACCACCATCGTCTCCGCGGTGACGCAGGACGCCGACATCGGTGGCGTCGTCGCCTCGCGGTTCAAGTACGCCATCGTCGCCGCCGGGATCGCGCTCCCGGGGTACATCGTCGCCGGGTCGCTGATGTCGGGACTCGACATCTCCGGGGACGCCCGCGAAGTGTTCCTGGCCAGCGCGGAGCCGCTCGCGCTCCTGCACCTGGTGTCGGTCGGCGTCGTCATCGCGGCGGCAGTTCGTGGTCGCCACATCGTCGAGGCCATCTCGTGGGGGATCATCGTCGCCGCCGCGATCAACCTCCTGACCGGCCTCTCCTCGGCGGCGGACATCCTCGTCTTCCGTGCGCCCAAGACCGCGCCCGCTGCCGACCTGCTGGCCGCACTCCCGATCGTCGAGCTCGTCTCGGCGACGGGGAACGTCGGCGTCGGCGGTTCGCTCTACTCCGGCGCGTCCGGCTTCTTCGCGCTCTCGATCCTCGTGCTCCTGATCATCGCCGCCGCGCAGATCATGATCGAGGGCGGCGCGTTCCAGGCCATCCTCGACTGGTCGATCGAGAACCTCGCGACCAACGTCCGCAACGCGGAGCTGACGATGGTCGGCTCCGCCGCGCTCGTCAACGCCGCGATCACGATCAACACGGCCGCGGAGATCGCTATCGGCCCGTACATCTCGAAGATCGGCGAGCGGTTCAACCTCAACGGCTACCGTCGCGCGAACATCCTCGACGCCCAGACCGCCGCGCTCGGGTACATCTTCCCCTGGTCCGGCGGAGTCCTCGCGGGCTACTCCGCGATGGTCGGGCTCCCGGATGAGTACGCGTGGCTCACCCAGGAGATGCTCGTCAACCCGGTCGAGGTCTGGCCCTACGTCTTCCACGGCTGGGTGCTCGTGGCCGTCTTCGTCACGGCCGCGATCACCGGCTTCGGCAGGGAGTATCTCGTCGACCGCGAGAGCGAGGAGGTGGCTCGCGTATGAGCCTCATCAGCAAGTACCTCAGCGGTTTCTCGTTCCGCACGACGACGCCGTCGCTAGAACCCGGTCGGACAGTGAACGTCTTCGTCAGCGAGTACGACGAAGCGACTGGCGAGGGAATCGCCCTCATTGGCGACACCGAGCTTCACGTTCGGGACTTCGATCCTGAAGACATCGACAAGCGCGTCGCGGTGGAGGTAACCGAATACGACGCGGATACCGGTGTTGCCCGCGGGGAGTTCGTCGACGTCATCGGTGCGAGTTCGTATACGGGATAGTTTCGAGTTCTTCTTTTTTGGCGACTCTATTTTATAAACTGGATAGCCAATTACAGGCGATGTTATTCAAATAACCACCAGCCTGAACGCCCTCGGCCGCTCTTTAAAAGTATATTTAAACAGGTGATGCGGTATTGCTCTCGACAGCAACGCAAACGCCCAGAAAGCCCTCGGCCGCTCTTTAAAAGTGTATTTAAACAGATGATACGGTCTTACTCTTGACAGCAACGCAGACACCTTGAAAGCCCTCGGCCGCTCGCGGTCGCTGAGCGACATATCCGCGCCTCTCCGCACCGCCCGGCGCGGATAGGGGTCGTCTCAGCGACTCCGTTACACCGCGACCGGCCATCGCCCTTTCAGTCCGCCAGGACCGCGAC
>JBDGPU010000039.1:0-5360 GCA_042219525.1 Halopenitus sp.
CGCGGATATGTCGCTCAGCGACCGCGAGCGGCCGAGGGCTTTCAAGGAGTCTGCGGTGCTGTCGAGAGCAAGACCGTATCACCTATCCAAACTCACGCATAGCAAGCGGCCGAGGGCTTTCAAGGAGTCTGCGGTGCTGTCGAGAGCAAGACCGTATCACCTATCCAAACTCACGCATAGCAAGCGGCCGAGGGCTTTCAAGGAGTCTGCGGTGCTGTCGAGAGCAAGACCGTATCACCTATCCAAACTCACGCATAGCAAGCGGCCGAGGGCTTTCAAGGAGTCTGCGGTGCTGTCGAGAGCAAGACCGTATCACCTATCCAAACTCACGCATAGCAAGCGGCCGAGAGCTTTCCAGGAGTCTGCGGTGCTGTCGAGGGCACATCCGTCTCACCTGTCCAACCCGATTTATAAAGATCGGCCGTGGGCCTGAAAGGAGTCCCCGTTGCTGTCAAGTGCTGCAGCGTCTGCAACTGACCAACCAACCTCGAATCAGAGCGGCGATCCCTCTCTGAACGAGTACGGTACTCTGTCGGGCAAGCGATCCACACCCGCAGATTACAGATCACGCGTCAATATCGAATTATCGAAGCTTGTTCGTCGTCGAGATTCTCGATTCGAGGCTGAATATCACCCGCTCGGAAAGATTCATAAGTGTGCGACTTGTTCACAAAAGTGACGATGCCAGACACGAAATCGGGCCGTGAGGAAAACGGCAAGAACAAGCGCAGACAGCTTGAGCACCGCCTCGCGAAGCAGGAGCTGACAGCTCGCGACGAACCGCCGGAGCCCGACAACGTGGACGGAGAGTATCTCGCTGATCCAAACGAACTCACATAGGGCACATTCCTTCTCGCTTTTATTCAGACCGCCCATAGCCGCGGCTAAGGTACGCGTGGTCACCCGGCGAGTCCGGCGCTGCTGGCTACGTCCAGGCGGCACCCGGAGGAATATCAGACGGTACACCTCCGGAACTCATACTTAAACAGCGATGCAATTTGGCTCGGGGTGCATCCGAGAGGCGTGGTAACACGCGGCATGGGACCGTCGTAGTCACCGTTCCCTCTGCGGGTTTCACGATGGGATTCGCTCACGGTCCCGGTTTCGGCAATCGCTCTACGCCGAAGCCTTTTTATAGAATCACAAACAATCGAAGGCTGTACTATGAGTCAGCGAATGCAGGGACAGCCGATGGTAATCATGGGCGAAGACTCCCAGCGCGTGAAGGACAAGGACGCGCAGGAGTTCAACATGTCGGCCGCGCGAGCGGTTTCGGATGCGGTGCGCTCGACGCTCGGCCCGAAGGGGATGGACAAGATGCTCGTCAACTCGATGGGCGACGTCACGATCACGAACGACGGCGTCACCATCCTCCAGGAGATGGACATCGACAACCCGACGGCCGAGATGATCATCGAGGTCGCCGAGACCCAGGAGGACGAGGTCGGCGACGGCACCACGACGGCCGTCGCGATCGCCGGCGAGCTCCTCGACAACGCCGAGGACCTGCTCGACCAGGACATCCACGCGACCGCGGTGATGAAGGGCTTCCAGCTCGCGAGCGAGTTCGCCCGCGACGAGATCGACGACATCGCCGAGGAGATCGACCCCACCGACGCGGACCTCCTCCAGAACGTCGCCGAGACGTCCATGACGGGCAAGGGCGCCGAGCTCGAGAAGGAAGTCCTCGCTGACCTCGTCGTGCGTGCGGTCCAGCAGGTCACCGTCGAGGCCAACGACGGCTCCTACGTCGTCGACCTGGCGAACCTGAACATCGAGACACAGACGGGACGCGCCGCGTCGGAGTCCGAGCTGCTCTCGGGCGCCGTCATCGACAAGGACCCAGTCCAGGACACGATGCCGACGACGCTCGACGACGCCGACGTCCTCCTGCTCGACGAGCCGATCGAGGTCGAAGAGGCCGACGCCGACGCCTCCGTCTCGATCGACTCGCCGGACCAGCTCCAGAACTTCCTCGACCGCGAGGAGAAGGAGCTCCGCGAGAAGGTCGACCAGATCAAAGCGACCGGCGCGGACGCCGTCTTCTGCCAGAAGGGCATCGACGACCTCGCCCAGCACTACCTCGCGAAGGAGGGCATCCTCGCCGTCCGCCGCGTGAAGAAGTCCGACCTCCGCTTCCTGAAGAACGTCCTCGACACCAACATCGCCACGGACGTCGACGACCTCTCCGCGGCGGACGTCGCCACGGGCGACATCTCCCGCGACGAGGAGGACGAGCTGTTCTACGTCGAGGGCCCCGAGGCCCACGGCGCGACCATCCTCATCCGCGGCTCCACCGAGCACGTCGTCGACGAGCTCGAGCGCGGTATCAACGACGCGCTCGACGTCGTCGCGACGACGGTCTCCGACGGCCGCGTCCTCGCCGGCGGCGGTGCCATCGAGGTCGAACTCGCGAGCCGTCTCCGCGAATACGCTGACTCCGTCTCCGGCCGCGAGCAGCTCGCCGTCGAGGCGTACGCCGACGCGCTCGAGCTCGTCCCCCGCGTCCTCTCCGAGAACGCTGGCCTCGACGCCATCGACCTGCTCGTGGACCTGCGCTCGGCCCACGAAGCCGGCGACTCGCGTGCCGGCCTGAACGTCTTCTCCGGCAACATCGAGGACACCTTCGAGCAGGGCGTCGTCGAGACGGCCCACGCGAAGGAGCAGGCGCTCGCCTCCGCCACCGAAGCCGCGAACCTCGTGCTGAAAATCGACGACATCATCTCCGCCGGCGACCTCTCGACCGAGGGCGAGGAGCCCGAGGGCGGCGCCGGCGGCGGCATGGGCGGCATGGGCGGTATGGGTGGCATGGGCGGCGCGATGTAAGCGCGGTCCGGCCGGCTACACACCCACCGCTGACCCACGCATCGTTCGCGAGGAGACCACACGCTCCTGCTTCGAAACGCCCCGATTTCTTTTGTGGCCTGTGTCTACCCAGTAGTACCTGCTATCGGAAGCAGTAGTTGGGAATGCGATTTCCGTATGCAGGCGCAGTCCTTTTAAAGTCTTACAGCAGATAGCAAAGCCAGCGGTCTATTCGGGCTTGCGAGCAATGTAGAGAAAGGTAGTCCCGCACGATAGAAACTGGTCAGCATCGTCAAGCCTTCGCAGTTCCTGTTCCCAGGTTTCGATCTCATCGTCGTCGAACGTCTCGCTTTCCTCGAGGATCCTCCGCTGTACTTCGATTCCTCGCTCGATCTGGTCGGTTATTGTGGTTCGTATCTTCGCCCGTGGTACGACATCTTCAACCCTGAATTCAGCCTCGGACAGTAATCCGACGAGACGTGTCCCAAGTTGTTGCTCAGCTGTTTCGGATCGATATCTCTCGTCGGCACGCTGCATCAACTCAGTCGGGGTATGCTTGACGTGGGTCCGCCTGTCCCCCGCTGTAATAGCTAGTCGTCCATTTTGCTTGAGTACGCGATACAGCTCGTTCAATGCTGATTCGACATCGGAAATCTCAGAAAGCACTTGCTTGGCGACGGCCAGGTCGTAGCTCTCATCTGCTATCGGCAGGTCGGTGACATCTCCCTGTTTGAACGCTACGTGAGGGAGATCGCCACATCTGTCTCTGGCTGCGGCCAATACCTCATCGTTCAGGTCGACACCAGTGATACAGCCGTCCTCAGTGATATGCTGTGCGAGGGCTGCTGTCTCAAATCCAGGACCACATCCCACCGAAAGTACTGATTCGTCGGGATGCAGGGGTATTTGCTCAATAACGAACTCCCGAAAATTCTCTTCGGGTGCAGTAGTGAGTATTCGCTCCCACAGTTCTCGCTCCTCCCGATCGGTGGGTTCCTCTTCTGTCATCGTATTCACCTCACATGGGGTTCAGTAAATTATGGTGGTCAAGATACACCGTCGAACCCCTGACCCGGCGGTAATTTCGACTATTCGGGTCAGCAGAGATGCTTCCCGTAGTTCCAATGTGTGATAGGCAAGAACAGCAGGTCTCATCCGTAATGAGCGAAACGTCGGCTAGCGATGAGCTACGAACCAACTGACAGCCGTCTCTCAGGCTCACCAACAAGTAGGTGTATGAAATCCAAGGATCGGACTCATCCGGGTTAGCCGGAATTAAATACGCGACCGTCAAAATTTGCGATATGCAGACGTTACTTCTCAACAGCGCCGACGTCAGCGAGAACGCGCAGATGCCCGAGGTCATCGACGCCATCGAGGACGCGTTCCGCGCGTACGAGCACGGCGACGCCCAGATGCCCGCGAAGTCGTACATCGACCTGCCGGAGTACGCGGGCGACTTCCGCTCGATGCCCGCCTACCTCGACGCCGGCGACTGGGACGCCGCCGGGATCAAGTGGGTCAACGTCCACACCGAGAACCCCGAGAAGCACGACCTGCCGACCGTGATGGGGACGATGATCTACTCCGACCCGACGAACGCGTTCCCGCTGGCGATCATGGACGGCACGGAGCTGACGATGAAGCGCACGGGTGCGGCCGCCGCCGTCGCCACCGACCACCTCGCCGTCGCGGACGCGACCTCGCTCGGCATCGTCGGCGCCGGCGTCCAGGCGTACACCCAGCTCGAGGCCATCGCGAAGGTCCGCGACATCCAGGAGGTCGTCGTCTCCGACCTCGACGAGGAGCGCGTCGCCCGCTTCATCGACGCCTTCGAGGACCAGTTCGACGTCCGCGCCGGCACGCCCGGCGAGGCCGCCGCCTGTGACGTCCTCTCGACCGTGACCCCGGTCGAGGACCCGATCATCACCCGCGAGGACGTCGGCGAGCACACGCACATCAACGCGATGGGCGCCGACGCCGAGGGCAAACACGAGATCGCCGACGAGATCCTGCTGGACGCCACGCTGGTCATCGACGACCACGAGCAGTGTACCCACTCCGGTGAGATTAACGTCCCCTACCACGCCGGCACGCTCACCGACGACGACATCTACGGCGAAATCGGCCAGATCGTGACGGGGAAAAAGGCGGGCCGGACTGCGGAGACCGGCATCACCGTCTTCGACTCGACCGGCCTGGCGATTCAGGACGTTGCCGCCGCGCGCGTCGTCTACGAGCACGCCGACGAGAACGACAACGGCTACCCCTTCGACCTGCTTGGCCTCTCCGAGGAGTAAGTTCGGCGTGGCTTTGTAGTCGGGAGAGAGGATTTTTGCTCGGGTTTCGGACGCTCTTGCTCCGAAGGCGGTTGAGCAGATGCAGACGCTGCTGCTTTCGACATCACCGCAGACTCCTCGAAAGCCCTCGGTCGCTTTTGCTTATAAACCCAAAGCACAGGTGCAGACGCTGCTGCGCTTGACAGCACCGCAAACACCCAGAAAGCCCTCGGCCGCTCGCGGTCGCTGAGCGACATATCCGCGGCTCTCAGCACC
>JBDGPU010000084.1:0-5308 GCA_042219525.1 Halopenitus sp.
ACGTCGCGTCGTAGAAACGGGAAGCCTCGGGGCTTGACCCCGAGGCGGTTCACTGGGGCCGTGAAGACGACGGCTTCCTTGCGTTTCGTCGCCGGTTGCTGGCCGAATTTCACATGACGGCAAATCTTTATTAGAAACAAGTATATGAAAATAATTACGGCGTAATGGAGTACAACCTCAAAAAAGAATTGAACACGACCTATGCACACCAATATTATTTTGCAGCTGCCGCAAAGCACCGTGTAGATCTCCTCGCAACCGAAATCGTGAAGCGCGCCAGTGACGCTGCCAACATCAAGTTTATCGACTCTCTCAGAGGCGTCTATCCTCGTACGATTCGGATTGAGTGCCTCGGGATTCTGCAGGCGTTCGATAGCACGTTCTGGCAACCTTGGGACTACCTCAACACCACCGGACAGGTGAGCATTGACGTGCTGACGGACCACGTGGTGGACGAGTAGCGATGTCCACGACTATCACGAAGACGTTGCAGGCAACGTTCGTGCCGCCCACCGCACACAAGCAGTCGAAGCTCAACGATTTGCTCGAAACGTACCGTGACGGTCTGCAAGAAGCGTTCGACACTGGGGCGAGTACCATGTCGGCAGTAAGCGACATCGTGACGCCTTACGAACTGCCGTATCAGGCCAAAGCCGCCCTCTGTAACTACGTGCCGAAACTACGAAAGACGTACAACGCCCATGAATTAGACGACGACCACCCCATACGGCTCACCAATCAAGCTGCGACATTCGACCACTCCGACGAACGCGACTACGAGTTCACGTGGTGGGTTCCGCGTCCCGGTCGGGGAACGAACTTCTGGATACCGCTCCGGATCAACCCCGAGCAGGAACCCCTCTGGCACGATCTCGTCTCGGAGGACGCAAAAGCGGGCGAGATACGGCTTCAGAAGCACCGAAAGAACTGGGTACTGCACGTCACCGTCGAGTACGCCATCGACAAACCAGCGACGGACGGTGACGCCACGCACATCGGCTTAGACATCGGAGAAACTGCTCTTATCACGGGCTGTGCCCTTAAGGACGGTTCTCCGACTGACCCGTTCGTGTGTGACGGAAGCAGAGCGAAGCATCTCCGCAAAGAGATGCACACGACCCTGAAACGCCTCCAAGAACGGGACGCCTCGGAGTGGCGCATCGAAGACCGCTTCTCACACTACCAGAACGCGCTCACAGACATCGTGGAGAAGGCGTCTCGGCAGGCCGTCGAGTACGCCAACCAGTACGAGAACCCGGTGTTGGTGATGGAGGACTTGACGTATATCCGCGAACGTCTCGACTACGGGAAGTACATGAACCGTCGGCTCCACTCGTGGGCGTTCGCCCGACTCCAAGGGCGTATCGAGGACAAGGCGACGGAAGCAGGAATCCCGGTCGAGTACGTGAATCCAGCGTACACCAGTCAGACGTGCCACTCGTGCCACCGTATCGGTCGGCGGGATTCGCAGGCCGAGTTCCGGTGTCCGAACGACGACTGCTACGTTACGACGTTACAGGCCGATATCAACGCTTCCGCGAATATCGCACGACGGATTGACCCGTGGGGAGAGAGCGTCCCGCTTGACAAGGCGGCACGCGATGACTCGCCTCGGGATGGGAGCGGTTGTGACACCGCCACGACTCACCGTGAGAGGAGCGAGAACACCTCGCAGATGACGCTTACGGCGTGTCGAGAGTCGGAACCCTCTGCCAGCGGTCACGAGACAGCGTCTCGTGAGCCCACCAGAACCTCAGATTCTGGTGACGACGACTGACTGGTATTCCCCATGCGGGGGAAGCCTCGCCGTTTACGGCGAGGAGGATGTCACTAGCTTGGGAACTTACCTTCGAGGTATGCAAAAAGGGGAATAGTTCGAGGATGCGCCGACCGGGAATTGAACCCGGGCCGCGAGCTTGGGAAGCTCGAGTCCTACCACTGGACCATCGGCGCGCGCGTTCGGTTCTACCCGATGCCCGCACTTGAACGTAGCGTTTCAGGGGGCTTCCCCGAGGCCCGCCGCGTTCCATATCCTTATCCGGGATACCGAACAGAACCAACCATGCCGACTGACACCGAGATCGAGCGCGTGCGCGAGCGCCTGGACGACCTCGCGCCCGCCCTCGGCCGCACGTGGACGAGCACCGACGTCTGGTCGTTCGTGACCGACCTCACGGCGATCGGGAACCGGATGGGCGGCAGCGCCGGCGAGGAGCGCGCAGCCGACCTGGTCGCCGACGCCTTCGCGGACGCTGGCGTGCACGACGTCCGAGAAACGGAGTTCGAGATGGCGGCGTGGCGTCGCGGGGACTCGACGCTCACGCTGACGACCAGCGACAGCCACGGCGACGAACTCGCCCGGTCGTTCGAGACCGTCGCGCTCCCGTACTCGCCGGCGGGGGACGTCAAGGCCGAACTCGTCGACGTCGGCTACGGGACGCCCGACGAGATCGACGAGGTCGACGTCGAGGGGAAACTCGTGGTCGCGTCGACGACGACGCCGTCCGGCTCGCGGTTCGTCCACCGGATGGAGAAGTTCGGCTACGCGGTCGAGGCCGGCGCCGAGGGGTTCGTCTTCGTGAACCACCTCGACGGCCAGCTCCCGCCGACCGGGTCGCTCACGTTCGGCGAGGAGGCCGGGGCGCCCGCCGTCGGCGTCTCGAAGGAAACCGGCGCGTGGCTCCGAGAGCACGCGATCAACACCCCGGGCGCAGCAGGTACCGCGCACCTCTCCGTCGACGCCGAGACGGCCCCGGCGACGAGCCGGAACGTGGTCGGGCGCGTCGGCCCCGACACCGAGGAGCGACTGCTCCTCGTCGCGCACTACGACGGCCACGACATCGCGGAAGCCGCACTCGACAACGGCTGTGGGATCGCGACGGTCGTCGCCACCGCGGGCATCCTCGCGGACGACGCCGTCGACCTCCCGATCGGTGTCGACGTCGTCGCCGTGGGCTGTGAGGAGGTCGGCCTGCTCGGTGCGGAGGAGCTGGCCGACACCGTCGACCTCGACAGCGTCGCCGGCGTCGTCAACGTCGACGGCGCGGGGCGGTTCCGCGACCTCGTCGCGCTCGCGCACACCTCGGAGGCGACGGCGGACGCCGCAGAGAGCGTCGCCCGCGCAACGCGGCATCCGATCGACGTCGAGCTCGAACCGCACCCGTTCTCGGACCAGTGGCCCTTCGTCCGGCGCGGGGTCCCGGCCCTGCAGCTCCACAGCGACTCCGGCGAACGCGGCCGCGGCTGGGGCCACACGCACGCCGACACGCGGGACAAGGTCGACGACCGGAACATCCGAGAACACGCCATGCTGACCGCACTACTCGTCAGTGAACTGGCGGAGCCGGACCGCGAACTTCCGCGACTCGACGCCGACGAACTCGCGGACGCGTTCCGCGAGGCCGACTTCGAGACGGGGATGCGCGCGGCCGGCCTCTGGCCCGTGGACTGGGAATAGCGGCGGTTTAGCCCGGATCGGCACCGAGTCCCTCCCGCATCGCGCCGAGCACGCGCGTGTCGACGCGAGCCGAGACGTGGCGCTCGCCGAACGCCTGGAGCGCGCTCTCGCGAGCCTCCTCGTCGACGGCGAAGTCGACGGACTCGTCCACTCCTGCAGGCGTCGCCTCGTATGCGACGTCCCACAGCACGAGCGGTTCGGGCGGCGCCGGGCCGATGCCCTCGTGTCCAGGGAGCGGCTCGGGGTCCAGCGCCCGGTCGACCTTCGCGAGCGACGCATCCCCCGTGCCAACCGCCCGGACGAGCGTCACGAGTCGCCGGACGAACTCCCGCGGGAAGCCGCCGGCCGAGACGTCGAGGACGAGGAACGGACCCGACCGCGTCGCCGTCGCGGTCACGTCGCGCTCGGTCCCGGCCTCGTCAGTCGTGAAGTTCGCGAAATCGTGCTGGCCCGAGAGCTTGCCGAGTGCGGTGTGGACGCGCTCGTCGTCGACGGAGGGGGCTGGGAGTGAGGTCGGATCCGCTGTGGATTCCACTCCTGACGCGTCCGAACCGCCGACTGGCGGCGCGAACAGGTAGTAGCGATACGTCCGGCGCGTCGCGTGGTGGGTTGCGTGAAAGTCCTCGGGGACGTCCGCCGCGGCCCACGCGCGGACGCCGCCGGGGAGCGCCCCGTTCAGCGCCCGCGGCGTGAGCCAGTCGGGCGCGTCGAACGCGATGGTCTGCGCGATGGCGGAGACCCCCGCGTCGGTCCGGCCTGCCGCGGCGTACTCTGGCGGGGTGTCCACCGCCTCGGCCGGGCCAAGCGCGCCCTGCTCGCGGAGGGCATCGAGCAGCGCGTCCTCGACTGTCGGCACGCTGGGCTGTCGCTGGAAGCCGTTGTAGTGCCGGCCGTCGTAGGCGATGCGAAACGCGCGCACGCTCTCGCTTCGGTACCGGTCCTCAAAAGTTGAGTAGTCTCCGATCGGGGTCGGCGAGGCGGCGAGGGCCGTGGTTCCGCGGCGGCCGCGAACTCAGTCCTCCTCCATCGGCACCGTCAGCACCGGCACCGGCGACCGGCGCAGCACCTTCTCGGTGACGCTCCCGAGCAGCATCCGCTGGAGCCCTTTTCGCGTGTGCGTCGGCATGATGACGATGTCGGCGTCGACGTCCTCGATCGTCTCGATAACCATCTCGAACGGCCGGCCCCGCTCCGTTCGCTTGACGACGTCGTGCCCGCGCTCCTCCAGCTCGTCGCCGATCTCCTCGACGCGGTCCATCGCTTCGCTCTCGATGCGCTCGGCGAGCGTCTCGACGTGCGGCCCGCGCATCGTCTCCTCCATCGTGTCGGCGACGGCGAGGACGTGAATCGTCGCGTCGTAGTGCTCCGCGAGGTCCGCGGCCCGCTCGGTCCCCCGCGTCGCTTCGCTGTTCGGCGCGACTGGCAGTAGAATCGTATCGTACATGGACACCGATTCTCTCTCCGCCTGAAAAACAGTAATGGCCATATTGCTGAAATTTTTGTTTGGCGTTCGATCTTTTTCCTCGGATGCTTGTATTGTCGCGAGGGAGCGAAAGCTGTCAATTCGTGTCGAAAATGCCAGCTTCTGAGTGTCTGGTATGTTTCGGTTGATCGGTTGTCGTTGCTGCTGAAACCACTCAGCATGCTCAGAAAGCCCCAGCCGTTGCGCGCTAACGCTTATAACTAGATCAGTGATCGTCGCTGGCGACACCACTCAGCATGCCCAGAAAGCCCCAGCCGCTGAGACGGTCGCGCTGCTCGCTGCGCTCCTCACCCGGCTCGCTCACTGCGTTCGCTCGCCGGGTTGTGGTGCTTACTTCGCAGGGCGTCCCGCTCAGCGGCTGCCCCTTT
>JBDGPU010000198.1:0-5298 GCA_042219525.1 Halopenitus sp.
GAGGAGCGCAGCGAGCAGCGCGACCGCCTCAGCGGCTGGGGCTTTCTGGGCATGCAGAGTGGTGTCGCCAACGGCGTTAACCGACTTTATTTATAAACGCGACCGTCTCAGCGGCTGGGCGTTTCAAGGCATACTTACTGGAGTCACCTGCGAGATCATCCGGGTTTGTTTAGAAACACGGCCGAGAAGCAGCTTGGGCTTTCAAAACATGGTGAGTGCCGTCGCTCGCGACGACCACAATCGAACCAGTCCGGAAACGGAATCGATCAGGTCGCGCTAAGGCCGCCGTCGACGACGAGTTCCGCGCCGGTGATGTAGTCGGCCTTGTCGCTGGCGAGGAAGACGACGGCTTCCGCCACGTCTTTGGGGCTCCCGAAGCGCTCGGCCGGGATCTCACCCTCGTAGCGTTGCTCGCGTTCGGCGTCGATGGTCGGGACGTCTTCCTTCGTCATCGCGGTCTCGATGACGCCCGGGAGGACGGCGTTGACGCGGATGTCCGGGCCGAGCGCGTCGGCCATCGACTTCGTGAAGTTGGAGACGGCGGCTTTGGCGCCGTCGTAGACGGGATGGTTCTCGTTGCCGTGGAGGGCGGCGATGCTGGAAACGTTGATGACGACGCCTTCGTCCATGTGCTCCTCGGCAGCCTGGCCGCCGAAGAAGACGCCCTTCGCGTGCGTGTCCATCATTTCGTCGTAGTCCGCCTCGTCGACGTCGGCGTACTGCTCCGCGCGGAAGATGCCCGCGTTGTTGACGAAGACGTCGACGCCGCCGAAGCGGTCGGCCGTTTCTGCCGCCCTGCGGAGGTCGTCCGGGTTCCGGACGTCGCACTCGACGTGGACCGCGTCCTGGCCCGTGAGCTCGGTGACGACGATGTCCGTCGGCTCCTCGGCGATTCGCGGGTGCCGTCGCACGTCCGCGACGACGACGTCGGCACCGTTGTGCGCGGCGGTCAGGCAGATCTCGCGGCCGATCCCGGACGCGCCGCCGGTGACGACCACGGTGTCGCCTTCGAGGTGGTTCATGCTCGGGTGCTCACGCGCGGGCGCCGTGAAAGATGTGGCCGATCAATGTGCCAGATCCGCTAGCGTCCCCGGTCAGTCGGGCCGCGGGCTCTCTCCTTCTTAGAAACTACTATACCACCCCGCGACCGACCCCCACACGGCATGAGTCAGTCGTACAATCGTGGCCTCATCGAGGACTTCGGCCGCTGGCGGGAGTTCTCCGCGGGGATGTGGGCCTGGATCTTCCACAAGTTCACCGGCTGGGTGCTTGTGGGGTATCTGTTTACCCACATTGCCGTGCTGAGTACCGCGATACCGGCAGCGGGTGCGGGTGAGGCGACTCTGGCGGCGGGCAACGACGTCTTCACACAGACGATCGTGACCCTCGAAGAGTTGCTCCTCGTCCGCATCCTCGAGGTCGGCCTCCTTGCAGTCTCCGTGTTCCATATTCTCAACGGCACGCGACTGCTGTTCGTCGACCTCGGTATCGGACTGGAATCGCAGGACAAGAGCTTCTACGCGTCACTGATCCTGACCGGTGCGATCACGGTCGCCTCAGTGCCGACGTTCCTCGCGGGGGCGTTCTAACATGGCTGAACGATACAGCTCCTTCACGCCGGGCGGCACGTCGTGGCTGCTCCAGCGCATCACGGCGGCGTTCCTCATCGTCGTGTTAGCCTTCCACTTCTTCCTACTGCACTTCGTCAACCACGCGGACGAGGTCTCGTTCCTGATGAGCGCAGGACGGATGCAACACTGGACCTACTACTCGCTGATGGTCCTGTTCCTGCTGACGGCGACGTTCCACGGCGTCAACGGCGTGTACAACGCGCTGATCAACCAGGGCCTCTCGGGCCGGAAGAAGACCGTCGTGAAGTACACCCTCGTGACGGCCAGCGTCATTCTGGTCGTGCAGGGCATCCGCACGGCGAACGCCTGGGCCGGGATTCCCCTCTACTAACCATGAGTACGCAAGTTCCCGACCAGACCGACGAAGAGACCGAGACCGACGCGGCGGACGCCAAATCCCCCGGCGAGGTCCGCCGTGAGGAAAAGCGTGCCCGCGCCGCCGAGGCGGAAGCGGCGGCCGCCGAGGAGGAGGCCGAAGCGGCCGAGACCGGTGAAGCCAGCGAGAACACGGTCGAACTGCAGGTGTTCCGCTACGATCCGGAAGTCGAGGGGAAACAGGAACCGCGGTTCGACGAGTTCCACGTCCCCTTCGAGAAGGGGATGACCGTCCTCGACGCGCTCATCTACGCGCGGGACCACTTCGACTCCTCGCTCACCTTCCGGCACTCCTGCCGGCAGGCCGTCTGTGGCTCCGACGCACTGTTCATCAACGGCTCCCAGCGACTCGGCTGCAAAACACAGATGTCCGAGCTCTCGGCGCCGGTCCGCGTCGAGCCGCTCCCGCACGCCGAGGTCCAGAAGGATCTCGTCGTCGACATGGAGCACTTCTACGACCAGATGGAAGCAGTCGAGCCGTACTTCCAGACGGACGATCTGCCGGACGAGGAACTCGAGGAGCAGCGCCAGACGCGGGAGAACCGCGAGAAGATCAAGATGTCGACGCGGTGTATCTGGTGTGGCGCCTGTATGTCCTCCTGTAACGTCGCCGCCGGCGACAACGAGTACCTCGGGCCCGCCGCCATCAACAAGGCCTATCGCTTCACGATGGACGAGCGCGAGGGCGAGGAGATGACGGAGAAGCGCCTGGAGATCCTCGAGCAGGAACACGGCGTCTGGCGCTGCCAGACCCAGTTCTCCTGTACCGAGGTGTGTCCGAAGGACATTCCGCTGACGGACCACATCCAGGAACTCAAGCGCGAAGCCGTGAAGAACAACCTGAAGTTCTGGTAACTCCCCGACCACCGAACACAACGAGACAAACACACTATGCACGAACACGACGTAATCGTGGTCGGCGCGGGCGGTGCCGGCCTTCGAGCCGCGATCGCAGCCAACGAAGCCGGTGCGGACACGGCGATCGTCTCGAAGCTCCACCCGGTCCGCTCGCACACGGGCGCCGCGGAGGGCGGCATCAACGCCGCCATCCGCGAGGGCGACTCGTGGGAAGACCACGCGTACGACACGATGAAGGGGTCCGACTACCTGGGCGACGCCCCGGCGATCGAGACCCTCTGTCAGGACAGTCCCGAAGAGACGATCCAGCTCGAGAACTGGGGGATGGCGTTCTCCCGCGAGGAGGACGGCACCGTCTCCCAGCGCCCGTTCGGCGGGCTCTCGTTCCCGCGAACCACCTACGCCGGCGCGGAGACCGGTCACCAGATGCTCCACACGATGTACGAGCAGGTGGTCAAACGCGGCATCGAGGTGTACGACGAGTGGCACGTGACGGACCTCGCGGTCACCGACGAGGACGACCCCGAGGACCGCTCCTGTCACGGCGTCGCCGCCTACGACGTTCAGTCCGGGAAAGTCGAGGGCTTCCGCGCCCGCGACAGCGTCATCCTCGCGACGGGCGGCCTCGGCCAGGCGTTCGACCACACGACGAACGCCATCGCGAACACCGGCGACGGCGTCGCCATGGCCTACCGCGCCGGTGCACCGATGGAGGACATGGAGTTCATCCAGTTCCACCCCACGACGCTCCCCTCCACAGGCGTCCTCATCTCCGAGGGCGTCCGCGGCGAGGGCGGCATCCTCTACAACAGCGAGGGCGAGCGGTTCATGTTCGAACACGGGTACGCGAACAACGATGGCGAGCTCGCCTCCCGCGACGTCGTCGCCCGCGCCGAGCTGACGGAAGTCGGCGAAGGGCGCGGCATCGAGGACGAGTACGTCCATCTCGACATGCGCCACCTCGGCGAGGACCGCATCCTCGACCGGCTGGAGAACATCCTCCACCTCGCGGAGGACTTCGAGGGCGTGAACGGCCTCGATGAGCCGATGCCCGTCAAGCCCGGCCAGCACTACGCGATGGGCGGCATCGAGACGAACGAGAACGGCCAGACCTGCATCGACGGACTGTACGCGGCCGGCGAGTGCGCCTGCGTCTCCGTCCACGGCAGTAACCGCCTCGGTGGCAACGCGCTGCCCGAGCTCATCGTCTTCGGCAAGCGCGCAGGCCGCCACGCCGCCGGCGAGGACCTCGGCGAGGCCGAGATCACGACTGGCAAGGAAGGCGAGTACGAGCTCGCCGAGGTCGACACGCCGGTCCCGCTCGGCGAGCCCGAGTCCACCGAAGCGACCGAAACCGCAACGGAGACCGAGGAGTCCACCGCCGCGGACGGCGGTGCTGCTGACGGCGACGCCGTGCTGGAGCAAACCGTCGAGGAGCAGCGCGAGATGATCGAGGACCTCCTCGAATCCGACGGGATCAACCACGCGGAAGTGCGCTCGACGGTGCAGGAGACGATGACGGACAACGTCAACGTGTTCCGCGAGGAGGACGGCCTCAAGCAGGCCCTGCGCGACATCCGCGCGGCGCGCGACCGCTACGACGACGTCGCCGTCTCGGACCCGTCCCGCACGTTCAACACGGACCTGACCAAGACGCTGGAAACCCGGAACCTCCTCGACATCGCTGAGGCGATCACCGTTGGGGCACTCGCCCGGAACGAGTTCCGTGGCGCCCACTGGCGCAAGGAGTTCCAGGAGCGCCGCGACGAGGACTGGATCAAGCACACGATGCTGTCGTGGAACGACGGCGAACCGGAACTCTGGTTCAAGCCCGTGCTCCTCGAAGGCGTGTCGAAGACGTACGAGCCGAAGGTCCGCTCGTACTGAGCCGGAGACTCGTTCCTTGCCAACGTTTCTCAGTGCGACAGCGGTCGAACGTTTTGCCGCCTGTTCGTCCGAGGTGCAGCTATCACTGGCCTCCGGCTGTGTTGCATACTCGAAAATCGACGCGCAGCGCCGACCAGCATCCCGTCTAGCGGTTTTCGACAGCTGTTGAAATGGGGGTTTATTATCGTCGAACTATTCACTCCGGACACGATGATCGAGACCGAAACTGCGGGTCCGGCAGGCCACGCAGCGATGCCGCCGGAACTGCAGTCGCCCCGCGCGAAGCTCGTGTACCTGTATCTCTCGACGAACGACGGCGGCACGGTGTCCGAGATGGCCGACTCGCTCGGAATGAAGAAGATCGCGCTGTACGGCGTTTTGAAGGCTCTCCGGAAGCAGGACCTCGTCGACCGCGACGACGACCGATTCGTTCCGGCGTAATCTGCTTTTCAGCGTATCGAGTTTGCAGTGCGGGATGCGCTTTAGGCTTGACGTACGTGTTTAGCCCCAGATCGATTTCGGTAGTCTCTCGTAGGGACCGAGAAAC
>JBDGPU010000030.1:0-5287 GCA_042219525.1 Halopenitus sp.
GAAAGGGGCAGCCGCTGAGCGGGACGCCCTGCGACGCTAGCACCGCAATCCCGGCAAGCGAACGCAGTGAGCGAGCCGGGTGAGGAGCACAGCGAGCAGCGCGAGCGCTCAGCGGCTGGGGCTTTCTGGGTGTACCGAGTGGTGTCGCCAGCGACGACAACCAAACAAACCACGGTTGAAAGCCGATTGCTCTACGGCTGAGAAACCTAATCAGAAAAGCCGCCGACAACGAACCGTCTCAGAAAATACACGAGCGAGTCGCGTTAGTAGAACTCGCGAACGAGGTCCATCGCGTCGTCGGGCGCACCCTCGGGGATGTCGGACATGTCCTCGGTGACGCCGTGGCGCTCGCTGTACGGGACCGAGTTCTCGTCCTGGTAGACGACACCCTGGTACTCCTTCTCGGAGTCGAGGATGACGTCCTTCGCGGCGTCGTAGTCGGTCGGGTCGTGGTCCTCTTCCTTCAGGTCCACGAGGTTGTCGCGGAAGTAATCGTACGTGTCGACGTCGTTGAACGTGACACACGGCGAGTAAACGTTGACGAAGCCGAAGCCGTCGTGCTCGATGGCCTCCTGGATGATCTCCTGGTGGCGGAGCGCGTCAGAGGAGAACGACTGCGCGATAAAGGACGCCCCGCTGGCGAGCGCCAGCGCGTGGGGGTTGACCGGGGGCTGCTTCGGGCCCTCGGGCGTCGTCGACGTCTCGAAGTCCTCGCGCGAGGTCGGCGAGGCCTGGCCCTTCGTGAGCCCGTAGATGCGGTTGTCCATCACGACGTACGTCATGTCGACGTTGCGCCGGACGGCGTGGACGAAGTGGCCCGCACCGATGGAGTAGCCGTCGCCGTCGCCGCCGGCGACCATGACCTCGATGTCGGGGCGCGAGAGCTTCACCCCGGTGCCGACGGGGAGCGCGCGGCCGTGAACGCCGTGGAGCGCGTAGCTGTGCATGTACGTGCCGATCTTGCCGGAACAGCCGATGCCGGCGACTACGAAGGTGTTGTCCGGGTCGTTGCCCGTCTCCGCCAGCGCCTTCATCATGCCGTTCATCGTGCCGAAGTCACCGCAACCCGGGCACCAGGTCGGCTGCTTGTCGGATTTGAAGTCAGTGAATCGAACGTCGGAACTCATGTGTTAGGCCTCCAGGGTCTGCTTGATTTCGGTTGCGAGCTCGTCCGCCTTGAATCGGACGCCCGTGTACTTGTTGATGCGGTCGACGCGTTCGAGGACGTCGTGTTCGACGAGGTCCGCGAACTGCCCGCTCTCGTTACATTCCACGACGACGGTCCGCTCCGCCGCGTCCACCGCGTCCGACAGGTCCGGGCGCGGGAAGATGTACGGGACGGAGACGACGCGCACGTCGATGCCCTCCTCCTCGAGGAAGTCGAGCGCCTCGACGAGGGCGCCCTCGTTGGACCCCCACGTGATGACGAGGTTGTCGGCGTCCTCGGATCCGAACTCGCGCGGACTCCAGTCCTCGCGTTCGCGGGCGGTGTCGACCTTCCGGTTGCGCTTGTCGACCTGCTCGACGCGCATGTCCGTCTCCTCCGTCCGGCGCCCGAGCTCGTCGTGCTCGAGGCCGGTGGACATGTGCGCCCCACCGTCGGTGCCGGGGATGGAGCGCGGCGAGATGCCGTCCTCGGTGATCTCGTGCGGCTTGAACTGCTCCTTCTCGTTCATGTGGTCGCCGATGGTCTCCTCGTCGACGAGCTTCCCGCGGTCGATCTCGACCTCGTCCATGTCGAACGTGTCCGGGGAGAACGTCTGTTCGGTCACGGCGAGCGAGAGGTCGGCCGTCAGGTACACCGGCGTCTGGTACTTCTCCGCGAGGTTGAACGCCTCGACGGTCTTCCAGAAGCACTCCGCGATGGTGGTCGGGGCGAGGACGAACCGCGGAATCTCGCCGTGGCCACCGTAGAGCATGCCCTCGAGGTCGCCCTGCTCCTGCTTCGTCGGCATCCCCGTCGAGGGACCCGAGCGCATCACGTTACAGATGACCAGCGGCGTCTCGCTCGTCGCGACCAGGCCGAAGGTCTCGGTCATCAGGTCGATACCGGGCCCCGACGTCGCCGTCATGGACCGGGCGCCCGCGCGGGCGGCACCGAGCGCCATGTTGATCGCGGAGAGCTCGTCTTCCGCCTGCACGACGTGGCCGCCGTACTGGTCGATGCGGCCCGTCAGGTACTCCATCACGTCCGTCGCGGGCGTGATCGGGTAGCCGGAGTAGAAGCGACAGCCGGCTGCAATGGCGCCCATGCCGATCGCCTCGTCGCCGTTGAGGAGGACGTAGTCGTTGTCGGTCGTGTCGAGGTCGTAGTCGGGCTCGACCTCGAACTCCTCGGCGACGTATTCCTGGCCGTTGCGCGCGGCCGTCTTGTTGTTCTCGACGAGCTTCTGGCCTTTGTCGCCGAAGTTCTTCTTGAGGGCCGAGTCGAGGTTCTCGATCGGGAAGTTGGTGACCTCACACGCGGCGCCGAGCGCGACGACGTTGCGCATGATAGCGCCACCAGCCTCCTCGGCGAGCCGCTTCAGGGGCACGTCGAGGCCGATCATCCCCTCGGGAATCTCGACGTCCTCCATCGTGGTCCGCTCGCCGTCGTAGATGATCACGGAGCCCTCGTGGAGCTCGTTCAGATTCTCCTCGATCGTTCGCGGAGTCAGTGCGATGAGGACGTCCAGTCGGTCGACGACGCTCTGTACCTTGTCGACTGACGTCCGCACCTTGTACGCGGTGTACCCGCCTCGGATTCGCGACGCGAAATCCTTGGAGGTGAAGACGTGTCGACCCGCACGGGAAAGTGCCTGGGCAAAGATCTTACCCGTCGAAGCGATGCCATCCCCAGCTTCGCCACCGACGGCCCAGTTGAAATCCGCTGCCATGCTATCTCGGTGGTTCCACAGCACGAATCAAAAGGCTTCTGAAAGGCCCCACGCCAGCGATCTTGCCATACGTCGGGATATTTTGGTATCAGGCGAACGTCCCGGAGAAAAGCTGGCATATATTATGACTCCACTGGGTATGCGTTCGATTCAGTGGCCGGACGTGAAGACGTCGCTGGATTTCTGATCGGCATTTGTCGACATTTCCGGTTAAAACCTCGGCTATATCGACGATGTAGCAGAGAGTTATAGACGTCTGTCGAAAGACAAGGCGGTCGGAACGCGTGAACCCCCGACTGAGTCCGCCCCGTCCAGTTGTAGATCGGGACTCGGTAAGCTGCACTCGTCGCCACCGAGCGGGTTGTCGCTGACGCGTCGGCACGGGTGAGCGCGCGCCACGCCACTCACCTCTTCATTCCGACCCTCGATAGCGCGGAAAGGAGAGTTCGAGCGCCATATATGACATATTCTGGATATGAAACTCCGGACGTGAGAGGGGTGGGATCCGTAAATCCACCAGCCATCTCGCCATCTGCCGATTTTCTATTGGAAATGAAGGGGTGTTGCCGGCTGTTTGCCGAATTTGTCTCCCATGGATCAATATCATTAAGTAGTCCCTTTCGAGACATCCGAATCTCTAGGTGGGAATCGATGACCGAACAGGACACGTCGTGCGTCCGGTGTGAGCGACCAGCCGGGTTCAACCGAGTGGTGGTCGACACCGTCGTAAACGAGGAACTCGGCGGACTCTGCCGGGACTGCGAGGAGGAGGCGTTCGGCCGGGTCCTCGCGGCCGCAGCCGACGACGGCGACGAGTGCCTGCTCTGCTCGCGCGACGGCCACCACGCGATGCCGACCTGGCAATCCGCTCCGCGAACCGGCCTCGACGACACCATCGTCGTCGGCGTCGAGTACGAAGTCGTGACCCATACGCCACGGCTCTGTGACGAACACTTCACCGAGCTGTGTCGACAGCGAGAGGAACCTCGACAGGTACGGAGGGGACCAGGTGACTGATCTCGTCCAGACTGGTGTCCGGCAACACGCCGATTGGATGGCACAACCCGACGACCGCTTGCTGGAGCACCTGCTGCTGGAGGGGGTGCGCCGACGGTTCCAGCTCCAAGAGGAGTTCGCAGAGCGGGGACTCAACTATCCAGACAAGTACCTCGAGTTCCGGCTCGAGAAACTCAGGGAACACGATCTGGTCTCGCGTCGAGGGAACGGCGCCTACGAGATAACGGACGACGGGCGTTCGTATCTCGCCGGAGAGTGGGTCCCCGAGAGCGAGTCGGTCGAGTCCCGTGTCTGATTGCCGCGCGCAGGCTCGTCCGCGAACGGCATCCTCTTTTAACGCCCCGTCGTAGAACGCGTATGGACGCTACGGTTACCGTCACAGCAGTCGAATCCGTCGGGCCGGACACGGTCGCCATCCGCTTCGAGACGCCGGAGGGCTTCTCGGCCGAACCGGGGCAGTTCGTCAAGCTCACGGGCACCGTCGACGACGAGGAGTACTCGCGCTTCTACACGCTCTCCTCGCCGGACATGACGGCCACGTTCGAAACGACGATCGGAATCGACCCCGACGAAGGCGGGCCCTTCTCGATCTACCTCGCGGACCTCGAACCGGGCGACGAGCTCGAGATGTCCGGGCCGTACGGCTCCGACTACTACGAGGGCGAGGCCCGCGTCGTCGTGCTCGCCGGCGGCCCGGGGGTCGGCCCTGCGGTCGGAATCGGTGAGCGCGCCATCGAGGACGACAACGAAGCGTCGATCGTCTACCGGGATTCCGAGCCCGCACACGGCGACCGTCTCGACGCCCTGGACGAGCTGGGAGCAACGATCGAGAGGATCGACGACGACGAAGACCTCGCGTCCCACGTCGACGACGTGCTCACGGGCACGGAGGGCGAGCAGGTCTTCGTCTACGGCTTTGCCGACTTCATTGACGAAGCCGAAGCCGCCATCGAGGCCGCCGGCGCCGACGTGGACGAAACGAAGGTCGAGAACTTCGGCTGATCCGGCTTCGACTGATACTCGGCTTCTAAGCGATCTTCTTCGGTTGCTTGGCTATCGTCGCCAGCGACGTCACTCAGCACGTCTTGAAAGCTCCAGCCGCTGAATCGGTCGCTTACTGCGTGATTTGTTTGGTTGTCGGTACTGCTGACACCACTCAGCATGCCCAGAAAACCCCAGCCGCTGACCGGTCGCGCTGCTCGCTGCGCTCCTCACCCGGCTCGCTCACTGCGTTCGCTCGCCGGGTTCCGGTGCTAGCTTCGCAGTGCTTCCCGCTCAGCGGCTGCCCCTTTCAGTCCCGCCCGGGAGTGGTGGCTGGGCGTCGCTCGCGGCGGTCGCGGGGCCAGCGCCGTACGCCGGACAGCCGGCGCGCGGTGCAGTCGCGGTTGCGGTGC
>JBDGPU010000128.1:0-5189 GCA_042219525.1 Halopenitus sp.
AAAGGGGCAGCCGCTGAGCGGGACGCCCTGCGACGCTAGCACCGCAACCCGGCGAATGAGCGACCGGAGGGAGCGAGTGAGCCGGGTGAGGAGCGCAGCGAGCAGCGCGACCGGTCAGCGGCTGGGGCTTTCTGGGCATGCTGAGTGGTGTCGCAAGCGACGATAGCCGAATTTGTTTATAAAGGCGAGCGCTCAGCGGCTGGGGCTTTCTGGGCATGCTGAGTGGTATCAGCAGCAACGTTGACCGAATTCACCACGCAGAAGAAGACCGCCTCAGCAGCTATTGCTTCCAAAACGTGCTGAGTGGTGTCGCTGGCGACGACGGCCAACCAACCGCAAGAAGCGGGAGCACATGGATGACCGTCTTTCGACACGGATCCAAAGCTCTCACTGACGAGTAATCGAAACGCAGCGACGAAGGAACGGCGAGAAGGAAACGAATTATCCGCAGGTTATTCGGCGGCTTCGCCGGCGCTCGCACGACGAATCTCCCGAGCCGCCGGGATGAGGATCCAGAACGTGAGCGGGCCCAGCAGCATCAGGTAGAAGGACAGGTCGCTGGCGAAGATGCCCACGGCGTCGTACATCGTCTCCGGTTTCGGCGGCGCCACGGTGAGCTGTTGGATCCGTTCGAACGACGGCGTGCGGTACCAACCCCCGAAGATGATCCACCCGAGCGCACCGAGCATCGAGAGGGCGAACCCCTTCATGAACTCGTCAGCCATTATCGGATCCTTCGGGGGAGTCCTCTTGAGACTTTCCCATTCCCTGAGCGCGGAATCGCGTCCCGACGACGTACACCACAGCACTGCCGGCGATCAACGAGAGCCCCCCGAGCGCCAGCAACGCCGTCAGCACGTCCTGACTCGGCACGAGCCCGACTGTCGACAGGATGGCAACGATGACCGACCGCAGGAGACTCACCTGTAGCGTCGCCGCGTCGATGAGGATGAAGCCGAGGATGAACCCGACGACGGCGATGAGCGTGGAGAACACCGTGATCGTCTTGTACAGTCGCAGCGGAACGACGACCTCGCGGCCGCCGGGCCCCTCGCGCGGGCCCTCCGGCTCGACGGCGGTTGCTGTCGACGCATCGTCCGTCGTCGTCGACGCGTCACTATCCGACGGTGCGTCGTCGTGCTCGGAGGAATCATCGTCCATGAGGAAAACGCCGCGGAGCAGCCCGCTTACTTCGGCGGGCGCAGGCGGTAGTACCGCTTGTTGAGGTCGTACATGTACCCTTCCCGCATCGTCTTCAGGGCGGCGTACGTCAGCACGCCAGCCAGGATGGGCAGCATGAACGTGAGGCTGAACAGCAGCTCCAGCTCGATCGTGAAGAAGTTCTGGATCGCCAGCAGCGCCAGCGTGATGGAAAGGACGGTCCCCATCATCCCGACGGCTGCCCAGAACGGCTGTTCGACCGGGCGCCGTGCGCTCCCCTTGTTGAGGAACGGGACGACCGTGATGGCACCGAAGATGACGCCGTGCGTGGCGATGCCGTACAGCTGGTCGGAGAGGAGCTTCTCGCCGCCCAGCACCTCGAGCGCCGGGTTCGCCGGGTTCAGCTTCAGCAGCCCGAACGACCAGTAGAGGTACCAGTCGGGCAGGATGATAGCCGGCGTCTTCGACGGGTTCGCGGGGGCCATGAACTCCGGCGGTAGCGCGGCGGAGATGAGGATGATCATCCCGACGAAGAAGCTCGTGATCGCCAGGTTGCGGATCATCTCGTGGGGCCACGTTGGGAAGCCCAGCACGTCGCGCTCGACGTACGTCGACTCCTGTCGCAGGTCCTGGTCCTCACGCCGCGAGCGCTCGAAGTACTCGTAAGTGAGCCGGGAGAGCCCCTGCGAGCGCTCCTTGCGCTCGCTCCAGGTGGGCGTCTCGTCGTCCGGCGGCACCGTCGCCGGTGGGCCACCGTCCGTGCGCGCTTCCTCGTCCGTGCCGCCATCCGTTGCGGCGGTAGGGTCTTCGCTCATTGTCTCAGTGCGGTTCCGCGATGCCCTGCACCCAGACGATGCCAACGTGGACGGCGATGAGGCCGGTCACGATGAACGGGAGCAGGAACACGTGCATGATGTACATTCGCACCAGCGTCGCCTGACCGAGCGTGAAGCCGCCGAACATCAGCTGGGCGGCCCACTCGCCGACGATGGGCGTCGACAGCGCCATCTGGACGCCGATCTGCGCCGCCCAGAAGGACAGCTGGTACCACGGCAGCAGGTAGCCGGAGTACCCGAACAGCAGCGTCAGTGCGATGAGAACGATACCGAGCACCCAGTTGACCTCGCGGGGCTCCTTGTACGCGCCCGTGAAGTAGACGCGCAGCATGTGGAGGAACACGGCCGCGACCATGATCTGGGCCGCCCAGCGGTGGATCGACCGCAGCATGTAGCCGAACTGGACGGACTTCATGATCTCCTTGACGGAGATGTACGCGGCGGTCGGGTCGCCGGCCGCGGCGGCGCCCGCCGTCGACGGCGAGTAGTAGAAGCCGAGCAACGCGCCCGTCACCGCGGCCACCAGATAGGCGATGATCGACAGGGAGCCGAGCGAGTAGAGCGGGTACCAGTACCAGAACTTGTTGTCGAGGTCGTACTGTTCCGTGTGGCTCTTCGGCATCTGGAGGTTCACCCGGTAGTAGAGGGTCTCCAGCAGCTCCAGGTAGTCGACGATGCGGAGCCGCTTGTCCATCCAGATCAACACGGTGAGGAAGGTGGACTCCACCGGCGTGAGGTCCTTCTCCTCGAGCCACGCGTGATGGTCGAATTCGTCTTTCTTTTCGAGACTCATTGTTATCGCTTGTAGTAGGGGTACACCGCGCGTTTGAGCGTATCCCAGGCGTCCTCAGGCTCGGCCAGCTGTGTGCCGTCCATCTGCTCCTCGCGGACGTAGAGGTCCTCCCACTTCCGGCGCCGCTTCTTGACGACCATCACGTCCGGGAGGAATTCCTTCCGGTACAGCACGAGGATGAACGCGAGGTCGATGAACACGAACGAGAGCACCCCGGCCAGGAACATGTTCCCGTCCTCCGTCGAGGCCCAGCCGCTCATCAGTCCGTACACGAACATGAACACGAACAGGACCTCGATGACCGTCAGGAGGACGATAGCGATGGCCGCAGCCGTGCTCTCCCGGGCGGGTTCGTATCGGTGGATGTCACCGTAGGAGGACTCGTTCGAGCTCATTCGTTGCCTCCATGACCTGCGTGCGGGGTTTCACCGTATTTCAGCACGTAGAACGTGAACGCGAGCGTCAGGCCGATCCCGACGCCGGCAGCGCTACCGACCCAGTGCGGGTGTAGCGGGACGCCGATGTTGGTCAGGTCCGGCCACCCAGTTGCGGGGCCACCGGTTTTGACCGTCGGCACGTCGCCGCCGACGGCGATACCGCCGTGCATGCCGATCGTCGCGTGGGGCTGACACTGGTAGTGAATGATCCCCTTATTCTCCTCGGTCAGGTCGACGGAGAAGGTAAAGCCTTCCTCACCGGTGATCTCGCTCTTCCACTCGGCCGGCCCCGAGACCGTCTCGGTGTTGTGTTTGCCACCGTTTCCGGTCCACTCGAAGGTGACCGTCGTGCCGGGATCGACCCAGACTTTCGTGGGATCGAAGGCCAGTCCGTCGCCGGCGCCGACCTTGATCGTCACTTCGCTTTGCCCGCGTGCGTCCTTGTAGCTCCCGAGGTTAGCGTCCTGCACCTTGGAGGGCCACTCCGGGCGGACACCACCTCCACTACTGCCGCCACCGCCCTCTTGCCCTGCGGCTGTCCCGGTTGCCGCAGCGGAGGACGCGACCGCGGCAGTGGCGCCGCCGGCCGTACGCATAAAGTCCCGCCGTTTCATACAGTCGGGAGTCAGGACGGAGCGCGCTTAAACCCACCGACTAACGGCGGCCAGTTCATCGTCGCTTTCGCGGCTCTGTCCGGCGTTCTCGGCAGTTTCGGTTCACCGGTTTCGGCTCGTGACGCTCCGCGAATTCGGCGCCCGTTACCCCTCGCGTTCGAGGGTGTCAGCATCCTCCTCGATCGGGACGAAGTCCGGTCGCTCCTCGGCCGCCCGGAGCGCGCGAAGGCGCTCCCGATACTCCTCCGAGCGGAACCGGTCCGACAGGCGCGCGTTCGCGACCGTCGAGAAGAGGAACAACCCGCCGACGAGGAACAGCAGGCCCATCACCGGGGCGACGATGGTCTCGACGCCCAGCAGGATCCACGCGCCGATGAGCGCGATGCCGCCGACCAGCTGGGCACCGGCGACGACTTGGATCATCAGGTTCCCGAACTCTCCGGTCCCCTGCTGGACGCTCTCGGGGTCCGGCAGCGACCAGTCATTTGGGGGTTCCGGGACGTCGTAGCTGTCCATCGAACAGAGCGCGACGATCGGCTCGACGTCGCGGAGGACCGTCCCCTGCCCCCGGACCTGGCCGGTCGGGTGGATGATGGCGTAGCCCTCGTCCGAGTAGACGACCAGCCGCGGCTCGCCGTCTTCCTCGACGCGTTCGAGGACCCCGAACACGTCCCGAGTCGCGATCCGGCTCTTCAGCTCGTCGGCGACGCGATCGAGTAGCTCGCCGCCGGTGATCCACGTGTCCGGGTCGAACGCGGCGTCCCACTCCTGGGCGGACATCTGCGCCATGTCCGACGGCCCGAACTCGTCGAAGTCGTACGTCTCCTCGACCTTCTCCCGGAGGGCCTCGAGGTCCTCCGGCTCCTGCGTGTCCGTCGCGTCGTCGGTGGCCGTCTCCATGGTTATGTTCTCACCAGCGTCGGCGTCCGCGGTCGCCTCGGCAGCCGCGTCCTGGTCGGAGTCCTCGGTGGCGACTCCCGAGCCATCGCTGGCCGCCTCGTCGGCGTCGACCACCGAGTCGTCCGCGGAATCGTTCATTATGGTGCTGTACGGGGTCAGGACTCCTTAGGGTGACGGTCCTCGTTTCTGCGACGATTTTTGTTTGGGACCTGGATCAGGCGGCATCGCGACCGTCGTCGTCGGTGACACTACTCAGCATGTCTGGAAAGGGGGAGCCGCTGAAACGGTCGCATTCTGCGTGGTTGGTTTGGTTGTCGTCGCTGGCGACACCACTCAACAGGTCTCGAAAGGCCCAGCTGCTGAAACGGTCGCATTCTGCGTGGTTGGTTTGGTTGTCGTCGCTGGCGACACCACTCAGCATGCCCAGAAAGCCCCAGCCGCTGACCGG
>JBDGPU010000023.1:0-5129 GCA_042219525.1 Halopenitus sp.
TGTCCTGGCGGACTGAAAGGGCGACGGCCGGTCGCGCCGGAGGGGAGTCGCTCCGACGACCCCTATCCGCGCGGGCGGTGCGGAGAGCGCGGAAATGTCGCGGAGCGACCGCGAGCGGCCGAGGGCTTTCTGGGAGTCTGCGTTGCTGTCAAGTGTAGCAGCGTCTGCACCTGTCCAACCATTCGCTTATAAAGAGGGGCCGAGGGCTTTCTGGGTGTTTACGGTGCTGTCAAGTGCAGCAGCGTCTGAACCTTTATATACAGTATATAAGCAATAGCGGCCGAGGGCTTTCGAGATGTTTGCGTTGCTGTCGAGAGCAAGCACGTATAACCTCTTTAAACCGACTTATAAAGAGTGGCCGAGCGCTTTCGAGGAGTCTGCGTCGCTGTCGAGCGCAAGCCCGTCTCATCTGTTCAAATACGATGAGTAAAAGACCGCAAATCCTCGAGAACGATCTTCGCCAACTACAGATCGGCGCGTTCGAAGACTTCCATCCCGATGTACACCGGCACGATGAACCACAGCAACAGTAGCACGACGACGAACGGGTCGGTGAAGTAGAAGGGGAGCTGATCGCCGAGCGCCTTCGCGGCAGCCGGGTCCGGGAAGAGGAAGAAGCCGAACAGCTGCTGGCGGGCCTGCATCTCGGACTGATAGATGAGCGAGTCGACGAGCGTCTTGTACGCGGCGATCGGGTTGAGGAGCTTCAGGAACAGTTCCACGAGGTATTTGGACTGTGTCGAGATGCCGGCGTACGATTCGAGGGAGGAAGCGATGCGGCCGGTCGCCGGCCCCCAGAAGACGGAGCCGGCCAGGAAGATCCCGACGGAGCCGACCATCGACTGCCGGTCGGTGTCGGCCGCAGCGGAGATGCCGAGCGAGAGCCCAACGAAGACGACGCCGAGGATGACGGTCAGGAGGGCGAAGGCCACGAACCGCCAGATAGCGGCGATGGGCGTCGCCGGAAGGAGGACGATGCCGGAGATGAGGAAGCCGAACGCAATGGGGAGCGCCACGACCGCGCTCCGGCCGAGGAGTTTCCCGACGACGGCGTCCGCGCGCGAGTGCGGCAGCGCGAGCAGCAGCTTGAGGGTACCGCTCTCCTGCTCACGCGTGATCGACGCGTACGTAACGACGATGGCGATGATCGGCACGAGCACGGCGGTCCCGGACTTCATGAACCGGATGAACAGGAGCATGACTTGCGTTGCACCCTGCTGTTGCCCGAGCCCCACGCCGAGCGAGAACCGGATCAGGGCGGGGAGCGCGAAGGCGACGACGAACAGCGCCGAAAGCGCCAGCAGCCACTGCGAGCGGATCGCGTCGCGGAAGTCCTTCCGCGCGACGGCGACGAGGCTCATTCGGCCACCTCCGCGGACCCTGCGGACTCAGACTGTTCCGATTCGGCCTCCGTGCCGTCTTCGGGGTTAGGGCCTTCCGTGTAGGCCAAGAAGAGGTCCTCCAGCGACGTTTCCTCCGTCTGGAAGTCCTTCACCGTGACCCCCTGATCCTCGAGCGTCGAGATGACTTCCGTCTTCGCGCCGCTCTCGCAGGTCACGGACACCGTGCCGCCGTCGGTCGCGGCCGTGCTGACGCCGTCGAGCGCGCGCACGCCCGACAGCTGGTCCTCGCTGGCGGCGTCGACGGTGATCCGGAGCGACTCCTCACCGCCGACGGCGTCGCGGAGGCCTTCGATGGAGTCCTCGGCGACGAGGTGGCCGTCCCGGAGGATGCCGACGCGGTCACAGACGGCTTCGACCTGCCCGAGGACGTGCGAGGAGAAGAAGACGGTCGCGCCGCGTTCGGCCTCCTCGCGAACGATCTCGCGCATTTCCTTCGCGCCGGCCGGATCGAGCCCGGACGAGGGCTCGTCGAGGATCAGGAGCTGGGGTTGTCCGACGAGCGCCATCGCCAGCGCGAGGCGCTGTGCCATCCCCTTCGAGTAGCCGCCCGCCTTGCGGTCGGCGTCGTCGGTGAGTCCGACGCGTTCCAGGATCGGGTCGGGTTCGACGTCGAGCTCCTTCGATTCGATCGCGAACTCGACGTGCTCGCGGCCCGTGAGGCGATCGTAGACCGAGAATCCCTCGGGGAGTACGCCCGTGCGGCGGCGGATGGCGACGCTTTCCGCCTGCGCGTCGCGCCCGAGGACGTGGACGTCGCCGCTCGTCGGGCGGACGAAGTCGAGCAGGATGTTGATCGTCGTCGACTTCCCGGCCCCGTTTGGCCCGAGGAAACCATAGATCTCCCCCTCCTCGACGGTGAGGTCAACCCCTTCGACGGCGGTCACGTCCTCGTACCGCTTCGTGACGCCGGCTAATTCGATGGCGGACATGTGCGCCTCTTTCCCCGGCTTCAGATAAAGGGTTGTGGGATTTCCCGGGGCGGAAGGGAGCGGTACTGCGGGGTGTGCTCACTCCTCGGGCGGCCACTCGACACCGTGACCTTCCAGAATCTCGGCGAATTCCGCTTCCTCGACCTGCGGGACGTCGTTCGCCCGCGCGTCCTCACGCTTGCTCGTGCCCGGGTCCTCGCCGACGACGAGGTAATCGGTGTTGCTCGAAACGCTGCTCGTCGCGTTCGCGCCGTGGCGCTCGACGTACTCCTGGGCGTCGCTGCGCGGCACGGAGATCGCGCCGGTGAAGACGAAGGTGAGTCCCTCAAGCTCTTCGCCGGCCTCGGTTTCGACGGATTGCGGGTCGACGCCGAGCTCCCGCAGCTCCTCGATGGTCTCGCGGTTGCGTTCGCGGTCGAGGAAGTCGTGTATCTCCCGGGCGACGGTGTCGCCGATGTCCTCGACCTCCTCCAGCTCGTCGACTGACGCGTCGAGCAGGCTATCGAGGTCGCCGAAGTGGACCGCGAGGTTGCGAGCGGTCGTCGGGCCGACCTCCGGGATCCCCAGCGCCGCGAGGAACTCGTCGAGCGGCGGGTGCTTGCTGGCTTCCAGTTCCTCGATCAGGTTCTCGGCGCTCGTCTCGCCCCAGCCTTCCAGTTTCGTGAGTTCGGCCTTTTCGAGCCGGTAGAGGTCCGGGAGCGACTCCACGAGCCCGGCCTCGCGGAGCTGTTCGACCGTCTCCGGTCCAAGCCCCTCGATGTCGAGCGCGTCACGCCGCGCCCAGTGTTCGACGGCGCGCTCCAGCTGGGCCTCGCAGCCGAGCCCGCCGGTACAGAACGCCATCGGGCCGTCGCGCTCGACCTCCGAGCCGCAGACCGGGCACTCGTCGGGGAACTCGTAGGTGCCCTCGCTGTGTTTCTCGACGACCTCGGGGATGTACGGGATCACGTCGCCGGCGCGATAGATCCGCACGTCGTCGCCGACGTTGACGCCGAGTTCCTCGATCTCGTCGGGGTTGTGCAGCGTCGCGCGCTCGACGGTGACGCCGCTGACTTCGACGGGCTCCAGCTCCGCGACGGGGGTCAGCCGCCCCGTGCGCCCGACCTGGACGACGACGTCCTCGACCGTCGTCGTTTCCGTGCGCGGCGGGAACTTGTAGGCGTAGGCCCACCGGTACGACCGCGAGGTCGACCCGAGCTCCGCGCAGGCGTCGTGGTCGTTCACCTTGATCACGGTGCCGTCGATCTCGTAGTTGAGGTCGTCGCGGACGCTCTGCATCCGGTCGCGGTAGTCGATCGCGCCGTCGACGTCGTCGACGTGCTCGACGCGCTCGTTGTGCCGGAGGCCGAGGTCCTCGAACGTCTCGAAGTCCTGCCAGTGGCCCTCGGGGCGCTCCGGACCGTCCTCGCCCGCCTCCCAGTCCAGCACGTCGAAGAAGAACACGTTGAGCGGGCGCTCGGCGACGACTTCTGGGTCGAGCTGGCGCAGGGTGCCGGCGGCCGCGTTGCGCGGGTTCGCGAACGGCTCCTCGCCGCGCTCCTGCAGCTCCTGGTTGTACTCGCTGAACGCGTCCAGCGGCATGTACACCTCGCCACGCACAGCGAGGAACTCGGGGACGTCGCCGCGGAGCTGCTGCGGTAGCGCGCGGATCGTCCGGACCTGCGCGGTGACGTCGTCGCCCTCCTGCCCGTCTCCACGCGTTGCTGCGCGGACGTACTCGCCGTCCTCGTAGATGACCTCGACGGAGAGCCCGTCGAACTTCGGCTCGCAGGCGTAGCCGATCTCGTCGGCGTCGAATCCGGCGTCCCGGAGCTCACGCCGGACCCGGTCGTCGAAGTCGCGAACGTCCTCGGGGTCGGTCGTCGCGTCGATGGAGAGCATCGGCGCGGTGTGCTCGACCGTTTCGAGGTGGTCGACTGGCTCGCCGCCGACGCGCTGGGTCGGGGAGTCCTCGGTCTGGAGGTCGAACGCCCCTTCGAGCGCCTGGAGCCGGTCGAACAGCTGGTCGTACTTCGCGTCGGAGATGATCGGGTCCGCCTCGACGTAGTACCGGTAGTCGTGCTCGCGCACGGCCGCGCGGAGCAGTTCGACCTGTTCCTCCGCTTCCTCCTCGGAGAGCTCCTCGACCGGGTCGAAGTCGGTCGGGGGGTTGACGACGTAGGGGTTCTCGTCGGGGTCGGCGTACCGGGTCTCGCCCACCTCCGGCTCGGCGTCGGACATGCGTAGGGGTGTGCGCGGGACCGCCTAAAAATGGGTGGGCGTCGCGTTACGAATGGGGATGCAACGCTATTGGGTAACAGCCGCTGATGTTCAGCGGACAGCAGCTACGGCTCAGAGCCATGCAAAAGGTTCTATAGTCGAACCTGACTTGGTGGGTTGAAGAAGTATACCACGCGGACCGAACCACACTCAGTTGAACATTCGACTTCGGGTAGAGATAGACTCCGAGAGATAAATCGATATGCTCAACAAAATCCATCACATCGATTTAGCTAATTTTGATTTATAAAGAATAGTCGTAGAGTTAGCCATACACGTGAAAGACACTCATAGAATGAAAACGAATATATTCCATGTATGTGAGTGCGTTCTCACAATTTCTCTCAAGAGGATGATATTCATACGTATATTTTATGCTGACGAAGTTGGTGTCACACAAGAGCGACGACGATCAATAAAAGTTGGAGTACCCGGTATCGGGCTTAGTGGCGGAGTTTCCAATATCGCGGAAGCTTCAGACAGACTGCTCTGATGGGATGAAAGCCTGCTAAGTCCCCAGCGTGCGTGAAGAGGGACT
>JBDGPU010000006.1:0-5125 GCA_042219525.1 Halopenitus sp.
ACCACTCCCGGGCGGGACTGAAAGGGGCAGCCGCTGAGCGGGACGCCCTGCGAAGTAAGCACTGAGCCAGCGAACGAGCGAAGCGAGTGAGCTGGCGAGGCGCGCAGCGAGCAGCGCGAGCGGTCAGCGGCTGGGGCTTTCTGGGCATGCTGAGTGGTGTCGCAAGCGCCGATAACCGAACAAACCTCGCACAAAGTGACCGCCTCAGCGGCTGGGGCTTTCTGGGCATGCCGAGTGGTGTCGCTGGCGACGATAGCCTAGCAACCGAAAAAGCGCGCGTTCAGCCAGTCAGACCTCACTGGTCGTGTTCACATATCTCCCCATACAAACGACGCAGTTACGCGTTAAGCAGGATTCTTGCGTGTCAGGTCACTTCCGCAGATCGGGCAGCGGTCCTTCTGCTCGTCAAACGTCCGGCCACAGCCCGCACACTGGAACTTCCATTCGCGCTCCTCGGTGATTCCCTCTCGGGCGATGACCTCGACGTCGATGTCGAGTCGTTCCGCGACGTTCTGCATCGCGTAGTCGTCGGTGACGAGGGTCGCGTCCAGTTCGAGCGCGGCGGCGATGAGCCGGAGGTCGGTGTCCGAGAGCTCGCCGAGATCGCCCGACTCACTTGCTGCCTTCTCCACCTGTCTGCAGGAGTCGTCGGAGGGAACGTGGACGTGCATTCCGGACCCCTCCTCGGCGTCGAAGCGGAGGGCGCTCCCACCTTCGAGCTCCTCCTTCACGGCCGGAATGGAAGCGGTGGGCCTGTCGGTGTGATACTCGTGAATAAACGCGGAGGTGTCGAGTAGTTGCATCAGCGGGCGACGACGATGTAATCCTTGACTGCCTGCACGGAGCTGACGGGGACGCGGAGCCGGCCGCGTTCGTCCGTGTCGAAGCCGACGCGGGCGGGGTCGAGCTGTTCTTTCGGCGAGACGAGGAGGTCGCCCAGCTCGCCGGACCGAAGGTCCATCGTGATGTTGTACAGATCGCCCAGTTCCGTGCCGTCGGAGCCCATCACGGCTTTTCCCGAGAGGTTTTCCGCGAGGATGTCTGCCATGACCGATATGTTCCACCGGATCGTCTTAAACGCCACGGGGCTGTCCGACGGCTGGCGGACAAAATCGGCGGATCGACGGGGCGAGCACGGAAACGCGGCGACCCGCGTTCTGAAACACTTAACTGGCGGCCGAGCCTCTTTCCGGTAACACCCTTCTCGGAGTGATTTCTCATGGCTGACGACACACACCCTGACTCCCTGCGAACCCCCATCGTCGCCGTGCTCGGCCACGTCGACCACGGCAAGACGAGCCTGCTCGACAAGATTCGCGGCTCCGCCGTGAGCGAAGGCGAGGCCGGCGCGATCACCCAGCACATCGGCGCGACGGACATCCCGCTCTCGACCATCTCCTCGATGGCCGGCGAACTGGTCCAGCCCGAGGACTTCGACCTCCCCGGCTTGCTGTACATCGACACGCCGGGCCACCACTCGTTCTCGACGCTGCGCGCCCGCGGTGGCGCCCTCGCCGACATCGCGGTCCTCGTCGTCGACGTTAACGACGGCTTCCAGCCGCAGACGGAGGAGGCGATCGACATCCTTCGACGGACCGGCACGCCGTTCGTCGTCGCCGCCAACAAGATCGACACGACGCCGGGGTGGAACCCTCGCGACGGCGCGCCGATCCAGGAGTCCTACGACGCGCAGTCCGACCGCGCGCAGTCGATGCTCGACGAGAACCTCTACGAGATCATCGGCGAACTCTCCGACGCCGGCTTCTCCGCGGACCTCTACTGGCGCGTCCAGGACTTCCAGAAGAACATCGGCGTCGTCCCCGTCTCCGCGATGACCGGCGAGGGGATCCCGGACCTGCTCACCGTCCTCATGGGCCTCTCCCAGCGCTTCATGAAGGAGGAGATGGAGATCGACGTCACTGGCCCGGGCGAGGGGACCGTCCTCGAGGTGAAGGAGGAACGCGGCTTCGGCGCCACCGTCGACGCCGTCGTCTACGACGGGAAGATCGAGACGGGCGACCAGATCGTCGTCGGCGGGCAGGCCGACCCGATCGTCACGGAGATCCGGGCGCTCCTCCAACCGAAACCGCTCTCGGAGATCCGGACCCAAAAGGAGTTCGAGAAAGTCGAGGCGGCCTCGGCCGCGTCCGGCGTGAAGGTCGCCGCGCCGGAGCTCGAGTCGGCGATGGCCGGCGCCCCGATCCGCGTCGTCCGTGACAGGTCTGTCGACGAAGTCGTCGAGGAAGTGAAGGCCGAACTCGCGGAGATCGAGGTCGAGACCGAGGAGGACGGCGTCGTCGTCAAGGCCGACACGCTCGGCTCGCTGGAGGCGATGGCGAACGCGCTAAAGGAGGCCGAGGTGCCCATCCTCCGCGCCGAGGTCGGCGACGTCGCCCCGCGCGACATCGCCATCGCGGAAACCGCGAACCAGGACGAACACAAGGCGATCCTCGGGTTCAACGTCGACGTGCTCTCGAACGCGGAAGACGAGCTCGAGACGGCCGACGTGAAGCTGTTCACCGACGACGTCATCTACCAGCTCATCGACGAGTACGAGACGTTCGTCGAGGAGCGCGAGAAGGCCCAGCAGGAGACGGTGCTGGACAAGATCGTCCGCCCCGCGCGGTTCCGTATCCTGCAGGACCACACGTTCCGGCAGAACGACCCCGCGGTCGTCGGCGTTGAGATCACCTCCGGCACGCTCCAGAACAACCGGAACGTCGCCAAGTTCGAGGGCAACGAGCCGGAGCGCGTCGGTCAGCTGTCGGGGATCCAGAAACAGGGCGACGACGTCGACGAGGCCCGCGCCGGCGAGCGCGTCAGCATCGCCATCGACGGGCCGACCGTCGGCCGCGACATCGAAGAGGGCGATGTGCTCTGGGCCGAAATTCCCGAGAAGCACGCGAAGATTCTCGAACAGGAGCTGTCCGACGACATCACCGCCGACGAGCTGGAGGCCCTCCACAGCTACCTCGACAAGCGCCGGAGCCGCGACCCCTTCTGGGGCAAATAGCTCACCCGCGTCCCGTCAACACGTCGACTCCGTTGCCAGCACACCGACTCTGCTGCCAGCACACCGACTCCGTTGCCAGCACACCGACTCTGCTGCTGGCACGTTGACTCCGTTGCCCCAACGTCGACTCCATCTCGTCAGTACGACACGCCTGTCTCGTCACCGCGACGCTCTCGTTCTCGCCGAACCGGGGTCGCAGGTCTGGGTCCAACCTCCAAGCTCCTGGCTCGAGAGGCCATTTCCGTCGGATTGAGAGCGTGATCGGGCTGCCCAGGATAGCGCTGTCCAAACGTCGACGTTTATTGTATATTTCGGAAATAATGTTCGGATCGACTAATTTACCCGGGCTAAAGGATTCGATATATAGCAAAAATCGTTAAGTAGGATGCGCACGTTTTATTCTAATGGAGGTAACGATATGTCTGTGCAAACCGACCCCCTGAGCGACGGCATCGACGTGCTCAATGGCTCTCGATACGACTGGTTGCTCGTCGCGATCCCTATCCCTTTGCTTGTGGGCTGGGCCGTTAGCGCTGCGCTGTCGGTCGCCCTGCCGGTCGGTTTGGGTGTGGGGGCGCTCCCCGCAGCCGGGCTCGTTCTCTACGCCCTCTTCGTCGACGCCCCCGTCGTCGGAACCGGATCGGAACCCGGCTACACGGACGACCTCGCCGTCGACCCCGGTGACTCTACCGAGTTCGAGGCCACCTACGGCTTCGATGCCACCGACGGCGACCCCGCGACCGGACCCGTTCCCGGATCCGACGACTAACGACGGTTGCGACCCATTCGGTCCGATTCCCCCAGCTTTTTCACCTCGTCTCAAATAATAGCAACCAGATGAACCTTCGCGCCGCCGTCTTCCGAGCGTTCAACCGCCAGCTCGGATACGATCTGCTGCTGCTCGCCATGCCAGCAGCGCTGCTGGCCGGCGAAGTGGTCGGCATCCTGACCGGGTCGCCTGTCGCCCGCGAGGTCGGCGCCGTCGTCGCTGCGGGAATCGTTCTCGACGCGCTGTTCGTGCACGCGCCCCGAGTCCGCACGCACCGACCCACGGGTCGGCAGCTGGGCGACGTCCCGACGGGACGGCTGGAGAAAATCCGCCGTGCCGACCGGCGCACAACGCGGCCGCTCGAAGCGATCCGACGCGACGTAACACCACAGTAAGGAACTGTGGTCGCCTAACCGCAAGAAACAGCTGTTGCAGTCCTGTTACTCGAGCGTTGCTCCCAAGTGACCGACCAGCTACTTCGCCGTCGGCGTCAGGTCGCCGATCGCGTTCATCACCTGGTGTGCGGCGCTGGCTGCGAGCCCCTTCGCCACTTCGTCGGCGTCGTCGTCCGTGAGTCCAGTTTCGAGGTCGTCCATGTCCGGGGTGAAGCCGGCCGAGACGGGACGGCCGGCCGGCGGATTGACGGCGACCATCGCTTCCGGGCCGTCGGACCCGACGGACAGTTCGGAGCCGACGACGTACGCGTCGGGGAGATAGGATTCAGTTCGGGTGACGATTCCGGCGACAGCAGCGCGAAGTTCGCGTTCCTGGTCGGCCGTGAGATCAACCGATGCCGTATCCGGTTCGCCAGCGTTCGTCGTGCCTGGCGGCCCCGCATACGGGTTATTACCGTTCATTTGAAGACGCCGATCATAGGCGAACAGCAGGTAAAAAGCCGTCGCCGCGCTGCATGTTCAACGGGGTTCGAATCCGGACGGACGCCCCGGTCGTCTCGGGAGGGTTTTGGTAGATCTACGGTCGGCTTCGACGCTCGATGTACTACTCTGGGTCGTTGCCACAGGGACGACTCAGCACGCCCAGAAAGTCACGGTTACCGAAGGATCGCTTTTCAGAGGTTGATCGGCGAGCGGTGTAGCTGACACCACTCAGCACGCCCAGAAAACCCCAGCCGCTGAGCTATCGCTTTTTGCGTGGTTTGGATGGTTATCGTCGCTCGTGACACCACTCAGCACATTTTGAAAGCCCCAGCCGCTGACCGGTCGCGCTGCTCGCTGCGCTCCTCACCCGGCTCGCTCCCTTCGGTCGCTCGCCGGGATTGCGGTGCTTTCGTCGCAGGGCGTCCCGCTCAGCGGCTGCCCCTTTCAGTCCCACCCGGGAGTGGT
>JBDGPU010000042.1:0-5094 GCA_042219525.1 Halopenitus sp.
CTGGGCGGGACTGAAAGGGGCAGCCGCTGAGCGGGACGCCCTGCGACGTAAGCACCGCAACGGCGAACGAGCGAAGCGAGTGAGCCGTGAGGAGCGCAGCGAGCAGCGCGACCGCTCAGCGGCTGGGGCTTTCTGGGCATGCTGAGTGGTTTCAGCAGCAACGTTGACCGAACTTACCATGCAGAAAGCGACCGCCTCAGCGGCTGGGGCTTTCGAAGCATGCCGAGTGGTGTCGCTCGCGACGGTGACCGAACAGATCCAGATCTCGGAGATCACAGTAGCTTCGGCGGAACCAACATCTCAACAACCGTTCCGCACTAACCGGGACCGCCATCGCTTAGTGACGCCATACCCACCGACGTGTATGAATCGGGGGACCGCAGAAGTGGGCTCCGACGCGGACGAAAGCGACACCATCGCGGGGACGGACGTCGCGGACGACGACACCGCGGGGGCAACGTGTGTGACAACTCGCGGAACACCGACGGATCTCCCGGACCGCGATCCATTGCCGACCTGGCTCGCCCCGTTGCCGGCGTGGGTCGAGGCGTTCGCGCTCCGGTACGTCTGGCTCATCGTCGCGATCAACCTCGGGGGCACAGCGTTCGGCTTCTGGTACTACCGGCACCAGTTCGCCCGCATCACGCCGGAGCTGTGGGCCTTCGTCCCGGACAGCCCGGCTGCGACGCTGTTCGTCGCGCTCGCGCTCGGGACGTGGGCAGTCGGGCGCCCGAACGACTACCTCTCGTCGCTCGCGTTCATCGGGAACATCAAGCTGGGGCTGTGGACTCCGTACGTCCTCCTCGCGTTCGCGCCGGGGTTCCTCGAGTACACCCCCTGGCCGATGTTCCTCTTCCTGTTTTGCAGTCACGTCGCGATGTCGCTGCAGGCGTTCCTGCTCTACCGCATCAGCGACTTTCCGCTCCGCGCCGTCGGGGCCGCGACCGCGTGGTACACCGTGGACCTGCTGATCGACTACTTCGTGCCGCCGACCGGGAACGTGACGCACACGTCCCTCCCATTCGCCGATTCCGTGCCGTGGTTCACCTCGACGGTCCTGCAGGTCGCGGCGGCTGGCGCGGTCGTGCTGACGGTCGTCCCGCTGTATCTCCTGCTCGCGACGCGGGCGAAGAAGGCCGAACGCAACGCGCTGGGCTGAGGGTAATTCGACGGTGGATTCCCCAGACGGACCGACGCTGGCACGGATCTTATAAGAACGGCCCCCGTTCCGTCTCCCGATGAGCCTGTACGACGCCATCGCCGACCTTCCGCTCACGATCGAGCGCGAGAAGCGCACACAGCGACGCTCGGACACGACGAGCGGGTTCGAACGCGTCACGACGGAGGTGTCGCTCGTCGGCGACGGGGCCGTCGGCCGCGGCGAGGACGTCACCTACGAGACGGAGGCCCACGAGGCGCTCGCGACGCTGGAGCTCAGGGCCTTCGACCTCGCCGGAGAGTGGACGTTCGGGGAGTTCTCCGACCACCTCGCGGAGACCGACCTCTTCCCGGAGGGTGCCCCCGGACGCGAGCACGCCCGCCACTACCGGCGCTGGGCCTACGAGAGTGCTGGACTCGACCTCGCGCTCCGGCAGGCCGACACCGACCTGGGCGAGGTACTCGACCGCGACCCGGACCCCGTCCGGTTCGTCGTCTCCACGCGCCTCGGGGAGCCACCGACGCCGGAGCGCATCGAGTCGTTGCTCGCGGATGACCCCAAGCGGGAGTTCAAGCTCGACCCAACGCCGGAGTGGACCAGCGACCTGGTCACCGCGCTCGCGGACACCGACGCCGTCCGCGTCGTCGACCTCAAGGGCTTCTACCAGAGGACCGACGTCGACGTCCCGACGGATCCGGAGCTGTACGAACTCGTCGTCGACGCCTTCCCCGAGACGGTCATCGAGGATCCGGACGTCTCGGACGCAACCCGCGAAATCCTCGAACCCGAGGCCGTCCGGATCGCCTTCGACTACCCGGTCACGGGTGTCGAGAGCCTCAAGGACCTCCCAATCGACCCAGGCTGGTGTAACGTGAAGCCCTCGCGGTTCGGGTCCGTCGAGTCGCTGCTCGACACCATCGACTACTGCGAGCGCGAAGGGATCTGACTCTACGGCGGCGGCCAGTTCGAGCTCGGCGTCGGGCGCGACCAGATCCAGATCCTCGCATCGCTCTTCTCGCCAGACGCGCCGAACGACGTCGCCCCGCAGGAGTTCAACGACCCCGACCGCTCGCCGCCGTTCCCCGAGAGCCCTCTCCCGGAACCGTCGCTGACGGGGTTCGGCTGGGACTGACGCCGACGAGGTCGCGGGCTGCTGTCCGTCCGACGAGGTCGCCAGCTGCTGCCCGTCCGGCGAAGTCGCCGTCTACTGCCCGCCGCTGTCGAGTCCGTGCTGGCCGTCCTGTCCGGTATGTGCCCGGACCCAGAGCTCGCCGATACGGGAGAGCTTCGTCCGATAGGACTTCCCGCGCTCCTCCTGCTCTATGTATCCCTTTCCGCCGGGGCCGAGGCGGTCGACGTTGTAGATGACCTTCGAGCGGAAGGAGTCGGTGTACTCCTCGTTGAGCTCGTCGGCGAGGGTCTCGGCCAGCTCGGAGACGGAGTCGAACTCACCGTACTCGCCGAGGACGAAGAGGATGAGCTCCTCGAACGGCTTCACGTTCTGGAAGGAGGCGACGGGGAGCTCGATGATGTGGTTCTCGCCGAAGCGCTTCGCGCCGATGGTCGTGCCGCGCTCGTCGAACTCCTCCAGCAGCGTCGTCGTGCTGGTGAGGCGCTCCTCGACGCGTTCGAGGTCGAGGCCGCCCTCGACGACCTCGGGCTCGACGATGTCGCTCTCCTCGCTCTCAGTCTTCTCGAGGAGGTCCTGCAGGAGTCGCTGGCTCGCGCGCAGCTCCTCCGCAAGCTCGGTTTCGAGGTACTTCTCGGGAGCCGTGTAGTAGGTGTGGATGCGGTCCCGGTCGGCCTGGCGCTCGACCATGATGGAATGGGCCGCCGTCGCGAACGCGAACGAGACGGGCCGGGGCATCGAGCAGACGTTCACCCAGACGTCGCGCTCGGCGGGCTCGGTCCCCTCGCTGTCCGTGCTCTCTCCGTCGGATTCGGTGGTTCCGGCGTCGAGCTCCTCGTTGATGAGGTCGAACGCGCGTTCGAACGCCGCATCGTAGTCGTAGACGTCGTCGATGCGTTCCCGGACCGTTTCCGCGCCGAGGAGGTTCTGGAAGTCCTTCTCGAGTTTGGTCGTGATGTCCCGGGAGTACTCGACGTTGGCCTCGCTGCCGACGGTTCCCTCCAGCAGGATTACCCGGTCGACGTCGAACTGGTCCCGGATGAGCGGGGCGATGAGCCGGTCGTAGTCGAAGCCGACCGGTACGATATGCGTCTCCATGGAGGCAGTACACTGGTGGCGCAGTAAAAGGCGTCGTGGGCGCGAGGGGTTCGGGTGCGTCCCGTCGACGGTTGGCTCGTGCTCAGTCGGCCGACCCGCGCCCAGTCGGTCGGCTCGTGCTCAGTCGGTCGGCTCGCACTCAGTCGGCCGACTTGCCCCTAGTCGGTGCCCGTCGCGGTGTGTTGGCCGTGATTGTGCTCGCTCAGTGGGTCGGACTCGAAGCCGGAGACGACCTTCCGGAACACGGTCTCGGGGTCGCCGGACCAGCGCCAGTGCCAGCGCGTTCGCAGGTACAGCCAGACCGACCGCGCGGTGCCCAGCTCCGGCGTCGTGGAGACGGTGTCGTGGTCGCGGTTCCGGATGAGCCGATGGTGGTCGGCGTACAGCACCGCCGCGAACAGCACGGCGAGCTGGCAGTCCTCCGGGAGGAACTTGATGCCGGCGACCCCCTCGCGGTACAGCGCCTCCGTGCGGGCGAGCAACGTCCGCATCGCGGCCTCGACCCGATCGTCGAACTCCAGGGCGAGGATCTGCTCGGGGTCGACGTCGTGCTCGCGGAGCGTCGCCTCGGGCAGGTACACCCTGTCGAGGTCGACCGCGTCCTCGCGCACGTCGCGCAGGAAGTTCGTCAGCTGGAACGCCTCGCCAAGGGCCGTCGCGTGCGGGAGCGCACGCTCGGGGTCATCGGGGTCCATCAGCGCGGTCATCATCCGCCCGACCGCCGCCGCGGAGCCGTCCATGTACGCCCGGAGCTCCGCGAACGTCTCGTAGCGGTCGCGCTCGATGTCGGACTGCATCGCGTCGATGAACGCGTGGACGTCCGCCTCGTCGATGTCGCGCTCCTCGCGAACCGTCGCGAACGCGTCGAGGACGGGGTCGTCGGTCTCGGCCCGACCGAGCGCGGCCTCGCGCAGGCGTTCCAGTTCCGCGCGTTGCTCCTCGGGGGTTCCCGTCTCCTCCGCATCGACGATCTCGTCAGCGATGCGGAAGAACCCGTAGAGGACGTAGGTCGGGTGGCGGATGCGTTCCGGGAGGAGTCGCGTCGCGAGGTGGAAGGTGCGCCCAGTTCGTTGCTGGATCCGCTTCCCGCGAGCGACCCGGTCGTCGTCGATCATACGGCCCCCGAAATCGCCGGTTTGCGGGCGGAACAGTGGCCGCTCATAGACGTACGATCGTAGGGGTTGTGGCACCATAACACCTCCCTCGATTCCCGGATACGGCTGCGAATTTATCCCCGGAAATACGGCGCTGAACCGGAGTGGATCGAACGGGTCAGACGACCACGATCAGCTATCAGTAGAACGTGTCGCTGCAGTCGTAGACGACCCCGTGTTCCGGACAGACGTACTTGCAGTGTCGATGGTGCATCGAGGTGCCGCAGAGGGGACACGGTCGCCCCTGATTCGTCTCGATAGTCGCGCTGGTCTCGTCGGCCGATCCGTCACCCGTCGCCATGTGATCTGGTTGTTCTCCGGCCGGGCTCTTAAATATCGCCGTGTCCCTCGAAATGTCTTCCCGAGCTTCGTGATCGCGATCTATGTGGGTTAGATGTTGCACTCGACGAAGCCGTGGACTCCCGGAAACACTCAGCCATCCTCACTTATATACAGTATATAAAGGTGCAGACACTGCTATGCTTGACAGCAACGCAAACTCCTCGAAAGCCCTCGGCCGCTCTTGCTTATAAACCGTATATAAAGGTGCAGAC
>JBDGPU010000048.1:0-5064 GCA_042219525.1 Halopenitus sp.
TCGCTGTCGCGGTTGCGGTCCTGGCGGACTGAAAGGGCGACGGCCGGTCGCGCCGCAGGGGAGTCGCTGAGTCGACCCCTATCCGCGCGGGCTGTGCGGAGAGCGCGGATATGTCGCTCAGCGACCGCGAGCGGCCGAGGGCTTTCGAGGAGTCTGCGGTGCTGGCAAGCGCACGACCGTATCATCCGTACAAATCTGCTTATAAAAAGCGGCCGAGGGCTTGCCATTTGCTCGCGTTGCTTCCAGACGTGTAATTAGCCCAACCAGGACGATCGACAGCGAGCTGATCCTCGTAGATCCTTCCATCTGTGTTGGACGTCCCGAATTCGAATGTAGACACGAGAGATCCTCTACGAGGTAGAAAACCCGGACGAGTTCGACCATCGAATCAAGAAAATCGTGCCACTCACACTCACGTTCTCACGCACGAACCGTGCTTCTTAAGAGTGAAACGGGTGATGTTTCTCTCATGAGCGACAATGAGCAGGCCGAGGCCGCCGAGGACGCTGAGGCGGAGGCCGAGGACGCCGGTACCGAGGAAGCAACCGAAGAAGTAACCGAAGGAATCGAAGACGGCGACTTCGTCGAGATCGCCTACACCATCCGCACGGCCGACGACGGCCAGGTTATCGATACGACCGACGAGGAGATCGCGGAGGAAGCCGAGATCGACACCGAGGAGTACGAGTTCGAGCCGCGCACCATCGCCATCGGCGCGGGCCACATCTTCGAGACGGTCGAGGACGAGCTCGTCGGCGCCGAGGTCGGCGAGGAAGGCGTCATCGACATCCCGGCCGTGGAGGCCTTCGGCGAGTACGACCCCGAAGAGGTCGAGACGGTCGCTGCCGACAAGATCCCGGAAGACGACCGCTACCCCGGCGCGCAGATCCAGATCGACCAGCAGCAGGGTCGCCTCGAAACGATCATCGGTGGGCGCGCACGCGTCGACTTCAACCACCCGCTCGCCGGCGAGGACCTCGAGTACGAGTACGAAGTCCTCGACGTCATCGAGGACCGCGAGGAGAAGGCCAAGGGCCTGCTCGGCATGCACCACCAGGAAGAGCCTGAGGTCCGTATCGAGTCCGAGACGGTCGAAGAGGAGACCGAGGAGGGCGAGGTCGAGGAAGTCGAGCAGGAGTCGCTGTACATCGAGGCCACGCCCCAGATGCAGATGAACCAGCAGTGGATGTTCCAGAAGCAGCAGGTCGCACAGGACCTGATGGACCGGCTGGACCTCGACCGCGTCGTCATCGAGGAGGTCATCGATGGCGGCGCCATGGGCGGCATGGGCGGCATGATGGGCGGGATGGGCGGCATGGGCGGCGGCGAAGCCGACCTCGAGGAAGCCCTCGAGGAGGCCGACGTCGACGCCGAGGAGCTCGTCGAAGAGATCGACGAGGAGTAAGCGCCCGATTCGCGTCGTCGACGCCGAACCACCCGCTCGATCCAGACCGTCGACGCGACCACGAACCGATTTCTTTTGAACCCCGACGCTCCCACGGACAGGTATGTCGCTCGAGGACGCCCGTGCGGACCTGATCGTCGCGGGCACCGTCGCCGGCTGTACCGTCGCGTTGACCCTGCTGATCCGGGCCGGCGTCGGGACCGATCCCGGCGCGGTGTTCCGAGCCAGCCCCATCGGCGTCTACGCGCTGTATCTCTTCTCGCGGAAGGGGACGCCCGACCTCGCTATCGACACCGCACGAAACTGGGCCGTCCTGACCGTCCTCGTCGCGCTCGCGACGCTCGTGTACGCGGTGGTCTGAGGCCGATCGCCGCAGGCGACGCTGCCAGCGACGTAGCTATCGCGGCGCCGACCCCCTACGTCAATTCCGGCGCGATGCCGCCCTCGGTTCTCGTGACCAGGTAGAGCACGAACGAGGAGAGCCAGTGCGAGCCCGCGTAGTCGTCCGTGAACGCGCCCGAGAGGCCGCGTTCTGCGTGTCGTCGAGCGCCACGTTCGAGGGCCTCGCTATACTGGTGGTCCTCGAGCGCGTCGGCGAGGCCAGCCAGCGACCACGCTTTCGAGACGTTGAGGCCGACCAGATGGAGCGCGACGCCACCCTCGGAGTCGGGGTCGACCGTCACCGGCTCGAGGATCCCGTCGTACGGCGGCGTCGTTACGTCCGGGAGGAAGCCGTCGATCCAGGCCTCGAACTCTTCGCCGTCGTAGACGCGTCGCATGAGGTCCGCCTCCGTGAGAGCCGGCGAGACGAAGTCCCACCCGAGGGGCTCGTACTCGACGGGGTAGTCGCGGTCGTCCGAGTAGAACTCGAGCGCCGTCTCGGTGACGGCCCGCTCCAGTGCCTCGTCGCCGACCGTCCGCGCATAGTCGAGCACGAGCGTCAGCGCGAAGGCGGTGTTGCCGTGTGTGCCGACCCTGAACGGACGGTCCCCGCCGAGGAACTCTGACTCGACAAGCGAGCGGATTTTCTCCTCGAGCGGGTCCAGCGCGGCTTGCCACTCCGACGCCCGTTCCGATTCCCACAGGTGGATCTCGGCCGCCAGCTGCAGGAGCCAGGCCCAGCCGTACGGTTTCTCGAACGACCCGTGCTCCTCGAAGTACGCGACCTCGCGCTCGATGTTCTCCGGCGTCAGCCGCTCGTCGATGCTCTCGACGATGTCCGAACGGTTCGGGTGGTCCTCAAAGAGACGGAGCTGTCGGATCAGCGCCCAGTCGCTGTGGACCGCCGAGTGCCAGTCGTAACAGCCGTAGAAAACGGGGTGCTGTTCGGACGGGACCGTGGTGTCGTCGGGAGACTCGACCGAGCGGACGTGGTGGGGATACTCCGTGTCGACCGATTCGAGTGGGTGTTTGGCGAGTCGTTCCGCGGCTGCGGGGGTGACCCAGTCGCTGTCGCCGGCGAGGACCGAATCGACGTCGAAGTCGAGGTCGCAGGCTGTCGTGGAGTTCATTGCATCCGGCTTCCGGCCGTGCCGTCTTCAATCGACTGGTGCCACGTGGGGCGTTCGCAGGGGAAGCCGAACGAGCGACGGAGACCGTCGCCCTCTCATCGTCGACGGGCTCGGTCGCCTATTCGTCTTCGGGCACACGCCCGTACTTGTCATTGACGAGGCTCGTGTGCGTGCGCTGGCGCTCCTCGTGCGGTTCGTCGAAGTACTCCTGCATCGCCGCCATCGACTCCTGCTCGCGGGCGCGGCGCTCGGTCTCCGAGATCTCCTCGCAGCCCGGCGGCACCTCGCGGCCGCGGTCGGTGAAGTACCCTTCCGGGACGACCCAGTCGTGATAGAAGGGGATATCGGAGTCGTGGATCAGGGTGATCGCCGTCTCGGCGCCGTGGCCGGCGGCGACGATGGCCTGGTGGTAGCGTTCCGCGAGTCGGCCCGCGGCGTAGACGCCATCGACGTTCGTTCGCCCGCGCCCCTCGGTCTCCTGCACGAACGCCTTCGAGCCCGCGTCGCGGACCTCGACGCCGAGGGGGTCGAGGTAGTCCGGGTCCGGCCACGAGGCGGCGATGACACGCTCCGCTGCGACGCGGTGCGTTTCTCCGGAGTCGCGTTCGACGGTCGCGACGAACGACGGCGCGTCCTCGGAGTCACCATCGGTCTCGCCTTCGCCGTCGCCGTCGACGCCGGCGACGCCGTCGCCCTCGGCGAATTCGACGCGGTCGACGGTGCCGCTCTGCATGTCCACCCCGTTGCGGGTCGCCTGCGAGCGAAGCATGTCGAGGAAGAGACGGGGGTTGACGCCGGCGGGGAAGCCGGGCATGTTCTCGAGGTGCGCGTTGCGCTTGATGATCGGCTCGCCGGCGTCGACGACGACCGTGTCGAGGCTCGCGCGGGCGGTGTACGTCGCCGCTGACAGCCCGGCGACACCGCCGCCAACGATGAGCACCTCGTACTGCTCGTCCGGAGTGGTCTGGCTCATACCTCCGGCTCGGCGGGGCGGTGATTTATACCACACGGGTCGCTGTCGACGCCGGGAACGCCTGGTCAGTCGGCGCAATACGGCGTCGCGTCCGGCTCAGCGCGTGATCGTCACCGGAACGCTCGCCCGGCGGGCCACCGTCTCGGCGACGCTCCCGAGCAGGATCCGGGCGGCCCCCTCCCGCCGGTGGCTCCCGATGACGACCTCGTCGTACTCCTCGGCGGCCTCGACGATGGTCTTCGCGACCTCCCCCTGCTCGACGACGGTCTCCAGCTCCCGGCCCGCGTCCGTGACGATCGTCTCCGCTTCCTCGAGGGTGTCCTGCGCGCGCTTCTCGGACTCCTCGAAGCTCGGCAGTTCGTGGTTGTTGGCGGCGAACACGCCGAAGTAGCTCTGCGGGGTCACGACGTACATCGCCGTGAGGTTGGCCTCGGGGTACCGGTCGAGCGCGTACTCGACGGCGCCGACCGATCCGTCGGAGCCGTCGAACGGGATCAGCACGGAGTATGGCATCTTTCCTAATGCTAGCAGCGGCTGCGGGTTGAACGTTACTGCCGATAAGGGGTGGCGCGAGCGACGGATCCGCGCGGAAGTGGTTCCCCAGGGCGGGGACGACGTCCCCACTCTCGGTGATCCTGTGTCGTTGCGGTCAACGCGCTCGGCGGTCGACGGTCCACGTGCTCGCCGGCGACAGTCAACACGCTCGGCGGTCGAAACAGCGAAAACGAAAAACGAGAACGCTTACTCTTCGTCCGCGTCGGCGTCTTCCTCGGCGTCTTCCTCAGCGTCTTCTTCAGCTTCCTCCAGCAGGTCGTGCTCCTCGAGGATGGCTTCCAGCTCCTCGGGCGTCCGCTCGTGGAGCTCCTCGTCCTCGACCTCGACGGTCGCCATCGCGACGCCCTTCGGGGTCATCTCCTCGTCGGTGACCTCGTCGAGGGCTTCGAGCGCAAGCCCCATCGCCTCGTCCGTCGAGAGCCCCTCCTCGTAGTGCTCTTCGAGGTAGTTCCGGAGGTCCTCGCGGTTCGCGCCGATGGAGAGCGCCTGCCACTCGTAGGGCGTGCCGGACGGGTCCGTCTCGAACACGCGCGGCTCGCCGTCTTCGATGCCGCCGACGATGAGGGCGACGCCGAACGGGCGCGCGCCGCCGACCTGGGTGTACTGCTGGATGTGGTCGG
>JBDGPU010000036.1:0-4812 GCA_042219525.1 Halopenitus sp.
TGGGCTCCGAGAAATCTTCGATTTCTCGCGACGACGACCCCTATCCGCGGCGGGCTGTGCGGAGAGCCGCGGATATGTCGCGGAGCGACCGCGAGCGGCCGAGGGCTTTCTGGGTGTTTGCGGTGCTGTCGAGAGCAAGACCGATATCACCTATTTAAATAATTTATAAAGAGCGGCCGAGGGATTTCAAGGAGTCTGCGTTGCTGCCAAGCGCAGCAGCGTCTGCACCTATAAATGCCATTTATAGACAAAAGCGGCCTGAGATTTTCAAGGAGTCTGCGGTGCTGTCAAGCAAAATCCACATCACCTGCCCACATTCACACAAAACCAGAACCTGGAGGCTTTCCAGGAATCACAAACACAGCAAACCACGGAGCTGTTGCTCTCCGGAATACTCAAAAATACTGAGAAAACGCGGAAGAAGCGTTACTTGCCGCGGCGACTGTCGCTGCCGATGGACGGTCGCGTGTGCTCCGTCCCCTTGCCACGCGTCCGCTGACCGCGGCCCTTCGTCCCGGCCGAGGTCAGGCCACGGAAGGCTCGACCACGGTGCTGGTCTTCGCAGATCCAGCTGAGGTCGTCGTCGTTCTCGATCGCCGGGTGGTCCGGGTCAACGAGGATGACTTCGTGCCACTTCTGGCGACCGTCTTCGCCGACCCAGAAGGAGTTCAGCACGCGCAGGTTACGGTACTTGCGCGAGGCACGCTCCTCGGCGATGCGCTTGATCGACTTGCGTCGCGAGAGGCGGTTGACACCCTGTCGCTTCGACCGGCGACCGGCGGTGAACCGCTCCTTGCGGGAGCCGCCCTTCCGGACGCTCACGCGGGCGACGATGACGCCCTGCTTGGCCTTGTAGCCGAGCTCACGGGCCTTGTCGAGGCGGGTCGGGCGCTCGATGCGTTCGATAGCGCCCTGTTCGCGCCATTCCTGCTTTCGCTGCCACTGCAGCTCTGCGAGTTTCCCCTCCTTGGGGGACTTCCATGCGTCCTTGATGTGCGAGTAGAAGCTTCGTGCCATGGGTTTGTCCACGGACGTTTGCGATTCAGTCCGGATAGCAACGCCAGCCGGACCACATTTCGTCCCGTCCTCACCCCGGCAACGCGCCGAGCGCGAGCGGCGGGTGCCCGCTGGACGTCCTACCAGCGAGTTATCGGGTTTACTCCGCGACTGACTTTAAGGACTTCGGGTTGGGCCGAGCCCCGAGACGACGCCTCCCACCCGACGGCCGGATCCGTGGGTGGGCCATCCAGCCTGTTTATATAATATCGGGAGCATATCCCGGTATGCCCAAGATAAGCGTCGAGATCCCCGAGGAGCTGCTCGATGACCTCGACGACCACGTCGGCGAGGACGGCAAGTTCGTCAACCGGAGCGACGCGATCCGCTCGTCGATCCGGAAGAACCTGGACGTGCTCGACGAGATCGACAAGCGGCACGGCCGACTCGACGAGGATGAGTGAAGCGGCCCATCCGGCCGAGGAACCCGTCGACCGCCGCGCGTTCGGTCAGGTGACGCTCGTCGCGCTGTTCGTCACGGCGCTGATCACCGCCCAGCTGACCGCGGCGAAGCTGCTCGCCCTCCCGCTGCCCGGTGGAGCTGCCGGTGGTCGGGGCGGCGATCCTCCTGCCCGGCGGGGCCGTCGCGTACGCGATCACCTTCTTCGCGTCGGACTGCTACGCTGAGCTCTATGGCCGCCGCGCGGCCCAGGTGATGGTGAACCTCGCGTTCGCGATGAACTTCGTGATGCTCGGGTTGCTCGCGACGGCGCTGTGGGCGCCCGGCGCGAACCCGGAGTTCTCGGCGACGTTCGCGGAGGCGCTTTCGCCTGCGGGCAACATCGTCGCCGGAAGCCTCGTGGCGTATCTCGTGAGCCAGAACTGGGACGTGGTCGTGTTCCACCGCATTCGCGACTACACCAACGGCGACCTGCTCTGGCTCCGCAACATCGGATCGACGGCGACGAGCCAGGCGCTCGATACGATTATCTTCGTCACCGTTGCGTTTGCGATCGCGCCGAACCTACTCGGCATCGGTTTCGCGCTGCCGACGGGTCAGATCCTCGCGCTGATCATCGGGCAGTACCTGCTGAAACTGCTCATCGCGCTGGTTGACACCCCGTTCGTCTACCTCGTCGTTGGTGCGGTGCGCGAGTAAGCAGCCGGGAAGGAAAAGGGTCGCCGCTCAGTCCAGCCGTTCCGCGAAGCCGAACTTCGGCTTCAGATCCTGGATGACGACGTCGACGGTCTCGCCCTCCTCGCCGCCGGGGACGAACAGCGTGTAGCCGTCGAGGTAGGCGATGCCGTCGCCCTCCTCGCCGACTTCCTCGATCTCGACCTCGACCTGGTCGCCCTCCTCGACGGGCGCCGTGAACCGGCTCTTGCCGACGAGGTACACCTCGGAGGAGGAGTCCCGGGAGGCGTCGGGATTGACGGTACGAACGTAGTCGAACTCCTCGGCCACGTCGTCCTTGAGCGCGTCGAGGTCCTGCCCCTGGAACACCTTCACGACGAAGTCGCCGCCGGGCGCGAGCAGTTCCATGGCGGTGTCGAGCGCCTGGCGCGCGAGGTGGACCGAGCGCGCGTGGTCGAGCTCGTACTCGCCGGTCATGTTCGGGGCCATGTCCGAGATGACGACGTCCGCGCCGTGTTCACCGACCTCGTCGCGGAGGCGGTCGCGGGTCTTCTCCTCGGTCATGTCGCCTTTCAGCGTCGTCACCGTGTCGAACTCGAGTTCGTCGATACGCTTGAAGTCGACGCCGACGACCTTCCCGTGGTCGTTGACGCGCTCGGCGGCGACCTGCAGCCAGCCGCCCGGCGCGGCGCCCAGGTCGACGACGGTCTCGCCGCCGTCGAACAGGTGGGCCGTCTCGTCGAGCTGCTGAAGCTTGTAGGAGGCTCGCGTGCGATAGCCCTCCTGCTTGGATTTGTTGTAGTACTTGTCTTTGCCACTCATTTCCCGGAAATAGCAGCCGAGACCGTTTATGCGCGTCGCTCGGCGCCAGGGCATGCGCCGCGTTCACGCGGCGCAGGAGTCGAAGCTACAGCGGCAGCGTTCCACGGAGGCGGTCCGGGCTGCCCTCGTCCTCTCCCTCAGTCGAAGCCGGCTCGACGTCGAATCCCAGACCAGCGTAGAAGTCTCGGAGTTCGGCGTCGAACTCGGCGGTAACTCGAGAGACGCCAGCCATCTCCCGAGCGTCGCGAACCGACCGAACGACGAGCGCGGAGCCGATACCGCGGTCGCGGCGCGCGCGGCGCACGGCGACCCCGTCGAGGTGGCGGTTCTCGCCGCGTGTTTCCAGCACAGCAGCACCGACGACCGTCTCCGCGGGTCGCTCGGCGTCGCGTCCGTCGTCGCGCTCCGCGACGGCGACCAGGACGTCTTCGGTTCGGAGGCGCTCGGGGAGGTCCCCGGTCTCCAGCATCGCACCGTCGAGGACGCGAGCGACCTCGAGTCGGTCGTCAGGAGTGGCCGTGCGGATCCGGACGTGCTCCGGGCCCGGCGACTGGTCGGTCGGCAGGGTGGCCTCGTCGGCCGCACCGTCGGGCATTACGAGAACTTCTCCAGCTCGCGGAGGACCGTGTCAAGCTTCGGTCGGTCAACCGGGTTCGAGCCGGTGTGCGACCAGAGCAGCTCCGGCTCGCGGCGGACGTCGACGACGGCGACCGCCGGCATCCGGCCGATCAGGTCGACGCGCCGACCGATCGGGCCGAACTTGATCGCCTGGCCGTAGCGGTCGCCGAGCGTCGCGTCGGGGTCCGCCAGCATCGGATACGGCATGTCGTGATGGTCCACCCAGTCGGCCGCGCGCTCCTCGGGTTCGGGGAGGACGCCGATGACCTCCGCGTCGTGCTCGACGAACTCGTCGTAGCGATCGCAGAAGTCGTCGACCTGTTTCCGGCAGTTGCCACAGAGGTGGTCGCGATGGAAGATGAGGACGGCGAGGTCGGCGTCGAGCTTCGACAGCGAGAGCGGGTCCGGGCCGGGACCGGGGTTCGGCAGCGAGAAGTCCAGATTGTTCGGATCCGCTTCGTCGGAACGGGTGTCCTGTCCGGCCGACTCGCCCGAGCCGCCCTTCACCAGCCGGAGGAGCTTCACCCGGTCGCTCTCGACCGGCTGGTCGCCGGGGACCGGCGAGCCGTCGACGAGGACTGAGGCCTCCTGCGGGCTGTAGCCACTCTCTCGGATCACGTCGGCGTAGGTCGCGTCCGCGGACAGCGAGAGGTCGCGCTCGTCGTCGCCAACGACCTCGACGGTGACGTTCATGTCTCACTGTAGGGCGCTGGGCCCGTTTAAGCAGTCGGTCTTTCGGGATCCGGATGGGTGTGTTATTGTCGTCGCGTTCGTGAGAGCTGATTCACGGTCGTGGCCACGGTGGGCTCACTCTTCAGCGGTTGATCGGACATCGTTGTAATCAATACCACTCGACACACCCAGAAAGCCTCAGCCCCTGAGCCGGTTGCTTTCTGCGTGGTATGTTCGGTTGTCGTCGCTGGCGACACCACTCGGCACGCCCAGAAAACCCCAGACGCTGAGGCGGTCGCTTTCTGCGTGGTATGTTCGGTTGTCGTCGCTGGCGACACCACTCGGCACGCCCAGAAAGCCCCAGCCGCTGAGGCGGTCGCGCTGCTCGCTGCGCTCCTCACCCGGCTCGCTCCCTTCGGTCGCTCGCCGGGTTGCGGTGCTAGCATCGCAGGGCGTCCCGCTCAGCGGCTGCCCCTTTCAGTCCCACCCAGGAGTGATGGCCGGGCGTCGCTCACGGCGGCTGGCGAGCGGTCGCGGCGCGGGTGCGGTGGCGCGCGCGAGCAACGCGT
>JBDGPU010000182.1:0-4659 GCA_042219525.1 Halopenitus sp.
GGTTGCTGGGCGGTGCTGTCCTGGCGGACTGAAAGGGCGACGGCCGGTCGCGCCAACGGGAAGTCGCTGAGACAGGCACTATCTGCGCGGGCGGTGCGGAGAGCGCAGATATCCTGCTTCGCGAGAAATCGAAGATTTCTCGGAGCCCGAAAATCTCCGATTTTCGGGACAGCGACCGCGAGCGGCCGAGGGCTTTCGAGGTGTCTGCGTTGCTGTCCCGAGCAGGACCGTATCACCTATTTAAACCGACTAATAAAGAGCGGCCGAGGGCTTTCAAAGAGTCTGCGGTGCCATCGAGTGCAGCAGCGTCTGCACCTTTAAATACAGTTTATAAACAAGAGCGGTCGAGGGGTGTCAAAGAGTCTGCGTTGCTGTCGACCGCAAGCCCGTATCACCTGTTCAAATTCATTTATAAAGCGCATGCGGGGCCTTTCGGGCAGTCAGAACCCCCATCGATAACAGCCACCTCGACACAGAATAATCCAGTCAGCACGAACCCCGCCCCGTTCGCTGTTAAGACTCCGAATCGTTCAACACGGTTGCCTCCAACGAATGCCCATGGGAACGGCACTCGATACGCCCGAAGAGCAGGTTGAGGAGGTTCTCGACCGACTCTACCAGGAGTATCCGGATTCGACGATCTCGCTGGAGTTCTCCAACCGCCTCGAACTGCTCATCGCGGTCATCCTGTCGGCGCAGTGTACGGACAAGCGCGTCAACAAGGTCACTGACGAGCTGTTCGACAAGTACGACGGGCCGGAGGACTACGCCGCGGTCGACCAGGACGAACTCGCCGAGGACATCAACTCGATCACCTACTTCAACAACAAGGCCGACTACATCACGTCGGCGTGCGAGACGATCGTCGAGGAACACGACGGTGAAGTGCCGGACACAATGTCCGAGCTCACCGACCTGCCGGGGGTCGGCCGAAAGACCGCCAACGTCGTGCTCCAGCACGGCCACGACGTCGTCGAGGGGATCGTCGTCGACACGCACGTCCAGCGCCTCTCACAGCGACTCGGCATCGTCGAGGTGTCGAACCGGGACAAGATCGAGGACGAACTCAAGGAGATCGTTCCGCAGGAGGACTGGCAACAGCTGACCCACCTCCTGATCGACCACGGGCGCGCGACGTGTACCGCGACCAACCCCGACTGCGAGGACTGCGTGCTCGAAGACATCTGCCCCTCCTCGAAGCTCGACAATGGCGTCGACCTCTCGAAGGACGAGGAGTGGGACACCTGAATCAGTACTAACAGCGGCGACCCACGCACGCAATTCTCAAGCGAGGTGCAGCGCGTAGAACCGATACAGCCCCGTCAGCCACGCGCCGATCCAGAGGAGCGTGTAGCCGAACACGCCAACGCGGAGGCGCGTCCGCCAGTGGCCCATGTTCTCGTGGAGTTCGTCGAGGTCGACGTCGCGGTCGGGGTTGCTGTACAGGTTCGCGTTCCACTTCGCCTGGAAGATGCGGACGATTCCCGTCAGCGCGAAGCCGAGCAGGGCGTACGCCTGGAGGCCGAGAAACGCGTGGATCATCGCGAGCCCGGACAGCTGGTCGAAGAGCCGGGGGATCATCCAGCCGACGAGCGGGCCGGTCGTCAGGACCAGTCCGACGGCGATGAACTTCAGGTGGTAGAGGAGCGTGTCCCAGGTGACGATCTCGGCGTCGATCATTATCCACGCTCCGTAGAGGAAGAAGGGGAGGCTCGCGGTCACCGACAGCGCGACGAGGGTGGCCACGACCGAGGCATCGACCATACCAACGTGTCGGGCGGAATCGCGTAAAGTCCCTCGATCGGATTTCGGCTACCTGAGAGTCGGCGACAGACTCAAGCCGCCGCCGGACTGCGCGGAGCGGGGACTTCCGGACGCTTCAACTCAAGTGGCGAGTTCGTCCTGGTCGACGCGATAGATCGTGACGGCGTTCGTCTCGTACACCACTTCGACGCCCTGGAGGTCCGCGAACTCGACGGAGCCGTAGCGCTGGCGCTCAGTCGGGCCGACCCAGATGTACGTCACGTTGTACTTGTCGAGGACCGCCGCCTGCTCCGCGTTGGAGCCGGCATACGCGCGGTCGACGGCGGCGACGCGTTCGAAGTAGGGCTCGGCGCCCCGGTAGCCGACCTCGTGGACCCAGCCGGCGACGGTCGGGATGCCGGTCAGGCTCGACGCGGGGTTCGCCCGCCAGGTGTAGATGCCCGGCGTTCCCGGGTTCTTCGCGAGCCCCTCCGGCGACCGACTCGTTCCGGGCGCTTCCAGCAGCGTGTCCTCGTGCGTCGCTCGCGAGTCCAGCCAGCGGATCGCCCGCATCTCCGCCGGATGTTCGCGCTCGGCGAACGCCGTCGCGTCCAGCGTCTCGACGTCGTGCGCCTCGAAGTGGTTGTCGAGCGCGAGCGTCGCGTACGGCACGGTCGAGAGCACGAGCAGTCCGACGAACACCTTCGCCAGCGTCCCGCTGGCGGGGAATCGCTGTCGCACACTGCCGAGCAGGCCGGTTTCGGAGGCCTGGGCGGCCACGTTCCCATCGGGCGACGCCGTTCGGTCGACGACCGCTTCGCGAACGCCGGTGAATCCGTTCGCCCACAGCTCCGCGAGGGTCACGCCGATCGCGGTCCCCCAGAGCGTCCACACCTGGAAGTACACCTTGAACACCGTGTTCATGCGCCCCGGGCCGGCCTGCTCCGCGACGTAGACGATCTCCACGAGCCCGACGAGCCCGGCCCCGCCGATCAGCAGCGCCGTCTCGAAGCCGACGTCGCGGTCGAGCCGGAGCGCGGCCCAGCCCAGCACGAGCACCGGGCCAACGACCGAGAGCGCGGGGAAGCCGGCGAGCAACCCGGCGACGACGAGCGCGAGGACGCCGAGGAGCAGGGGCACCCAGCCGTTCGAGCGGGCCGGCGCTGTCGCCGTTGCCGGCTCGTCACCCGAATCCGCGACGTCGCCGCCCGAAAGCAGCCGCCCGAACAGGTACGCGAGGAACGCGGCCACGAACGCACCGTGGACGAGCAGCAACGAGCCGACGTTCGCGCGGTCGGCCGGATCCAGCAGGGCCGGCTCCTGCCCGGTCGCCGCCCCGAAGAAGAACGGGGCGCCGAGGAGGAACCCGACCACTCCCGCGACGCCGGCCACGACGAGCGCGCCGCCCGTTCGCTCGATTTCCGTCGCGAGGACGCCAGTCCCGAGTCGCTCCCGGAGGGTAGCGACGGCCGTGTCGCCGCGCGGCAGCAGCGTGAGGGGAGTCGCGGGCGCGAAGGCGAGGGCCAGCCAGACGACCCCGACGAGCGTCGGGAAGTCCCAGGTGTGGACGACGATGATCATCCCCCCGAGGAGGGGCACCGCGCCGAACACGAGCGCGCGGCGGCGACGCAGGTCGCTTGCGGGCGTGCGCCAGTACGCGTGCGCGATCCCGGCCCCGAGCAGGAGGAAGGGGGCGACCATCATGTGCGCGTGGAGGTCGCCGTTCAGGAAGCCGAAGAACGGGAACTCGTTGATCGTGCCCGGGATGACCCGACTTGCGGTCCAGTAGTAGAAGTCGCCGGTTCCGGCCAGCAGCTCCTCGGTGCTGACGCGGCTGCGCGCGGCGACGAACCCGGCCAGCGCCGTCGCCAGCCCGTCCGGGAGCAGCGTCAGCGCCAGCCGGCCGGCGGTGACGAGGTTGCTCGCGAGGCCGACGAAGAACGCGGCTGCGAGCCCAGCCCGGACGCCGTGAGCGGTGGCCTGATCCGTATCCTCACCAGCCGAGGACCCGCGGTCGACGGCCCGGCCTGCCGCGATCCCGCGAGCGAGTTCGAACGCGGCGGTGACGAGGGTCGCGTAGAATCCAGCAAGCGCAAGGTTGTACGCGTACGCGGGCGGGGTCGACGTCAGTCGCGTCAGGAGCGACGCGGCGAGGTGGCCACCGTAGTAGTAGTTCACCGGCTCCCCGGCGAACCACATGTCGTACGGCGGGAGCGTCTCCGCGCGGAGCAGCGTCCGAAGCAGGCCGTAGTCGAGGAACTTCTCGCCGCCGATCGCGTGTACCGCCGGGTCCGCGCCGCGCACGAAGACGAGCAGGAGGAAGGCCGCAAGAAAGACGAGCGCGGCCGGCGCAGTGGCCCGCGGTTCGACGCGGTCCAGATCGGGGGCGAGTTGCACCCGCCCGCCGCGCATCGCCTCCCGGTCCAGGCCGGCCACCGCGGAGAGCCCGGCGAGCGCGAGCAGCCCGAGCCAGAGCGTGTGCCGGCCGAAGCTCACCTGGCCGGTCCAGTAGCCGACGACCGTGAGCGTGAACACGGCCACGATGGGCGTGAACCCGGCGCCGTGGCCGGGGACGCGCTCGAAGACCCGCGCACAGAGCGGGAACGCCAGGGCGGAGAGGGCGGCGAACGCGAGAAGCCACCAGACGACGAGGAGGTATTCCATGCCGGGGAGAGATGCGCCATCCCCCATACGTTTTCGGATTTTTTGTGATCCGTGCGCTGTTCGGCTATCGTTGCCGGCGACGCTACTCGGCACACCCAGAAAGCCCCAGCCGCTGAGGCGGTCGTTTTGTCGTGGTTGGTGTGGTTGTTGGTGCTTGCGACACCACTCAGCATGCTTCGAAAGCCCCAGCCGCTGACCGGTCGCGCTGCTCGCTGCGCTCCTCACCCGGCTCGCTCCCTCACTCCGTTCGGT
>JBDGPU010000125.1:0-4652 GCA_042219525.1 Halopenitus sp.
GCTGTGAGGAGCGCAGCGAGCAGCGCGACCGGTCAGCGGCTGGGGCTTTCTGGGCATGCTGAGTGGTGTCGCCGGCGACGATAACCGATCTTGTTCATAAATGCGACCGTCTCAGCGGCTGGGGCTTTCTGGGCATGCTGAGTGGTATCGCAGGCGACGGCGTCGGCCATCACCCAGTGCACGAAAGAAGCCACTACGTAGCCTACCGAGACGGCAAAAATAAGAGAAATCGAACGCGGAGCGAACAGTCGTTAGTCGTCGGCCGGCGCCGCGCCGGAGCCGCTCGACTCGTGCTGCTGCTTCGTCCACGAGAGCTTGCCACCGGCGGCGAGGATCTCGCGCTCGCGCTCGGAGGCGTCGAGTTCGGCGGTGAACTCCCAGTCGTCGTTCACGCGGGCCGTGAACTCCTCCTTGCCGGAGCGGACGCCCGCGGGCACGTCGTCGACGATTTCGACGTCGTCGCCCTGGTCGATCTGCTCGTAGGTCTCCTCGTCGATGGCGAGGGGGACGATGCCGAAGTTGAACAGGTTCGCCTTGTGGATGCGGGCGAAGCTCTGGGCGAAGACGGCCTCGATGCCGAGGAACATCGGACAGAGGGCCGCGTGCTCACGCGAGGAGCCCTGCCCGTAGTTCTCGCCGGCGACGAGGACGCCGCCGTCGGATTCGAGCGCGCGGTCGGCGAAGGTGTCGTCGACGCGCGAGAGCGTGAACTCGGAGAGCTTCTCGATGTTGGAGCGGAACTTCAGGATGTCCGCCGTGGCCGGGATGATGTGGTCGGTGGTGATGTTGTCCTTCATCTTGAGGAGCGCTTCACCGCCGACGTCCGAGTCGATCCCGTCCTTGATCGGCACGTCGCCGATGTTCGGGCCCTTGATGAGCTCGTCGTCGATGGATTCCTCGGGGCTGATGATGTCGGGGTCCTCCTGACCCATCCCTTCGGAGTAGCTGTCGCCCATCTCGAGACCGGGTGCTTCGAGGTCGCCGAGCTCGTCGGCCAGGTCGCGCGGGTCGACGATCTCGCCGGCGATGGCCGCCGCGGTGGCGACTTCCGGCGAGCAGAGGTACACCGAGTCGTCCTCGATGCCGGAGCGACCCTCGAAGTTGCGGTTGAAGGTGCGCAGCGAGACGGAGTCGGAGGCCGGGACGTGGCCGATGCCGATACAGGCACCACACGTCGCTTCCGAGAAGTTCACGCCGGCGGCCATCAGCTCGGCCGTCCAGCCCTCGCGGGCCAGCATCTCGGAGGCCTGCTTGGAGCCGGGCGCGATGATCATCTCGGTGTGCTTGGCGACCTCGCGGTCCTCCAGCATCTTCGCGGCCGGAAGGATGTCCTCGTAGGCGCCGTTCGTACAGGAGCCGACGATGACCTGCTCGACCTCGGTGCCTGCGGCCTCGTCGACCGGCATGACGTTGTCCGGCATCGACGGCGCGGCGATGAGGGGCTCGAGCTCGTCGAGGTCGACCGTGATCTGGTCGTGGTAGTCGGCGTCCTCGTCGGGCGAGAGGTCGACGAACTCGTCCTCGCGACCCTGGCGGGCAAGCCAGTCCTTCGTCTTCTCGTCGGTCGGGAAGATGGAGGAGGTGGCGCCCAGCTCGGTGCCGAGGTTCGTGATGGTCGTCCGCTCGGGGATCGTGAGCGACTCGGCGCCGGGGCCGGTGTACTCGAAGATCTTGCCGACGCCGCCCTTGACGGTCAGCTCGCCGAGGAGGTGGAGCGCGACGTCCTTCGCCGTCGCCCACTCGGGCAGCTCGCCTTCGAGGTGGACGTTGACGACTTCCGGCATTTCGACGTAGTACGCGCCGCCGCCCATCGCGACGGCGATGTCGAGACCACCCGCACCGATCGCCAGCTGGCCGAGGCCGCCGGGCGTCGGCGTGTGGGAGTCGGACCCGAGCAGGGTCTTACCGGGTGCTGCGAAGTTCTCCTTGTGGACCTGGTGGCAGATGCCGTTCCCGGGCCGAGAGAAGTACGCGCCGAAGTTGCCGGCTGCAGAACGCAGGAAGCGGTGGTCGTCCGTGTTCTTGAAGTCGAACTGGTACGTCTGGTGGTCACAGTACTGTGCGGCCAGCTCGGTCTGGACTTCGTCGAGGTCGAGCGCCTCGAACTGTAGCCAGACCATCGTTCCGGTCGTGTCCTGTGTGAGGACCTGGTCGATCTCGATGCCGATCTCCTCGCCGGGCGTTAGCTCGCCCTCGACGAGATGGTCATCAAGGATTTTCTCCGTGATCGTCTGTCCCATATCGTCCGAGGGTCGTCCCGCCTCGGATATAAATCCCGCGAGTTTTCATCCACATCGACCGTGTACAACCGCATCCTGCGGCAATTCTCGAGGCAAGCTATCCACGTTGTCATACACCACGTGTGATTTTATCGTGGTGTAGTCTTCGAGGACTCAATATCATGTTTTGCCGGTTCTGGCCCCATGTATCGGTTCTCTCGTCGCCGACGACGCGGCACTCGTCGCGCGCGACAATGCTATGCCAGCCGATGGGTCAGCTATCGCGGTGACGATCTAGGTTGCCCTCGGCCGGCCTCAGTCGCTGTCGTTTCGCTGGCCTACCTCGCCTCCGCTCAGCCCTCTCGACTCGGCCCTCTCGACTCGGCCCTCTCGACTCGGCCCTCTCGACTCGGCCCTCTCGAATCGGCCACCGTGGTCTTGAGTTGTCGCTGGCGACCCCGTTACGCATCGCCCGCGGTCGATACGGTTTTCTCGGGGCGAGCGCAACCCCCGAGCATGTTCGAATCGGGCACGGCCGTCGCGCGGGCGCTCGAAGCCGCGGGCGCGGACCTCGCGGACGCACAACGACAACCGAACGGCGTCGACCTCACTGCTGGAGCAGTGTACGAGCAGGTGGAAGCGGGACGCATCGGGACGGACGACAAGACCGTCGGCGAACGAACGACGATCGCGCCGGACGACGGCGTCTACGAGCTGGACCCCGGCGCGTACGTCGTCGAGTACGGCGAGCCAGTCAAGATTCCCGAGGGGACCGTCGGCTTCGTCTATCCGCGGTCCTCGCTGCTACGGAACTCCTGCATGCTCAACACGGCCGTCTGGGACGCGGGCTACGAGGGCGTCGGGGAGGGGCTCCTCCAGGTGGGCAAGCCCATCGAGATCGAGCCCGGGGCTCGCATCGCACAACTGGTGCTCGCCGAGGCGGATCACGACGGCACCTACGACGGTAGCTACCAGGGAGAACGTCTCTAACCGGAATCGTGTCTGACGTAACAAACTTATCCCCCCGCGTGAAATGAATCTTCGTCCACGGTGTGGGGCCGTCGGAGACTAACCGATGAGGGGAGACGAACAACGTTCGACGGACGCCAACTTCCAGCGTGCGTTCCGGATGCTGGCCAGCCCAGCACTCGTCACTGGGACGGACCTCGAGGTGCTGGAGGCGACGGACGCGTACGTGTCACTGGTGGATGTCCCCCGCGAGTCGATTCGGGGGAAGACGCCCATCGACTTCTTCGACGACCCGGAGCGGTACGCGGCCGTGACGGACGCGCTCGCGACGGGCGACGTCTGGCAGGGTGACGTCGAGCTCGTCACGCGCTCGGACCGCCGCGTGCCGACGCGCTGTGTCGCCCGCCGAATCACCGACGAAGAGACCCTGCTCGGCTATGCCTTCACCTTCCACGACCTGACGCGCCGACGGCAGTACGAACAGGGGATCCGGATCTTCGACCGCGTGCTCCGCCACAACCTCCGCAACGACGCCAACGTCGTCCTCGGCCACCTCGAGAACGCGCTCGACCAGGTCGACGACGCGGGGGCGGAGGCGGCGGTCGAGGACGCCCTCGGCGGCGTCGAGCGCCTGCTCCGGCGTGGTGAGACCGCGCGCACGTTCTCCGACGTCTTCGCCGCCGGCGGCCCGGACCCCCTCGGCGACGTGTGGCTGGACGAGGCCGTCGAGCGCGCGGTCACGCAGGCGCACGACAGCGGCGTCGCGATCGAGACCGACGTCGACCGAATCCGGGTCGTCGCGAACGACACGCTCGTCCCCGCAGTCCGCGCGCTCGTCGAGAACGCGGTCGAGCACAACGACTCCGAACTCCCCCGCGTCGAGGTCACCTCCCGCGTCGACGGCGAGCGCGTCCTGCTGTCAGTTCGGGACAACGGCCCCGGCATCGACCCCGAGCGCCAGGACAAGGCGTTCGGCCGAGACGAATCCTCCCAGGTCGCCCACGGTGACGGCCTCTCGCTGTTCTTCGTCGACCGCCTGATGGAGCTGTACGGGGGCGAGGCCGACGCGAAGAACGTCGACGACGGCGCTGTCTTCGAACTTGGCTTCAGACCCGCCGACGGGAGCGTCGACGAGCGTGAATACCGATAGCTCCGAGTCGGATCTGTATCGGAACGTTGGGATGTTGTTCGGGAAGTGATTTCGGCCGGCTTGACTAGATGAGACGGTCTTACTCTCGACAGCACCGCAAACTTCCGGAAAGCCCTTGGCCGCTTTCATTTATAAACTATATTTAAAGACGTAGGCGCCGCCGCGCTTGACAGCACCGCAGACTCCTTGAAAGCCCTCGGCCGCTCGCGGTCGCTCCGCGACATATCCGCGGCTCTCCGCACCGCCCGCCGCGGATAGAGGTCGTCGGAGCGACTCCCCTCCGGCGCGACCGGCCGTCGCCCTTTCAGTCCGCC
>JBDGPU010000105.1:0-4492 GCA_042219525.1 Halopenitus sp.
CCGGTCGCGCCGGAGGGGAGTCGCTGAGACAGGCACTATCTGCGCCGGGCGGTGCGGAGAGGCGCAGATATCCTGCTCAGCGACCGCGAGCGGCCGAGGGCTTTCTGGGAGTCTGCGTTGCGGTCAAGCATAGCAGCGTCTGTACCTGAGCTTCCGGTTTATAGATAAGAGCGGCCGAGGGCTTTCTGGGTGTTTGCGGTGCTGTCGAGCGCAGCAGCGTCTGCACCTTTAAGTATAACTTATAAACAAGAGCGGCCGAGAGCTTTCGAGGAGTCTGCAGTGCTGTCAAGCGCAAGTCCGTCCCACCTGTCTCACAGCGCGAGTGGCGAGTGACAGATAACTTTCTGGTGGCTCCATCAGTCCCGTTCTCCGCGATGACTTATTTATGACAGGCCGCCGAAGTGCTCCCCGGACAATGAGCTACGATCACGTAAATTACACTGACGTCGAACCGCTCGCGCCGGGAATGCACTTCCTCCGCGAACCGCTCAACTGCGAGGAACTCGGGGTTACGGTCATCGAAGCCGACGAGGGCTGGCAGGGCAAGGAACACGACCACGCGGACGAGGGACACGAGGAGGTGTATCTGCTCCTGTCCGGAAGCGCGACGCTGACCGTCGAAGGGGAGTCGACCTCGCTTTCGTCGTGTGACGCTGTTCGTGTCGACCCGGAAGACACCCGCCGACTCGAGTTCGAAGCGGACGACTCCCGGATGGTGGTCGCCGGGGCGCCGTAGCGAGCCAATAGGCCGACCGACCGAGTCGTCGCCGTGACTTTGTAGGGGCCGGTCTAACGGGCCACATGGACGTTTTCGCCGACCTGCTGGCTCGCGACCGACGGAGCGAGGCTCCGGCCCTGAAAACCGCGGACGGGCGAACGCGGAGCTACCACGAGTTGCTGACGAACGCGTACAAGGCCGGAAACGCGCTCCGGCACGTCGGCGTCCGCGAGGGCGTCGAGCTCGGGATCGCCCCGGTGCCGGCGCTCCAGCCGGTCCTCGCGTTCCTCGGCGCGGGATTACTCGGCGCCGTGACGCGGTTCGATCCGGCCGAGAGCGTCGGCGCGGGCGCGCGGGGGCTGCTCGTGCCAGCCGAGTCGGAGGCGGAGTACGACCCGGGCCCGGCGACCAAGGTGGCCGTTTTCGGCGGCGACCCGGCGCGTGCGGGAACCACGAACTGGGAGGAGACGATGTGGAGCGAGAACCCGTCGTTTCCGCCGACCGCGTTCGGCCCCGAGACGCCGGTCCTGGCCGCCGGCGACGAGCGATGGAGTCACGGCGAAGTGCTCGGCGCAGCCGCGGAGATAGCGGACGTCTACGGCTTCGCCGGCGGGACGGAGGTGGTCATCCGAACCTCGCTCGCGACGCCGGGAGCCGTCGTTGCGGGACTGATCGCGCCGCTGTACGCCGGCGGAACGGCCGTGCTGACCGACGCCGTCGATTCCTCGGCTGCCGTCGACTCCGAGGCCGTAGCCGAGACGGAACCGCTCGGCACCGTCGCGGTCGGGACTCGTGCGGTCCCGGAGTCGGCCGCTATCGACCCCGACGACGTGCCGCTGTAGGCTAAAAAGAGTCAGTACCGAAATGATGAGCTGCTCGCGAGCGACTACTGTGCCTCCCGGATCTCCTCGAGGGCCTCGGGGTTCTCCATCGAGGAGAGGTCGCCGGGCTCCTCGCCCTGGTGGACCGCGGCGATGGCGCGCCGGATGACCTTCCCGGACTGTGTCTTCGGGAACTCGCTGACGAACTCGATCTCGCGGGGGCGGAACGGTTTGCCGTGCTCCTCGCCGACGAGCCGTCGGAGCTCCTCGCGGAGGTCGTCGGACGGCTCGGCGCCGGCTTCGAGGACGACGTACGCGACGACGGCCGTCCCGGTCGTCTCGTCGGGGACGCCGACGACCGCGGCCCGATTCACGTCCGGGTGGTCGATGAGGACGCTCTCGATCTCCGCCGGACCGACCTTCCGGCCGGCGACGTTGAGCGCGTCGTCCGCACGGCCGTGGAGGAACCAGAAGCCGTCCGCGTCCTTCTGCGCGAAGTCGCCGTGGTCCCACAGGTCGTCCCACGTCGACCAGTACTCCTCGAGGTAGCGCTCGTCGCCTGACCAGAGGCTCTTCGTCATCGACGGGCAGGAGTCGCGTGCGACGAGGTACCCGCGCTCGTGGGTGTCCGTGATCGACTCGCCGTCCTCGTCGACGACGTCGATGTGCATCCCGAGGCCCGGGCCGCCGAGCGTGCAGGGCTTGAGTGGCTGGGTCGGCATCGGCATCAGGAAGCAGCCGCAGATCTCCGTGCCGCCGGAGATGTTGATGATCGGGGCTTCGCCGTTGCCCACCGTGTGGTAGAACCAGCGCCAGGACTCGGGGTCCCATGGCTCGCCGGTGGAGCCGAGGAGCCGCAGCGAGGAGAGGTCGTGCTCTTCGACCCACTCGTCGCCGTGCTTTCGGAGCGCGCGGACCGCCGTCGGCGAGACGCCGAAGACGGAGAGCTCGTGGCGGTCGATCATGTCCCAGAAGCGGTCGGGGTCGGGGTGGTCCGGCGCGCCCTCGTACATGAACACCGTGCCGCCGAAGGTGTGGTTCCCGATGAGCGTCCACGGGCCCATCATCCAGCCGATGTCGGAGACCCAGAAGAAGCGGTCGTGGTCCTTGTGGTCGAAACCGAAGTAGATCTCCTTGGCGCACTGGGCGAGCACGCCCGCGTGCGTGTGGACGATACCCTTTGGTTCGCCGGTCGTCCCGGAGGAGTACAGCAGCATCGACTCCTGGTCGGACGGGAGCGATTTCGTGTCGTACGCCGGCGACTGCGTCGCGACCGCGTCGTCCCAGGTTTCGTCGCGCTCGGCGTCCCAGGGGATCTGTGCCAGCGTGTCAGCAGACCCGTCGCTCGCGGGGGTCAGCCCGAGGCGGTCGTAGACGACGGTGTGCTCGACGTGTCCGGCGGCGTCGATGGCGGTGTCGCAGTCGGCCTTCAGCCGGACCTCGTTGCCGCGGCGGTAGAAGCCGTCACCCGTAAAGAGCACGTCCGGCTCGCTGTCGGCGATGCGCGTCGCCGTCGCCTCCGTGCCGAAGCCCGAGAAGATGGGCACGGCGATCGCACCGACCTTCAGGCAGCCGTAGAGGATGGAAACGACTTCGGGCACCATCGGCATGTAGAGCCCGACGGTGTCGCCGGTTTCGACGCCGACCGATTCGAGGTAGTTCGCAACCCGGTTGGACTGCCGGTAGAGATCGTGGTAGGTGATCTCGCGGACGTCGCCGGGCTCGCCCTCCCAGATGAGCGCGACGTTGTTCCGGTTCGGGGAGTCGACGGCGGCGTGGCGGTCGACCACGTTGTGCGCGACGTTAACCTCGCCGCCGACGTACCAGTCGGTGAACTGCGGGCCGTCGGAGTCGTCACGCACCTGGTCGTAGTCCTCGTAGAAGTCGAGGTCGAGGTAGTCGACGATCTCGTCCCAGAACCACTCCACCCCGGACTCCTCGACGCCCTCGACCCCCTCCGTAGTTCGCTGGATGAGTTCGTCGTAGTCGTCGATGCCATACTCCTGCATGAACTCGTAGACGTTGGTCGATTCCACGAACTCCTGGCTCGGTTCGTGGACGACCTCGTCGATCCCCTCGAGCTGGTCCATAGCTGTTCGGTGCTTTCGGAGCGGCCGGTAAGTAACTTTCTCGAATACTGTGGATCATCATTCTCCGCTTCGAGTTGGGTACTGGGAGTTTATGCGTACTTTATATCGGCAGCGTCGAGGTTCGTGGAATCCTTGGGCTGCACTCGCTTCGAAGTTGGTTGGCTGATTGTGGAGGCGGCTTCCGTTGGTAGTAAGGCGAACCTCCAGAGAGCCCTCGACCGCTCTTGCTTATAAATTGTTTATAAGGGAACAGACGCTGCTTCGCTTATCCGCAACGCAAACTCTTTGTAATCCCTCGGCGGCTCTTACTTATATACTGTATTTAAATGAATAGGTGCAGACGCTGCTGCGCTTGACAGCACCGCAGACTCCTTGAAAGCCCTCGGCCGCTCTTGTTTATAAAACATATATAAAGGGGCAGACGCTGCTGCGCTTGTCAGCACCGCAGGCTCCCAGAAAGCCCTCGGCCGCTCGCGGTGGCTGAGCGACATATCCGCGGCTCTCCGCCGCGAAAGACGGTCCGGGCTTCCGTTGCGTCTTCGACGGACGGGTCCGGGCTGCGACTTTCTGGCCTTCGTTCGCTGCGCTCACGAAGACACCGCCCGCCGCGGATAGGGGTCGGCTTCGCGAGAAATCTGCGATTTTCGGGACAGCCACTCCCCTGCGGCGCGACCGCTGGAAGACGTTCCGGGCTGCCTGCAGTAGCGGGCTGCCGGGCTGCGACTTCCAAGCTCTCGTTCGCTTCGTCGCCGGCGCGCTTCCAGCGCGCCGGCTGCCCGAGGGACCTCCGGTCCCTCGCTGCTCACGAGACCGGCCGTCGCCCTTTCAGTCCGCCAGGACCGCGACAGCAACAGCGACCGCAA
>JBDGPU010000162.1:0-4410 GCA_042219525.1 Halopenitus sp.
GAGCGGCCGAGGGCTTTCGAGGAGTCTGCGTTGCTGTCGAGAGCAAGACCGTATCATCTGGCCAAACCAACACAGAGCGAGCGGCCGAGGGCTTTCCGGCTGCTGTGGTTCAGTCTCATGACGGCCACACCTGTTCTCCCGACTTATAAGTAAGAACGTCAGAAGCCACCGCTCATTCGCTCACAACCGAACAGATCAAAAACGCCGTCTCATTCGGATCCGGTAATCGTCCCGGATGCCAGCTCGCCGAGCGGCGCGGTCGTCTCGAAGGCGGGCGTCGCCACCGACACGAGCGTCTCCGCCGACACCCCCGAGAACTTCAGCGTGACCGAGAACGAGCCGTCTGCCTGAATCGGCGCGGCTTCGTACTGCCGGGCGGCCTCGACCCAGACGTACTCGCCGGCGAAGCTCGCGCCGACTTTGCCCTTCAGGACCCACTCCTTCACGTCGCTCTGCTCGTCCGAGCCGAACGAGGTCCCTGCCATCGGGTTCCCGCGGGCGGACCACTCGCCGAACCCCTCGTCGATGGCGTAGACGTTCGTGTAGCCGGCCTTCTGGAGGCCAGCCGCGCGGAGCGAGGAGAGGTGGTGGGGGCAGCCGCAGTAGGTGACGACGCGGTCGTCCTTCGCCCAGCCGTCGATCCCGCCGCCGTCGGAGTGTCGCTGGGCCGTCGAGAGGACGCTCCCGTAGATGTGGGCGCGCTCGTACTGGGGAATCCCGCGGGCGTCGACGAAGCGGGCCTCCGCGCGGTAGAACCACTTCTCGGCGACGTCGATGGGAACGAGGGTGACGGCCTCGCCGTTCGCGCCGATGGTGTCGAAGCTGGACTCGTCGACGTCGGGCGCGGCCGGCGGGTCGGGGAACTCCGGCGGGTAGCCGTCGGCCGGGTTCTCGTCCGTCGGGTAGTCGCCGTTGGCGACGAAGGAGGTCTCGAGAGTGCCCGTGTGTTCGAAGAGGGTCTTGTTTCCGGACGACTCGGTGCTCGTCGATGTGGCCGTCTCGGTGGCTTCCGTGCCGGCGGCCTCCGTGCTGTTGGCGCCTGAACTGGAGGAGCCAGCACAGCCAGCGATGGCTCCAACGATGCCAGTGCCTGCCGCGGCGAGGAATGGACGACGCTTCACGTTGCCCGGGCTAGTCGACGTGTGAGTAAAACCTTGACGTTGCCCGGCGATCCGGAGCTGCTGGGGCCGCGTTCCTGTTCAGTGGACCAGCCGGGAACAGGTGCCACAGAGATTCTCCTCCTTGACGTCGACTTCGCGCACCGTTGGGGAGAAGGACATGACGCACTTGTTGTTGTCACAGTGTTCGAGCCCGAGCGTGTGGCCGATCTCGTGGACGACCTCCTTCCGGACGCGGTCGGCGAACACCTCGCCGGCCGGCTTCGACGTGATCCCGCCGTCGGAGGAGGTCTGGAGCCGATATGTGGAGATGACGGAGCCGTTGCCGTTGAGGTACGCCAGGCCGAAGACGTAGTTGCGGCGCCGGTAGAACAGGTCGCGGGCCGTGATGCCGATGTTCTTCTCGCCGGTTCCGACCTGGTCGACGACCTCGATGAGGTCCTCGGCCCGGTACTGGCCCCGGCCGTCGTCGTACGCGCCTGCGGGGACCTCCTGCTCGTCGTGGAGAGTCACGTCGCAGTCGTAGACTGACCGGAGCGCGCCCGAGGCTTCCCGCTTCACCCGCGCGGGAACCTCCCCAACAGGCACGATGTCAACGAGCATAGCCATCGTTATGAATCGGGCGGTGATAAAATGTCCGCCGTGAGCCAGTCAGTCGCCGACGAACTCGTCGCCGCCCTCTCCGGGTTCGACGGCGCGCTCGAAGTCGGAATCGGGCGCCGCACGACCGCCGCAACCCAGCTCGCCGCCGCCGGGACGAGCGTCGTCGCCATCGACGTCGACAGCGAGGTGGTAGACTACGTCGGCAGCGACGCCGTCGGTGACGTTCCCGAGTCCGTCGCGTTCGCCGAAGCCGACGTCCGCGAACTTGCGGGAGCCGCGGATCCGGTCGCGGAGATCCGGAGCCGCGTCGTCGAGGGGAGTAGCGATTCCGACGCGTCGCCCCCGACCTCGACTCCGATCCCTCCCGAGTTCGACCTCGTGTACGCCCTGAATCTCCCCGCGGAACTCCAGCGGCCGACCGTCGCGCTCGCCGAGCGGCTCGACGCCGTCTGCGCGTTCACGACGCTCGGGTTCGAGGAGCCCGTCGTCAACGTCTCCCGCAAGACCGTCGGCACGGAGACGCTCTACGTCGCCAGCGACAGGGGAAAGGTGGGCGACGCGTTCGACTCATCCCATCGTTGACGCCGCGCACCCGGAACGGTTTTTTCCCCGGACCTCCCCCCTGCAGACATGCAGGTCGACGCAGTCGTACTGGACATCGACGGCGTGCTCGTCGAGGTCAGCGAGTCGTATCGACGAGCGATCGTGGAGTCGATCGATTACGTCTACGGGGAAACGATCGACCGCGAGGCCGTCCAGCCGTTCAAGGACGCCGGCGGCTTCAACAACGACTGGGAGCTCACCTATGCCGCCGCGCTCTACGTGCTGGCAACTCGGGAGGGGCTCCACCAAGAGGTCGAGGAGTTCACCGACCGGATCGCCGAGGCCGGCGGCGGGCTCGAGGCCGCAAAGCAGGTCATCAGCGACCTCCCGAGCGTCTCGCAGGCCCGCATCCGCGACCAGTGGGACACGGACCGGCTCCACGACGTGTTCCAGGCGCTGTACCTCGGGTCGGACCTCTACCGCGAGCTGGAGGGCGGCGAGCCGCCCGTCGAGACCGCGGGCTACATCCACGACGAGCCGGTCCTCGTCGAGCCGGAGACGCTCGACGCGCTCCGGGAGCGGTACGCCGTCGGCGTCCTGACGGGCCGCCCCGCGGCGGAAGCCGACATCGCGCTCGACCGCGTCGGCCTCGCGATCGACGACGAGCACCGCTTCACGATGGACGACTGGGAGGAGGGGAAGCCGCACCCGCACGCGCTCACGACCCTCGCGGAGCGGTTCGACGCGGACCGGACGGCGTTCGCCGGCGACACCCTCGACGACGTCCGGACCGCGCGCAACGCGGACGAGACGGACCCCGGGCGGATCTACTACGGCATCGGCGTGCTCACGGGCGGGTTGACTGGCGAGGAAGGCCGGCGCAAGTACACCGAGGTCGGCGCGGACGCCGTCGTCGAGGACGTGAACGAGCTGCCCGAACTGCTGGAGTAGGTTCTCCCACGTCGTTCACGGCGTGTGAACCTCGGCCGGCAGTGGCGAGGACGGCCGGTCGCGCAACGCTTACCTGCCGCCCGCCCGCAGTAGTCGGCATGCGAATCGCGTTACTCGGCGGCACTGGCGATATCGGCGAGGGGCTCGCGCTCCGCTGGGCGTATGACGGCACCCACGAGGTCATCATCGGCTCCCGTGACCCGGAGCGGGCGCGGACCAAAGCCGACGAGTACGAGACCGAACTCGACAGCCGCGGCGTCGAGGCGACGGTGAAGGGCTTCGCGAACGAGATGGCCGCCGACCGCGCGGACGTCATCGTCCTCTCGGTCCCGCCGTACCACATCGGCGACACGGTCGAGGAGATCGCCGGCAAGCTCGACGATGACGACGTGCTCGTGACGCCCGCAACCGGGATCAAGCGCGACGACGAAGGCTTCCACTACCACCGGCCGAACGCCGGCAGCGTCACGCGCATCGCCGCCGACGCGGCCCCCGAGGACGTGCCCGTCGTCGGCGCCTTCCACAACCTCGCGGCCGACCGCCTCGCGAACCTGGACCGCGACCTCGGCATCGACACGCTCGTCGTCGGCGACGACGCGGACGCCAAGAACATCGTCACCATGCTCGCCGAGGAGATCGAAGGACTGCGTGCCCTGGACGCCGGGGGCATCGCCAACGCGCCCGAGATCGAGGCGCTCACGCCATTATTGATCAACGTCGCCGAGAACAACGAAAACATGAACGACCTCGGCGTCGAGTTTAAGTAGGGAGCGGAGTCTGAACCGCGGGTTTGGGCTGTTGAGCTGGTTTCTGGGCTGTTTTCTTTATGAATAGGGTCGACTATCGTCGTCGGTAACTCCTCTTGGTATGTTTTGAAAGCTCCAGCCGCTGAGACGGCCGCTTTCTGCGTGGTTTGGTTGGTTGTCGGTGCTTGCGAAACCACTCAGCATGCCCAGAAAGCCCCAGCCGCTGAGGCGGTCGCGCTGCTCGCTGCGCTCCTCACGGCTCACTCGCTTCGCTCGTTCGCCGTTGCGGTGCTTACGTCGCAGGGCGTCCCGCTCAGCGGCTGCCCCTTTCAGTCCCGCCCCGGAGTGGTAGCTGGGCGTCGATCGCGGCGGCTGCCGGGCGGTCGCGTCGCGGCTGCGGTGGCGCGCGCGAGCAACGCGTGCGAGGGAGGGCGGGGCGCGCCGCGCGG
>JBDGPU010000015.1:0-4393 GCA_042219525.1 Halopenitus sp.
AGCGAGCAGCGCGAGCGCTCAGCGGCTGGGGCTTTCTGGGTGTGCTGAGTGGTGTCGCCAGCGACGGCAACCAACCAAACCACGCAGAAAGCGACGGCCTCAGCGGCTGGGGCTTTCGAAGCATGCTGAGTGGTTTCAGCACCGACATTAGCTGATCAACTGAATAGCACGATCGCCTTACCGACTCCGGTCCTCAAAACACGCTGAGTGGTGTCGCTGACAACTGTCGATACAACAAATCTCCTGACTGAGCGCAGGTAACCGAAAAAGCGTATCCGCGGAAAATCTACCATGGAATCTCAATCGAATCCGACTAGCCCTCGTACCGCTGCGAGTGACCGTAATGACACTGCTCACAGCGGATCGTCACCGAGGTGTCGTCAACCTCCCACTCGTACTCCGCCGCGTCGCAGTCCGGACAGGTCAGGGAGTCCGTGTCACCGGTCGACTGCCACTTGTCGCGTAATTCCTCCTTCGCGGCTGTCACACTGCGGGATGCATCCTCGACTGACATATGTACTCGCCTCGTTCGTCGGCCACACGCGGCCCCGCCTAATGTCTGCGGGCCGAACTGGAGAGGTCGGCCCCGAACCTGAGAGGTCGGCCCCAAGGTAGTTGCCGACGTCGGCGGGAGTTCCGACATGGAGCTACCGGTGGCGCTGGCGCTCGTCGCAGCCTTCGGGCTCACGCTGATCGTGGTGGCCCTCCTCCTGCTGCGCCTGCCGGCGATTCCGGTCCTCGCGGCCGGTGGGCGGGTCGAGCGCCTCGGCCGGTGGGTGCTGCAAGCGCCGGCCCAAGTAGCTCGCGGGATAGCGACCTTCGCACGGCAGTCCGCCGGTCGGGCACGGGCGTCGATGTTGCACGGCCTCGAGATCGGCGAGGCTTCACTCGGACTCGACACGGATGATCTTCGCCAGCGACTCCGGATCGACGCCGGCCTGGGAGCCATCGAGAGGGTTGGCGAGAGAATAAAGCGGATCGGGGTCGACGCGCCGGTCGAGTTCGTACGGCGGCTCGGTCCGCGAGAGCGACGCGACCCGTTCCAGCGGTGGGCACTTCGACTGCTCATGCTCGGCATCGTGCTGCTCGTGGTCGCGGTCGGGGGGCTCGTCGCCGCGGTCGTTCTGCTCGGCCCGATACTTCCCGGGGCGACATCGTGACGAGGCGGGACAGCAGCGGAATGTCAACTGGCGTGTGGGTTGTGTTTCGGATTTCCAATTCCGATAATCGAGAGGGAATTTTTAACTAGGAATTGTTGGTTAAGTACAGTATATGGATCGGAATCCAACCCCGGACATGTCCGAATACGCAGGCGTGCTGGATCGACGGCTGGAAGCGTTGCTCATCGACGGATTGCTCGTCGTCTTGACGCTTGGAGTTCTCGGGTACCTCGGTGGAACGCTTCTCGTCGGCGGCGCCGTCGGCGGGGTCGGCGGCGCTCTCGTCGGGATTCAGTTCGTCGCCCCGTTCGCGCTCATCGGCTATCAGACCGCGATGGAGGGCTACTACGGGCGGACCGTCGGGAAGTCGCTTCGCAACATCGTCGTGGTCGACGAGGACGGTTCTTCCGTCGGCTGGGGCGGCGCCGTCGTCCGGAATCTCCTGCGGATCGTCGACGCGCTACCGGCGTTCTACGTCGTCGGAGTCGTGGTCGCGTACCTGACGGACGACCACCAGCGACTCGGCGACCTCGCCGGCAGTACGGTCGTGGTTCACACCGCTGACTGACGGGCCACTTCGACGGTGTGATAGCGGAAGAAGTTGCGGGAAGTGAGGGGGAGCGAGACAAGACCAACTACTTTTTTTGATATCCGACGAGATGTTCGGTTGAGGAAAATCACGTATGTTCGAACACGACACCAAATATGAGAAGGGGAAACCCGCAGACGAGCACGAAGCGATTTCGGGGGGTGCCGAATGAGCGAAGAGCACTGGGAACCGAAAGGGGTCGACGACTGGTGGCCGGACCTCCTCGACGTTGACGTCCTCGACGACAACGCCGCCGACATCGGCCCGCTCGACGAGGACTTCGACTACGCGGAAGCGTTCCAGGAACTCGACTACGAGGCCGTCAAGGAGGACATCGAGGACGTGATGACCTCGTCCAAGGACTGGTGGCCCGCGGACTACGGTACCTACGGACCGCTGTTCATCCGGATGGCGTGGCACAGCGCGGGCACGTACCGGACCATCGACGGCCGCGCGGGCGCGTCCGGTGGCCTTCAGCGCCTCCCGCCGGAGAGCAGCTTCCCGGACAACGTGAACCTCGACAAGGCTCGCCGCCTGCTGCAGCCGGTCAAGCAGAAGTACGGCCGGAAGCTCTCGTGGGGTGACCTTATCGTCCTCGCCGGGAACGTCGCCCTCGAGTCGATGGGCTTCGAGACGTACGGCTTCGCCGGCGGTCGTGAGGACGAATTCAAGTCCAACCACGCCGTCGACTGGGGCCCTGAAACCGAGTGGGAGGAGACGTCGCCCGAGCGCTTCGAGGACGGGGAGGTGGGCAATCTCAAGGACCCCCTCGCGAACACCGTGATGGGGCTCATCTACGTGAACCCCGAGGGCCCGTATGGCGAACCCGACGTCGAGGGCTCCGCGGCGAACATCCGCGAGGAGTTCTCGCGGATGGCGATGGACGACGAGGAAACGGTCGCGCTCATCGCCGGCGGCCACACGTTCGGGAAGGTCCACGGCGCTGGCGACCCCGACGAGCACGTCGACGTCGACCCCGAGGATGCGCCGATCGACCTGCAGGGGCTCGGCTGGGAGAACGACCTCGGCGAGGGGATGGGTCCCGACACGATCACCAGCGGTATCGAGGGGCCGTGGAACGAATCGCCGATCCAGTGGGACATGGGCTACGTCGACAACCTGCTCGACCACGAGTGGACCTCGGTGAAGGGGCCCGGCGGTGCGTGGCAGTGGCGGCCGGTCGGCGACATCGAGGAGGCGCCGGCCCCCCACAGCCCGGGAGAGACCGAGGAGCCGATGATGCTGACGACGGACGTCGCGCTGAAGCACGACGACGACTACCGCGAGATCCTCGAGCACTTCCAGGAGAACCCCGACGAGTTCCAGCAGGCGTTTGCGCGAGCGTGGTACAAGCTGCTCCACCGCGACATGGGCCCGGAGGAGCGACTCGTCGGTCCCGAGGTCCCGGAGGAGACGTTCGTCTGGCAGGACCCGATTCCGGACGCCGACTACGAGTTCATCGGCGACGAGGCGGCCGCCGAGCTCAAGGAGGAGCTCCTGAGTTCGGACCTCACGGTCCAGCAGCTCGCGAAGACCGCGTGGGCGTCCGCGTCGACGTACCGCGATAGCGACAAGCGCGGCGGCGCCAACGGCGCCCGCATCCGGCTGGAGCCCCAGCGCGGCTGGGAGGCCAACGAGCCCGACGAGCTGGAGACGGTCCTGGAGACCCTCGAGGAGATTCAGGAGAGCTTCAACAGCTCGCGCGACGACGACGTCCGCGTGTCGCTCGCGGACCTCATCGTGCTGGGCGGCAACGCGGCCGTCGAGCAGGCGGCCGCCGACGCCGGCTACGACGTCGAGGTGCCGTTCGAGCCGGGCCGGACCGACGCCAGCCAGGAGCAGACCGACGTCGACTCCTTCGAGGTGCTCGAACCGAAGGCCGACGCCTTCCGGAACTACCTCGGCGGGGGCTACGACGACCGGCCCGAGGACCGGATGATCGACAAGGCGGAGCTGCTGAACCTGTCGGCCTCGGAGATGACGGTGCTGGTCGGCGGCATGCGCGCGCTCGGCGCGACGTACGGCGACACCGACCGCGGCATCTTCACCGACCGGCCGGGCACGCTCACCAACGACTTCTTCGCGAACCTCCTCGACATGGACTACAAGTGGGCAGCCGTCGACGAGGACGCGGAGGTCTTCGAGGTCCGCGACCGCGAGTCCGGCGACGTCGAGTGGGAGGCCACCCGCTTCGACCTCATCTTCGGGTCGAACGCCCGCCTCCGCGCCATCGCCGACGTCTACGCCGCGGACGACGCCGAGGAGAAGTTCGTCGAGGACTTCGTGAACGCGTGGTCGAAGGTCATGAAGCTCGACCGGTTCGACCTCGAATAGCGTCGCGCGATACCTTTTGGTTCGGTAGCCGATTTCTGCGGTTTTCTTTTTGTTCGTGGTTCGGATTTGCTCGGAAGACGGTTGATGTTCCTGAGGAGATCCGCCTATGCTCTCGGGTTCCCCTGCGGCTGAGACAGTCGCTTTCTGCGTGGTAAGTTCGGTCAACGTCGCTGCTGAGACCACTCAGGATGTCCAGAAAGCCCCCAGCCGCTGAGACGGTCGCTTAATACGTGGTTTGTTTGGTTGTCATCGCGAGCGACACCACTCGGTACACCCAGAAAGCCCCAGCCGCTGAGCGCTCGCGCTGCTC
>JBDGPU010000203.1:0-4353 GCA_042219525.1 Halopenitus sp.
AGCGAGCAGCGCGACCGGTCAGCGGCTGGGGCTTTCTGGGCATGCTGAGTGGTGTCGCTCACGATGTAAACCGAGCAAACCACGCACAAAGCGACCGCCTCAGCGGCTGGGGCTTTCGAGACATGCTGAGTGGTGTCGCAAGCAACGATGCCTGAACAAACTATACAGAAAAGTGCGACCGCTTCGGAAGCTGGAACTCTCGACGTCAAAGCGACCATATCGATGCAGTTGTCACTCAGCGTTCGAACGACCCACGCAAAAACCGCACGTGCTCGCTATAATCCAATCGCGTCGAGAAGATCCCAGCCCACGCCGAGATACTGAACGATCTTGTACCCCAGATAGATGCCGACGATGCCCATGATCCCGGGGAGTTCCGGCGGGGCCGGAATCGGGATCCGGAGGAACGCGAAGAGGGCGCCGACGGTGAGGCCCGTCAACGTCGCGAGGAGGGCGACAGTGAGAGTCGAAGTCACGAGGTACATATCGGCGGCGATCACGTATAAACGATCCGTGACGGTGCCGATGGATGGGTACTGTTTTCCGACTCGCCAGCCAGTTTGCGCCCATGGGACACGACATCGACAACCCGGAGAACCCGACGGCGACGATCGTCACGAACCACGGCGACATCGAGGTCGAGCTGTTCGAGAACCGCGTGCCGCGCACGGTCGAGAACTTCGTCAAGCTCGCGAAGGACAAGCCGGCGGCCGACGCCGAGCCCGCCCCGTCGACGCCGACGTGGGAGGACCCCGAAAGCGGCGAGGTCCGCGGTGACTCGCTCTACGCGGGCGTGCCCTTCCATCGCGTCATCGGCGACTTCATGATCCAGGGCGGCGACCCCGAGGGCACCGGTCGCGGCGGCCCCGGCTACGAGTTCGACGACGAGTTCCACGACGAGCTGACCCACGACAGCGCGGGCATCCTCTCGATGGCGAACTCCGGCCCGAACACCAACGGCTCGCAGTTCTTCATCACGCTGGACGCGACGCCGCACCTCGACGGCAAGCACGCCGTCTTCGGCCAGGTCATCGACGGCATGGACGTCCTCGAGGAGATCGGCTCGCTGCCGACCGACCGCCAGGACGAGCCCATGCAGGAGGCCGTCATCGAGCGCGTCGAGATCCACGACTAACGACGTCGCTGGCGGTATTCGTGATCGACCACGTCGCTGGCGACGACAGCGTCTCGCCGGCTACGTCACCGTCTCGCTGCCGAGCGTGCGTTGACGACTGGACCCGCCCCTGACGACAACGCTTAATTACGCCAGTGGATTAGCGTCTAGTGATGCCTTTCGAAGCGGCCCTCCTGTTCGCCGCGTTCCTCGACACCGCCTGGTCCGTCGTCGTCGAGGTTTCACAAGCAGCCGTCGAATCGGCGACCGGCTGGAGCGGCCTCGGGGTCGTCTTCACCTACTCGTTCCTCATCGCGTTCGTCCTCCCCGGCCCGAGCGAGGTCGTCCTCGCGGCCCCACTGAACCTCGGGCTCCCGCGCTGGCTGACGCTCGCGGGGATCATGGGCGTCAGCGCGTTCGGGAAGGCGGCCGGGAGTCTCGTCGCGTTTCACGTCGGACAGGAGGCGAAAAGCGCCGGGCCGGTCGTCCGCTGGCTCGAGAACTCGCGGTTCGACGTGATCGAGTGGTCAGAGACCAAGACGGTCGAGCTGGCCCAGAAATGGGGGTACGTCGGCATGGCGCTGGCCCTCTGTGTCCCCTTCTTCCCGGACACGGTCTCCATCTACGCGTTCGCGGTCCTCGAGAACGACTACGCCAAGTTCGGCGCCGCGACGTTCGTCGGAAGTATCGGTCGCCTGCTCGTGACGATCCTGCTGGTCAGCGGCGTTATCACGGTCATCTGAGCCCTCCCGCTCAACCATTCCCCTCCCGCTCAACCATTCCCCTCCCGCTCAACCATTCACGGCCGTTTTGATGATGCTGACCGGTTTCGAGGAGAGCCGCGAGACGCGCTCGGTGACGCTCCCGAGCATGCGGCGGTAGTCGCCGGACCGCTCCTTCGTCCCCATGACCGTCAGGTCGATGTCGTGTCCCTCGATGTAGCGGAGGATCTGCTCGTACGGCGTGCCGTGGACGACCTCGGTGACGACCTCGTCGACGCCGGCGTCCTCGGCGCGCTCGGCTATCTCACCGACCGATTCGAGGCCCTCGTCCTCGAGCGTTTGCTCCATTCCCTCGAACTCGTGGACGAACTCGTCGCCGGAGTAGGCGTTGACCGCCGGCGCGTCGACGACGTACAGCACGTGCAGCTCGGCGTCGTAGCGCTCGGCGGCGTCGATCGCGTGGTCGATAGCGCGGGAGACCCCCTCGCTTCCGTCCGTCGGCAACAGGATCCGGTCGTACATTGATCGGAGTCATGCGCGGCTGGCGCTTAAATGACGTGGCGGGTACAGCCACGACCAGCGAGGTGCAGTCGCTGGCTCGCTCGTGCAAGCCGTCGCCGTCGACCGTCGCCATCGACTGCGTCCCTCGAATTGCGCGCCCACAAAAGCGTTACCGGTAACGCTTATGGGTGCGAGTGTGGTAGTCACTAACGCACAGCATGTTTGAACGGTTCTCCAGCAGTTACTACGTGGGGAAGCTCTACGTCGAACCCCATGACGGCGACCGGGCAGTCATCCAGCAAGCGGACCACGAGCGGGTGAACGAGCAGCTCTACGCCAGCGGCGACGGCGTCGAGCGACTCGACGCGCCGCTCGTGATGAAACTCGACGAGGGACACCTCCCAGTCGCCGGCGACGAGGACGTGCCGACGGGCACGCTCGCGGTTCCCCGCGACGTTGCCGACGACCGCCTGCCGACGGCCAGGAGCGTCCTTCTGGCCGACGCCGACCGGGCACAGGAGCTCCTTCGCTACGAGGGCTGGCAGCCCACGGTCAACGCCTGAGGCGACGAGGGCGGCCATACCGTGACGGGTGCCGCGAGGTCCACGGCAACCCTCCGCTTCCGCCGACGCATCTTTTAACCGACGGGGACTCGCCCTACCGGTATGCTCGACAAGCTGCTCGGCCGCGCCGAGTTGAAAGACCGGATCGAGGAGCTGGAATCGGCGAAGCACCACCTCGAACGACAGCTCGAGGCCGAGCAGGAGCGACGCGCGGACGCCGTCGCCGACAAGCAGGAGGCGGAGGAGCGCGTCAACCACCTCGAGGACCGCGTCGAAGAGCTCGAAGATCGTGTCGAACGTGTCTCCGACGGCGACACGGAGGCGGAACTGGACTTCCGGCAGGTCAGCGACGCGACCGGGGCGAGAACCGCAGACCTGCTCGACCGACTCCGCGGGGTCGAAGCCGGCCAGGAGGGCGCGCTCACGGCGTACGTCCCGAACGCGGACGCGCTCCCTCCTGCCGTGACGGATCTGTTCGAGGACCACGCGGCGCTCGTGCGACGAGCAGCCCCCGCGGTCGTCGTCGCGGACGACGCCGGCCTCGTCGCCGCCGCGCTCCGCCCGCCGGTCGAGCCCGAGGCAGCGTTCTGTGAGTGGGACAGCGAGTTCCGGCTCCCGGACGCCTGGTTCCGGCCGGCTGGCCGCGTCGGGTTCGCGCTGGTCCGTTCGGACGTCTTCGCCGTCGGGACCTACGAGGAAGGCGACCGCGTCGACTTCGAGGGGTTCGAAAGCGACGTGATGGGCGCCCACTCGAAGGGTGGCTTCTCGCAGGACCGCTTCGAGCGCCGTCGCGAGTCCCAGATCAGCGAGCATCTGGAGGAAGTGTCTACAGTGCTGGCGGATGTCGCTGCCGACACCGACCGGCTCGTCGTCGTCGGCGAGAAGAGCATCCTCGGCGAGGTGAGCGACGTTGCCGACGTGACCGACGTGTCGGACGCGACGGGCGACCCCGAACCGGCGCTGGAGGACGCCTTCGAGGACTTCTGGACCACGCGAGTGTACGGGATCTGAAACTGGATTGTAACTGCCAGAAAGCCATCTGCCGTTCTTGTTTATAAGTCATATTTATAGGTGCAGACGCTGCTGCGCTTGACAGCAACGCAAACTCCTCGAAAGCCCTCGGCCGCTCTTGCTTATAAACCATATTTATGGGTGCAGACGCTGCTACGATTGACAGCACCGCAAACACCCAGAAAGCCCTCGGCCGCTCGCGGTCGCTGAGCAGGATATCTGCGCCTCTCAGCACCGCCCGGCGCAGATAGTGCCTGTCTCAGCGACTCCCCGTTGGCGCGACCAGCCGTCGCCCTTTCAGTCCGCCAGGACCACGACAGCGACAGCAACGCAACCACATTCCTCAGCCCTCCCCAGCCTCGGCCGGGGCGCGCCGGCCCCGCACAGCGCGGCGCGCCACCGGCCTCCCTCGCACGCGTTGCTCGCGCGCGCCACCGCACCC
>JBDGPU010000026.1:0-4345 GCA_042219525.1 Halopenitus sp.
CACCACTCGGTGGGCGGGACTGAAAGGGGCAGCCGCTGAGCGGGACGCCCTGCGAAGTAAGCACCGGAGCCATCGAACGAGCGAACGAAGTGAGCGAGTGAGCTGGTGAGGAGCGCAGCGAGCAGCGCGACCGCCTCAGCGGCTGGGGCTTTCTGGGTGTGCTGAGTGGTTTCAGCAGCGACAACCAATCTAACAAACCACGCTCAAAAGTGCGAGCGCTCAGCTGCTGGGGAATTTAAGCTGTGATGAGTGGTGTCACGAGCAACAACACCGTCCAGACATTTCTCCCAGCCGCATCGCTCGCATCTTTATCACGGACCAAAGCCAACCACGAGCAAATGCTTCGGCTCGCGATGAGTTCGCACGCCGAGACGTTCGAGCGGGTCCGTGACCCCCTCGCGGAGCGAGGGATCGAGGTCGCCCACCTGCAACCGAAGGAACGGGCGATCCGACTCACCGACGACCCGGATACCGACCGCCGAGCCGACCCCACGGACGCCGCCGACTACGACGTCGGCTTCGTCTACCCCTCGCGATTGATGGAGGGGGCCGCGCTCGACGCGCGCCTCTCGATCCCCTGGGTCAACGGCCGGGACGCAGTCCTCACGTCGCGGAACAAGGCGGGCGTCATCGCGCGCCTCGACGCGGCCGGCGTCCCCGTGCCGAAAACGACGCTGATCTCCAACCCGGCCGACGAGTCCACTGTCGTCGAGGCCGCGAGCGACTTCTCGTACCCCGTCGTCGTGAAGCCGAACTCCGCGACGCGCGGGGTCGGCGTTGCGACCGCGACCGACCTCGACTCGCTGCTCGGGGTGGTCGACTACCTCGACCTGGTCCACGACTTCCGCGCGACGGGCGACAAGTCCTACCTGCTCCAGGAGTTCCTGCCCGACGCCCACGACTACCGCGCGATGGTCGTCGACGGCGAGTTCGCCGGCGCCGTCGAACGCCGGCTCCCGGACGACGCACTCGCAACTGGGCGCTGGAAGCACAACGTCCACCGCGGCGCGGAGGCCACGGGCGTCGACCTCCCGGAGCGCCACCGCCGACTCGCGGAGCGCGCGGCCGACGTGCTCGACATCGACTACCTCGGCGTCGACCTGCTGGAGACGGACGACCGGCTCGTCGTCAACGAGACGAACGCGCGCCCGACGGTCGACGCCGCGACGAAGTACGAACCCGGCTTCTACGACCGACTCGCCAACCTGATCCGGGAGACGGCCGCGGATAGCGCCGACAGCAAAGGTCCCGACGACCATGCCCCAGGCGCCTGACCCATGGACGAGCGCAGCCACCGCCGACTCGACGAAGCGGTCGGCGGGTGGACGCCGGCCGAACTCGCCCGAATCCCGGCCGTCGCCCTTGCCGACGCTGGCGCAGTCGCCGGCGGATGCGATCCCGGCTACTACGCGCTCGTCGGCAGCCACGCGTACGGCTTCGCGACGGCCGAGAGCGACGTCGACGTGCGCGGTTTCCACCTTGCCGACGGTCGGCGGTACGCGCTACTCGACCGGCCGGCGGCGCGCGTGCAGGTCCCCGCGATCACGGACCGCGAGGCCGACCCCGCCGTCCCTGCCCCGGTCGAGTTCGAGAGCCTGGAGCTCCGCGCGTTCGCGGACGCGCTCGCCGGCGGGGACTTCGCGCTCTTCGAGGCCGTGCTCGCCGCGCCCGTCGTGCGCGACGACGTTCCCGCGGCGGTCGATTCGCTCCGCAACCTGCTGCGGGACCATCTCCCGCTGGATCTCCCCCAGCGATACGTCGGAATGGCACGCAGCCTGTACTCGGAACTCGAAGCCGCCAGCGATGTCGACGGCGACGACAACGGCGACGATGTCGACGACGACAGCGACGGCGATGGCGCCGAACTGCAGGCGGACAGCCTGAAGAAGGCGCTGTACGCGCTTCGAGCGGTGTACGCCGCGGAATACGTCGACGAGCACGGGTGCGTCGTCGCCGACGTCCGCGACCTCGCACGCGCGGTCGACGGCGACCCAGCCCTCGTCGCGGCGCTACTCGACGCGCGGCGAGATGGCGGCTGGCCGGCTCGGGAGACGGACGGTGAATCGTCCCTCTACGACCGAACGCTGGCAGCGCTGGAGCGCCGCCTCGACGCCGCGGACTACGCGGAGTCGACGGCGGCGGAACGGGCGGCGTTCCGGACCGCCCTCGACGAGTGGCAGTGCGAGACGCGTGGCTGGTCGCTGTGAGAAGCGGAAATCGAAAAACAGTGGTGTTGATTACTCGACGTCGATCGACGCGGAGTCGTCGGCGCGGTCGAACTCGACGTGGAGGACGCCGTTGTTGAACGTCGCGGAGGCGGTGTGCTCGTCGACGCGAGCAGGGAGGCTGACGCGCTCGTCGTACTCGCGGCGGTCGGAGGCGGCGGAGATCGTCAGCGTCTCGCCGTCACACTGCAGGGAGATCTCGTCCTTGGAGACGCCCGGGAGGTCGGCGATCAGGCGGACGGTGTCGTCTTCGACGTAGGCGTCGACGTGGGTCTCCGAGCCGAACCCGGTGTCGTCCGACCGCGGCGGGCCCGCGCCGGCGTCCGTCATCTGGTTCATCATCCGCTCGATCTCGTCGAAGATGTCTTCGAAGGGATCGTCGCGGTCGTCTCGGTCCATGCCCGAATGGAGGTCCCTGTGCCAATAAGGGTTCTGCCTAGCCCCATTTCGGCCGTCAATATTTCGCCGGCTTGCCGATGGCGGCACACGTTGCCGCCGCTCGTCGGTCCGTATCGGTCACCGTAAAGTACCCTGCCCATCTTCGGCCCAGTATGCCCTCGTTCGAGACTATCGACGATATTCCTCCGAACTCCCGGGTGCTCGTTCGTCTCGATCTGAACTCCCCTATCGAGGACGGCGAACCACAGGACAGCCGCCGCTTCTCGCGGCACGCGCAGACGGTGCAGGACCTCGTGAACGCCGGGCATCGCGTCGTCTGCATGGCCCACCAGGGCCGCCCCGGGCGCGAGGACTTCACGTCGCTGGAAGGCCACGCGGAGATTCTCGCTTCCCACCTCGACCGCGACGTCGCGTTCGTCGGCGACGTCTTCGGCGACGAGGCCCTCGCCGCCATCGAGGACGTCGACGCCGGCGAGGTGCTCCTCCTCGAGAACACGCGCATGTGCGCGGACGAGCTCCCCGAGGAGCCACCCGAGGCCAAGGCCGAAACGGCGTTCGTCCAGACGCTTTCGGCGGTCTTCGACGCCTACGTCAACGACGCCTACTCCGCCGCCCACCGCGAGCACGCCTCCCTCGTCGGGTTCCCCCTCGTGCTCCCCTCCTACGCGGGCCGGGTGATGGTCGCCGAGTACGAGGCGAACACGGCGATCACGACCCGCGAGTTCGACGGCCCCGTGACGATGGTCATCGGCGGGACGAAAGCGACCGACGTCATCGAGGTGATGGCGGAAGTCGGTGACCTGGTCGACCGGTTCCTCCTCGGCGGCGTCGCCGGCGAGCTCTTCCTCCGCGCGGCCGGGCATCCGGTCGGCACCGACGTGGAGGGCTCGGAGCTCTACGACGACCAGTGGGACCGAAACCGGGAGACCATCGAGCGCGTCCTCGAGGAGCGTCGCGACGCGATCCACCTTCCGACTGACCTCGCCTACGAGGACGACGAAGGCGAGCGCGCAGAGGTCATGGTCGAGGACATCGAGGAGAAGACGACGGCGTTTTTCGACGTCGGCTCCGCGACCGTCGAGGCGTACGCCCCGGAGATCCGCGATTCCGAGGCCGTTTTCGTGAAGGGTGCGCTCGGGATGTTCGAGGACGACCGCTTCGCCATCGGGACCGTCGGCGTGCTCGAAAGCATCGGCGAGACCGACTGCTTCTCCGTCATCGGCGGCGGCGACACCTCCCGCGCCATCAGGCTCTACGGGCTCTCCGAGGACGACTACTCACACGTCTCTATCGCCGGTGGGGCATACATTCGCGCGTTGACTGGTGAACCGCTTCCGGGCGTGGAGGCACTGCAGCACAGTCCGTAAATAGGTCGAATTCCCCGGTCGATTTGCGCTTTTGCCGAGTTGGGTTTATTTCCGTTTTGTCGCCTGCGACACCACTCGGCATGTCCAGAAAGCCCCAGCCGCTGAGGCGGTCGCTTTGTCCGGGGCTTGGATGTTCGTCGTCGTCAGCGATACCACTCAGCATGCCTTGAAAGCCCCAGCCGGTGAACGCTCGCGCTGCTCGCTGCGCTCCTCACAGCTCACTCGCTTCGCTCGTTCGCTGATTGCGGTGCCTGAGACGAAGTCTCAGACTAGCGAGAGCGAAGCTCTCGCGTCGCTTACGTCGCAGGGCGTCCCGCTCAGCGGCTGCCCCTTTCAGTCCCACCCAGGAGTGGT
>JBDGPU010000136.1:0-4256 GCA_042219525.1 Halopenitus sp.
GATTTCACGAGCTCAGGCTGTGCCCGCTGTTGCGTCCTCGGGGTAAACACATACTCGAGAAGTTCGTCGAGCGCTCCCACGACCGCACACCTCGGCGGGGACAAAATACGTGACGGCGACGACTTCTCCCCCAGCGGCGAGCGCGCGAAACCGGAGAGAGGCGGCCTTGCGGTAGTGTATTTATAAGGCGAGCCGAAATCTGGGCGTATCTTTATCCTATTGTGGGTACAACGTATACACAACAGGTGTGCCCGATGACCACGAAAGTCAACTTCCGGCTCCCCGACGAACTCGTCGAGAAGGCCGACGTTGCGGCCGAGGTCTCCCACAAGAACCGAACCGAGATCGTCAAGGAAGCACTCCAGGAGTACCTGCAGGAAGTAGAAGACGAGGAGGAATTCAAGGAGGCCGTCGTCGAACTGTACCTGGACGACGAGATCGAGTTCGAGACGTTGAAAGGGTTCATCGGCCGGCAAGACGCCGAATCGGTTCGAGCCTCGAAGACGCTCCTCGAACAGGGCAACGAACTCGCCGACGAACTCGCGGAACGCTAGCGAGGTTGGCTGAAAGCGATGATCGTCATTGATACGAGCAGCTTCATCACCCTTTCTACCGGGGAACTCCTTCCGCTGGTTCTCGACGAGTACGACGTCCACACCACGGAAACGGTGATCGAGGAGCTAATCGAGACCGCAGAGTACGACGATTCTCATGCGGACGCCGCAAGCGCAGTTCTCGAACACGAAGCGGAGATCACGGTACACGGGGTCGAAAATTCCGGCTTCGAGTCCAGCCGTGTCGATGCGGGCGAGGGAAGCTGTGCAGTCCTGACTCGCACTGTCGAAGTGGCGTTCCTGATCACTGACGATCTCCGAGCCCTGCCGGAGCTCCAGACGGTAGCGGATGCGAACGTCGCTATCTCACCGATTCTGCTGAAGGCGCTCGTTCAACGCGGGGAATTGCGTCGAGAGGAGGCATTGGAGAAATTGGACCAGGCGGCGGAAACCCGAGACTGGATCGGCGCGCCCATCTACAGGCGGGCGCGGCGACTATTCGACGTGGATAGCGAATCGCCCGGATAGCGTCGCGTGCGACAGTTCTCGGCGATTACGTCCCAAGAGCGCCCGGCGGCCTTCCTACTCCCCACCCTATTCGCCGGCGACTCGCCGAACCACAGCCGTCACGTCGGCCCGCGCTTCCTGGACCTCGTCGTCGACGGCGACGCCGCTGATCTCACAGGGGACCGTCTCGCCGTCGACCGTCCGAAGCGAGGTTTCGAAATCGCTCGGCTCCCGGTCGGCCTCGGGCACGCCCTCCACGAGGCCGTCGATGGCGACGTCCTCGGGGTCGAAGACGAGCGAGGCGTCGGCGCCGATCAGCTCGTCGCGCTCGTAGCCCGTGAGCGAGACCATCGCGTCGTTGACGAGGACGAACTCGCGGTCGTCGAGGACGAAGATGGCGTCCGGGATCAGGTCGACCACCTGCTTGTACGACCGGAGGTCGCGCTCGTACTCCTGGCGCTCGACCATGTGGGCGATCCAGCGAGTTACGAGGTCGACGAAGGTTCGCTCGGATTCGGTAAACCGGCGGTCACGCGGGTCGCCGTCGACGAAACAGACCGTTCCGTAGAGCCTGTCCTCGACCTCGATTTTCCCGCCGATGTACGCGGAGATGCCCCAGGTGTCGTGTGCCGGGTCGTCCCCCCAACCCTGCGCGCCGGCGTCGCTGACCGTGAGCACGTCGTCGGCGAAGATGGTCCGGCGACAGAACGTCTCCCCGAGGTCCGAGACGGTCCCCGCCTCCACGAAGTCGGAGCCAGCCGCGACCCTGATCTCGTGCCGGTCTGCTGCCTGGTCGATCCGCACGACGTGGCCGTTCTCGAGTCCGAGTCGCTCACAGCCGAGTTCGAGGAGGCGTTCGACCTTTTCGTCGATGGCGAGATCAGTCGCCGACGTGATGCGGTACAGCTTCCGTCGGTAACGCTCGCTCCGTTCGAGTTCCCGCCGGTCACGGTACTGCTCGACGGCGTTCCGGATCCGGTTGGCGAGCAACCGGTACTGGTCGGTGCCCGACCGTTTCTGCAGATAATCGGTCGCACCCCGCGCGAGCGCGTCGCTGACGACGGTCTCGCTGCACTTGCCCGTGAAGAAGAGGAACGGCAGGTCCGGGTGGTCCTCGCGGACCGCATCGAGGAACACGAGCCCCTCCATGTCCTGGAACGTGTAGTCGCTGACGACGCAGTCCACGGCGGCGTCGGAGTTGAGGTACGCGAGGGCCGCCTCGGCCTCCTGTCTGGAGACGACCTCGAACTCACCCTCCTGCTCGAGGAATTTCGTGGTCAACTCGGTAAACTGACTATCGTCGTCGACGTGAAGTATACTGATTGGCTCAGTCATGATCCTCTCCGGCGGTCCGTCCTCTCAGCGATACGCGGGGACGCTGAGCGTGAGGAGCGTCCCTTTCGGATCGACTCGCTCGACGTCAAAGAACCCGCCGGCCTTGCTGATGACCCAGTAGATCATCCAGAGTCCGAGCCGGTCGGCGTGAACCAGCGAGGTCTCCCCCTGCCGGAGGACGCTGATCTCCTTATCGGGGATCCCGGGGCCATTGTCCTCGATCTCGACGTCGATCCAGTCGTCCGACCGCCGAACGACCCGGATCTCGACCGTCGGCTCCGTCGAGTCGTTGTGCTTGACGGCGTTCTCGACTGCCTCCTCGATGGCGGAGATGATCCCGGTAACGGCCACGTCGCACTTCCCCTCGCTCGGTAGCGAGAGCCGGAACGTGGCTTCCGGGAACCGGTCCTCGAACGCGCTGACTAGCTGCTCCAGTGCCACGTCGAGCGCGACGACGCTTTCCGACGGCCCGGAGAGCGTGTGCTCGATCTCCCGAACGGTGTTCGCCAGCCCGATAACGTCCTCGGCCGCCTCCTCGATCTTCGTCAGCGACGGTGGGCGCTCGTCCTCCCCGAACTCGTCGTTCAGCAGGGCGACGTACCCTTCGATCACGTTCATCTTGTTCCGCAGGTTGTGACTGAGGACGCGATTCATCACCTCAAGCCGGCGTTCCCGGATCTTCCGGTCGGTGATGTCCGTCTGGAACCCCACGTAGTTCGTGACCTCGCCGTCCGCGTTCCGGACCGGGGCCACGTCGACCTTGTTCCAGAACTTCCGGCCGTTCTTCCGGTAGTTGATGACGTCGACGGAGACGGGTTCCTCCGCGTCGATCGCCTTCCGGAGTCGTCTGCGCGCCTCGTCGCTCGTCTCCTCGCCCTGGAGTAGCCGGCAGTCGCGTCCAAGGATCTCCGATTCCTCGTAGCCCGTGAGGTTCTCGAACTCCGCGTTCGCGTACACGACCGGGTTGACCCCGCCGTTCGGGTCCGCAATGGTCAGCCCCACCGGCGCTTCGTCGATCGCCCGCTCCTTCAGTTGCAACTCCTCGACCGTCTCGGCCAGTTGCTCTTCCCGCTCGGCGAGTTCGAGGCTCGTCAGTCGGCGTTCGATCAGGTTGTCGATCCGTGCCGACAGCTCCGCCCGCTCGACTGGTATCTCGATCACGTCGTCGACGTACTCCCAGACATCCGCGGGCGTGCTGTCCCGCGTCTCCTCCCGAACGAGGAGCGCGAACGGGAGGAACACGTCCTCGACGGCCTTCTGTCTCGACTCGATCCGCTCGGCCGCTTCCGCGAACTGCCGTTCGCCGACTATACAGCAGTCGAACGTGTCCTCGATCCGTTCCGGATCCGTCGCGACCTCGATGCGGTACGTCTCACCGAGCGTCTCCGCCAGCAGCGACCGGTTCCGGCCCGCATCCATGACCAGCAGGATCCGCGGGTCGGAATCGAGAGTTTGGTCGTCACCGGAAGATGCCCGGGACCCAATCCCGTCCAGTGCCATTACTATGAAATATGGGATCACCGCTTATTGTTCTGGTGCCGATTACTGTCAAACGAGTATTGTTTTCAGAGACACTCGACGTAGCGGTTTTGAAAGCTTCAGCCGCTGATCGGTCGGTCTCTGCGTTGTTTGTTCGGTCGTCGCCTGCGAAACCACTCAGCATTCCCAGAAAGCCCCAGCCGCTGAGATGGTCGGGCTATCCGGATGATCGATAATCGTCGCCAGCGACACCACTCAGCATGCCCAGAAAGCCCCAGCCGCTGAGGCGGTCGCTTTCTGCGTGGCTTGTTTGGTGGTCGTCGCGAGCGACACCACTCAGCATGCTTCGAAAGCCCCAGCCGCTGACCGGTCGCGCTGCTC
>JBDGPU010000181.1:0-4142 GCA_042219525.1 Halopenitus sp.
CGACCGCCTCAGCGGCTGGGGCTTTCTGGGCATGCTGAGTGGTGTCGCTGGCGACGCTAGTCGAATTCCTTTATAAGCACGACTGCTCACCGGTCGGGTGATTTTACCTGGGCCGAGTGGTGTCGCAAGCGATAACCCCCGGTTTCGTTTATAAATGCGACCAGTCAACGGCTGAATCTTTCGACGCTCGCTGAGTGGTGTCGCCGGCGCCGAGAATCGATTTTACTCATAAGCACGAGGAGTCCGCGGCTGGAGTAGCTTTCACGGTTTACCGAACGCTGTTGCTATCACGGAATTCCCAATCGACACGGTCGACGGTGGACTCACGTCAGTGTCGGAATCGTGCGAGTACTCCCCCAAGACCGGCTTCTCACAGGTGTCCAGTCACGTATGGAAGGGGTTTTATGCGCCCCGAGTGAAAGTCCGGCTACTATGAGTGACAAGACGAAGGCGCAGAAGAAGCGCCTGGCTCGAAAGGAAAATCAGAACCAGCGCGTGCCGGCCTGGGTCATGATGAAGACTGACATGAACGTCACCCGCAACCCGAAGCGGCGTAACTGGCGGCGGAACGACCTCGACGAGTAAATGAGTACGAGTGACTTCGAGGAGCGGGTCGTCACGGTCCCGCTTCGCGAGACGAAGAAGAAGCCGGTACAGGAGCAGGCGGACCACGCGATGCAGATCATCCGCGAGCACCTCGCACAGCACTTCTCCGTCGACGAGGACGCCGTCCGCCTCGACCCCGCCGTCAACGAGGAGGTCTGGAGCCAGGGCCGACAGAACATCCCGAGCAAGATCCGTATCCGCGCGGCCCGGTTCGTCGAGGACGACGAGCCGATAGTCGAAGCGGAACCCGCGGAGTAACGTGATACGGGCGTCCTTCGCCGGGTCGGCGTACGTCGGTGTGTTCGCTCGCGTCGCGGACGACACCCTGTTAGTGCGTCCCGACATCGACGAGGACCTCCAGTCGGACCTCGGCGAGGAACTGGACGCCGACGTGATCCCCACGAACATCGGCGGCTCGAACACCGTCGGTGCGCTGGCCACCGGCAACGAGAACGGCATCCTCGTCTCCGCCCGCGCGACCGAGCGCGAACAGCAGCGGATCGAGGACGCCACGGACAAGTCCGTCCACGAACTGCCGGGCAAGATCAACGCCGCCGGCAACGTCGTCCTCGTCAACGACTACGGCGCGTACGTGCACCCCGACCTCCCTCGCGAGTCGGTGCAGGTGATCCGCGACGCGCTCGACGTCCCCGTCGAACGGGGCGACCTCGGCGACGTCCGGACGGTCGGCACGGCCGCCGCGGCCAACAACACCGGGGCGCTGTGCCACCCGAAGTCGCGCGAGGAGGAGCTCGAAGCCGTCGAGGAGGCGCTCGACGTCTACGCCGACCTCGGCACGATCAACTACGGCGGGCCGCTCGTCGGCTCGGGCATCGTCGTCAACGACGACGGCTTCGTCGTCGGGCAGGACACGACCGGGCCGGAGCTCGGGCGTATCGAGGACACGCTCGGCTTCATCGACTGACGGCGCTTCCGCCGTCGCGAATCACGAGCTGGTTCCGCCCGGAATTTCGAGGGCCAGCCTTTTCTCGCCGTTTAGTGGGCCTACGCGGTAGATCTCCTGAGAGCCGTCGAACGGCTTCTTTAGGAAGATACTTCCCTGTGCCTCTCCCGTTTTTGAATATGAGTGAATTTACGGTTAGCGGGAAGTTCCAGTCTCGCGACGGCTTCCAGCCGTTCGAGAAAGAGGTCGAGGCCCCGAACGAGGACGTCGCTCGCGAGCGCATCTACACGCTCGTCGGCAGCCAGCACAACCGCAAGCGCCCCCAGATCGAGCTCGACGAGGTCAACGAGGTGACCGCCGCATGATGGGTGGTGGCGGGCAGCAGCAACTACAGCAGCTCTCGCAGGAACTCCAGGCCCTCGACGAGGAGATCGAGGCGCTCGAGGAGGAGGTCAGCAACTATCAGCAGGAGCAGCTCGAGATCGACGAGGCCATCGAGGCCATCGAGACGCTCGACACGGACGACACGATTCAGGTCCCGCTCGGCGGCGGCGCGTACATCCGCGCGACCGTGCAGGACATCGACGAGATCGTCGTCTCGCTCGGCGGCGGCTACGCTGCGGAGCAGGAGCAGGACTCCGCAATCGACGCCCTCGAGAGCAAGCGCGACGCCCTCGACGACCGTATCGAGGAGACGCAGGAGGAGATCGACGAGCTCGAGCAGGAGAGCAGCGAGCTCGAGCAGCAGGCCCAGCAGATGCAACAGCAGATGCAGCAGCAGCAGATGCAGCAGATGCAGGAACAGCAGCCCGACGAAGAGTAAGTAGCCGTGTTCGACGGACTCAAGGACAAGCTGAACGATTTCCGCGAGGACGTCGAGGAGTCCGCAGAAGCGGCGGCCGAGGAGGCCGATTCCGAGTCCGCGGACGTTGATACCGGATCCTCGACACCCGAGAGCGGCGCGGCTGCCGAGGGCCGTGCTGCGGAAGTCGAGGCTGCAGCCGAAGCCGAAGCAGCGGCCGAAGCCGAAGCAGCGGCCGAAGCCGACGAGGCCGACGAATCCGGCGAGGAGCCCAGCACGTTCAAGCGGGCGAAGGCCTTCGCCACCGGGCGGATAATCATCGAGGAGGAGGACCTCGAGGAGCCGCTCTGGGAGCTCGAGATGGCGCTGCTCGAGAGCGACGTGGAGATGTCCGTCGCCGAGGAGATCCTCGACACCGTCGAGGAGAAGATGCTCGGCGAGACGCGCAAGCAGGTCGAGACGACCGGCGAACTCGTCGAGGAAGCGCTTCACGACGCCCTCCTCGACGTCATCTCCGTCGGCCAGTTCGACTTCGAACAGCGCATCGCCGAGGCCGACAAGCCCGTCACGCTCGTGTTCACCGGCGTCAACGGCGTCGGGAAGACGACCTCCATCGCCAAGCTCTCCGAGTGGCTCGCCGACCGCGGCTACTCGTCGGTGCTGGCGAACGGTGACACCTACCGCGCCGGCGCGAACGAGCAGATCCAGGAACACGCCGACGTCCTGGACCGGAAGCTCATCACGCACGAGCAGGGCGGCGACCCCGCCGCCGTCATCTACGACGGCGTCGAGTACGCCGAGGCCAACGACCTCGACGTCGTCCTCGGCGACACGGCCGGACGGCTCCACACGAGCAACGACCTGATGGCCCAGCTCGAGAAGATCGACCGCGTCGTCGACCCCGACATGACGCTGTTCGTCGACGAGGCGGTCGCCGGGCAGGACGCCGTCAACCGCGCCCAGGAGTTCAACGACGCCGCGGAGATCGACGGCACCGTCCTCACGAAGGCGGACGCCGACTCCTCCGGCGGCGCCGCCATCTCCATCGCGTACGTGACGGGCAAGCCGATCCTCTTCCTCGGCACCGGTCAGGGGTACGAGGACATCGAGCGGTTCGACCCCGAGGCGCTCGTCGAGCAGCTGCTCGGCGAGTAGTCGGTCGGTTCGGGCGAAGCCGTTTCGTCTCTCTCCCACCCGGCCATTTTCGGCCATCGATTTCTTCCGGAGTGCCATCGAATCGGGAGGTATGCCTACCGCCATCGGGTTTCGCTGTGAGGACGGCGTCGTGATCGCTGCGGACCGGACCCTGGTGCGCAACGGAATGGTCGAGTCGCGCGACCACCAGCGCGCGTTCGGCTACGACGACGAGGAGTGGGGCGTCGCCGTCGCCGGCGACGACGCCCACGCGGCCCACGACGAACTTCAGGAGAAGATCCGGGGCTACGAAGCCGACCGCGACTGGGAGCGAGCCCCCGCCTTAGAGGCGCTGGGGCGGATGGCCGGCGAGGTCGCCGACGACCACGACGCGCCGCTCGTCGTCGCCGGCCTCGCGGAGGACGGCGTCGCGGGTATCCGCGTCGCCTACGCCGACGGGAGTACCATCGAGGAGACGGTGACCGCGGTCGGCAGCGGGACCGAGTCGGCCCTCGGCCAGCTGGAGGCGCTCGACACGGACAAGCCCACCCCGGCGGCCGCCGAGGTCGCCCGCGAGGTCATCGCGACGGTCGCCGAGCGCGACCCGGCTACCGGCGAGGCGGCGGATGTCTGGACGCTCGAGGTACGTGTTTAGCCCCAGATCGATTTCGGTAGTCTCTCGTAGGGACCGAGAAA
>JBDGPU010000146.1:0-4115 GCA_042219525.1 Halopenitus sp.
GCTGTCCTGGCGGACTGAAAGGGCGATGGCCGGTCGCGCCGGAGGGGAGTCGCTGTCCCGAAAATCGGAGATTTTCGGGCTCCGAGAAATCTTCGATTTCTCGCGAAGCCGACCCCTATCTGAACCGGGCGGTGTCTTCGTGAGCGCAGCGAACGAAGGCCAGAAAGCCGCAGCCCGGCAGCCCGCTACTGCAGGCAGCCCGGACCGTCTTTCGAGGCGGAGAGGTTCAGATATGTCGCTCAGCGACCGCGAGCGGCCGAGGGCTTTCTGGGTGTCTGCAGTGCCGTCGAGCGCAGCAGCGTCTGCACCTGTCCAACCATTCGCTTATAAAGAGCGACCGAGGACTTTCGAGGAGTTGGTGGTGCTGTAAAGTGTATCAGCGTCTGCACTTTCTCCTTTGACTCCGAAGCAAGAGAATTCGAATCAGCCCGTTCAGCATCGAAACTTCCGACGTCCAGTTCCACATCTCGTACATTTATACTGACCCACAGACAACCGCTCGTACATGAGCTTCGACGAAATGGACGTGGACACTATCTGGAAGAACGGGGAGTTCCTCGACTGGGAGGACGCGACGACGCACGTTCTGACCCACGCGCTGCACTACGGCTCCGGCGTGTTTGAGGGGGTCCGCTGTTACGATACCGAGAACGGCCCGGCCATCTTCCGCTGGGAGGAGCACCTCGACCGCCTGTTTGAGTCCGCGAAAGTGTACGACCTCGAGATCGAGCACTCGCGCGAGGAGCTGACCGAGGCGACCCTCGAACTGCTCCGCTCGCAGGACCTCGAGAGCTGCTACATCCGGCCGATCGCGTACTACGGCTACGATACCCTCGGCGTCTCGCCGGGGAACTGCCCGACGGACCTCGCCATCGCGGCGTGGCCCTGGGGCGCGTACCTGGGCGAGGAAGCCCTCGAGGAGGGCGTCGACGTGATGGTCTCCTCCTGGCGCAAACACGCCTCCTCGCAGGTCCCGACGAACGTGAAGACGACGGGGCTGTACGTCAACTCCATGCTCGCGGGCGAGGAAGCGCGCCGGAACGGCTACGTCGAGAGCATCGTCCTGAACAAGGAGGGCAACGTCGCCGAGGGCCCCGGCGAGAACATCTTCATGGTCAACGACGGCGAGATCTATACGCCCGGCGTGGCCCAGAGCATCCTCGAGGGCATCACCCGCGACACCCTCATCACGCTCGCCGAGGAGCGCGGCTACGAGGTCCACGACGAGGCCGTCGTCTCCCGCGGCCAGCTGTACACCGCCGACGAGCTGTTCTTCACCGGCTCTGCCGCTGAGGTCACGCCGATCCGCTCCGTCGACGACACGGAAATCGGCAACGGCAGCCGTGGTCCGGTCACTGAGGAACTCCAGACTGCGTTCTTCGACCTCGTCGAACGCCGGACGGACGAGCACGACGACTGGTTCACATACGTCTAACTTCGTCGACGACGACGGTGACGGCGACGACGACAGCGCCGCTGTCGCTCTCGCTATTTCTCTCGCCGTTGTCCCCGCTATCGCCGCGAGTACTCCCGGACGAACCCGCGACGGTCAGAAGCGGTCTTCCCGCGACTGACTCCCCGCCGCTTCCTCGATGCTCTCCTCCTCGACGGGGACCTGGTGAGCGGACTCCGCGAAGCCCGCGGAGAGGATCCGGGTCATCGCTTCCTCGACGCTCTCGCCCGTGGTCTCGACGCGTTCCGGTTGGACCTCGATGACGTATCCCGACGTGATGTTCGGCGCGGTCGGCAGGAACAATACGAGCCGGCCATCCGGCGTCTTCTTCCCGGTCTTGAACGCGGTCATGCGGACGTCGTTCCAGGTGGTGATGCGCACTGGCTTCTGGAGCTCGTCGGTCCCCGAGACTGCCGTCTCGACGGCGAGCTTCGAGGCGTTGTACACGACGCGGAGCGCGGGGATCCGGTTTATCACGTCGTCGACCCACTCCTCGAGGTATCGGCCGAGGGCGGTCCGCATGAACGATCCGACGGCGTAGACCAGCGTTGCGAAGATGGCGAAGGCGATAAATACGCGATAAAACGGGACGATCGGCCCGTAGAGCCAGGCCGGCTCCAGCGAGCGGATGAGCGGGAAATCCGCGATGTGGCTGTAGACCCACTGCAGCAGGATGAGCAGGACGATCAGCGGCAGCAGAACGATGAGCCCACTCGCGAAGTCGCGTTTCCACGTTGCCATCGGATACGTACCCATGAGCGCCATCCCTAATCAGCCCTTTGTCACGACCGAGGCGAGCGGAGCTTACCGCGGCGACGTGAAGCGAAGTGAATCCGTCGCGAAACGGATCAGCTCAGGATGGCCTTGACCGCGAACAGCGCGTTCTCCTTGCGCTCCCGGATGCGACGGTAGAAGTAGGAGAGCCACTTGTCGCCGTAGGGCGCGTACTGCCAGACCTCGACGCCCTGGGCGGCCAGGTCGCGCTGGGCGTCCTCGCGCACGCCCATCAGCATCTGTATCTCGTAGTCCGTGCCGTGCTCCTCGCCGAGCCGTCGCGCGAGCGCGATCATTTCCGGGTCGTGGCTGCCGACGGCGACGCCGCGGTCGCGGTTCGCGAACAGGTACTCGATGTCCTCGCGGTACGCCTCGTCGACGCGGTCCTTCTCCTTGTAGGCGATCGCCGCCGGCTCGTCGTAGGCGCCCTTGACGAGGCGGAGCGCCCCCGGGACGTCGACGAGGTCCGCAAGGTCGTCGTGCGTGCGCTTCAGGTTCGACTGGATGCACTGGCCGAGCGTCCAGGGGAACTCCTCGGCGAGTTTGACGAACGTGTCGAGGGTGTCGTCCGTCGTCGAGGCGTCCTCCATGTCACACCAGACGAAGACGTCGCGCTCGTGCGCGTGTTCCACGATGTCGCGAAGGTTCTCCGCGAACAGCTCCCCGGAAACGTCGAGGCCGAGCTGGGAGGGCTTCACGGAGATGCAGGCCTCGAGGTCGGCGGCGGCGATGTCGTCGAGGAGCCGGCGATAGGCGGCTGCGTCCTTGGCGGCCGGCTCGGGCTCGTCGTAGTGCTCCCCCAGGAGGTTGAGGATGACCCGCACGTCGTCCTCGTTCATCGCTTGCGCGTGCTCGAGCGCCGCGGCCGGGGACTCGCCGGCGACGAAGTTGCTCGCGATCGGTGGGATCATGCCCCGAGGTTGTAAGCGGCCCGTTATCAGGGTTACCGTCGGCGATGGTGTGCAACATTGCCACATGGTTGGTGCCGGGTTTCCGGGGCCGATCGTCGGCGCCGCCCGTTCCGTGCCCTATAAAGCCTGGCCGTGCCTGGCCACGCTATGGTCGGTTCTCTCGTGGCGACGGCGATCTGGACGATGATCCCCGCCTACGTCCCGAACAACGCCGCGGTGCTCGCGGGGGGTGGCCGCCCCATCGACGGCGGCCGCACGTGGGACGGCACGCGGATCCTCGGGGACGGGAAAACGTGGCGCGGGACCGCGGTCGGTACGATCGTCGGGGTCGTCCTCGCCCTCCTCCTGAACTGGATTCGCGGTCCCATCGTCGAGGCCACCGGCATCGAGATGCTGCCCGAGTTCACGCTCCCGGCGGCACTCGCGCTCGCGTTCGGCGCGATGCTCGGCGACATCGGCGCCTCCTTCGTCAAGCGCCGCTCCGGCCGCGAGCGCGGCGCCTCCTTCCCCGGGCTCGACCAGCTCGACTTCGTTGCCGGCGCTCTCGGGTTGACGCTGATCGTGACGCCCGAGTGGTTCTTCGCAACGTTCACGCCCGGCGTGATCGCCGTGATCGTCGTCGTCACCCCGCTCCTCCACGTCGTGACCAACGTCGCGGCGTACAAACTCGGCCTGAAGAACGAACCCTGGTAGCGTGTGAGAGATTCTGACTTATAAGTAGGCGTTGGCTCTTCGACCTGATTGGCTATCGTTGCTATCGACACCACTCAGCATGTCTTGAAAGCCCCAGCAGCTGAGCCGATCGTTTTTGCGTGGTTTGTTCGGTTATTGTCGCTGGCGACACCACTCGGCACACCCAGAAAGCCTCAGCCGCTGAGACGGTCGCTTTGTGCGTGGTTTGCTTGGGCAACGTTGCTGCTGATACCACTCAGCATGCCCAGAAAGCCCCAGCCGCTGAGACGGTCGCGCTGCTCGCT
>JBDGPU010000150.1:0-4105 GCA_042219525.1 Halopenitus sp.
AGCTCTCGATGAAGCTCGGGAAGCAGCAAGCGCGACTCAATGAGCTCAAGGGCCGATGGCCCCAGTGGGCGACCTGGGCCCTATCGGCCGGGGCGCTCATCGTCGGGGGGGCGGCTGGGTATGGCGTCGGTCAGCTCGCCCCGTAGCCCTTCCACATACGAACACCCGACCGTTTCCGGCCGGGTGCGGTACTCTCCCCGCCTGAGAGGGCGGGGGTTTTCGTATTGTACATTCACCGCCAGCGGTCGAGAATGGCTCGCTTCGCAGCGAGCACTCGCCTTTCGTCGAGAGATTCGGCGTCGCTGAAGTCAACTCGGATTTTCGACGCCACTTCTTTGAAACGGGGGCTCCCGACGATCACAGCCCCGAAATCTTCAAAGCACATGATCTCGACGCGGACAAATACTCCCTCACCACTCTCCATGCAGAGATGTCCGCGCGGGCCGATCATGAATGAGCCGAACTTGATACGGCACAATCCCGTCGGAGCAAGAGCTTCATCATTCATCGATCTCCTCCTCTGCGATCGTCAAAAGCATCACGGCAACCCGCCGAGCGAACGCCCGGATGCGCCGCTGCATGTTGTCGAGATCGACCCGCAGCGTCTCGCCGCCTTCCGGAGCGGCGACGACCATCTCCTCGCCCCAGAATCGGCGCGCCGCCTCCATGAACCTGTCGGCTGCCTCGAACAGCTCGTCGGCCGCATCCCAGAGCTCCTCTACCGGCTCCGGCGAGGGGCCTGGGCGGTCTCGATAGTCGGCGAGATGTTCGATGTCGTCATCGTCAGTCATCGTTGCCATCCAGTGTAGCAGTCACCTTGCCTTCTGCGATCCACGTCGTAAGACAGCGACCCTCGTATTCAGCCCGTTCCCGCTCAATCCGTTCGTGGTGGTCGTGCCAGGTCATTTCGAACGACACGATGATCACGCCCCCGAGCGCAAACCCGACGAACAAGCTCAGAGCGATCTCCATCTGTCACCTCCCCACACCTCGAACACCACGGCCTTCGCCCCCACCCCGAACACGAACGCGAGCAGGTAGCTCCACGGGGCCTCGATAGGAAGCGGCCGCAGGATGATCGCCCAGAGAGCGACCGCGAGCGCGACAGCGGCGAGCTCCTGGGCGAAGCGTCGCCGGGCGTATTTCCAGAGAAACTTGCTCGAACCATCGGAGGACTCGAGGGAGGCATCGCCCTTGAGGTCGCTCCCTCCTCTCGAGAAGGGCGGCCGACGTCGAATCTCTCGTTCTTGCGCCGAGAGCGCAGCTTCGACGCGCTCAGCAACTTCGTCGGGGTCGCCGGGCTGCGCCGCTCGATCTATCTCGATCGAGACGTACTCGGGCGAATCGTTATCCGTCGACATGGTCGCCCTCCTCTCGCTCTTCCAACAACCTCAGCCCCTTCCGGCTCGGCCTGTAGGACGCCACCATTCGTTCGCTTTCGGTAACCCCTTCTGCGATGTCGGACTTCTTCACAAGCCCCTTCTTGCGCAACCGCCCCATCACCCCACCAGCGATACGGCCGGACGGGCACTCGGGGGTGCCTCGGTACCCAAGCAGTCCGGCGATACGTCCACACGGGATGTAGCCCGGCGGATGGCCGTCGTGCTCGTCCAAGTGATCGCGCAGCGTGCGGAGGATCTCGGCTTGTCGGTCCGTGAGCTCATCCGTCGACATCAGGGACCTCCTCATCCATTTTCAGCACTTCCATCGTCGCCACGAGCGCCGCCTTCTGCGTCTGGACGTCGCGCTGGACGCTCTCATAAAGCGCTTCGCAGGCCTCCTCAAAGTCATGGAATCGCCCGTCGTCGGTCGGCGGCCGGAGCCGAACGAGCGGCCGGCCCTCGACCTTGTACTCGATCGAGAAGCTGTCCTGGCTCTCGTCGTGCTCAACCCACACCCGGGCCGCGCACTTGCCAAGCTCGTAGATGACGACATCGTCGTCCTCGGCGGTCATTTCGCGCAGCTCGAAGAGGTTGTCGAGCGACTTCTGGACGTATCCACGTTCGAGTGGCTCGTCTTGCGACTTCCCTTCGCCTCGATTGCTGCTTTGCGCCGAACGGACAGCCCCACCGAGGGTGCCCCCTTTCTTTCTCAACGCCTCTGCTGCCCTGTGGATCGTCGCGGTGGCCGCGGCCAGGTTGAAGTCATCTGTCGGGACCTCGGCAATCGTCGGGGTCGTCGCCAGATCGAGGGTGTTTGCGATGCGTTCGAGCTCGTCGGCGAGTTCGGAGCTGCTTTGATCAGCCTTGGTCGAGCTTTGGGGTTTGCTTTGGGCCTCAAAGCTGCTTTGATTCGAGCTTTGAGGTTTGCTCTGCTGCTTCGAGCTCCCGGAAGCTGCTTCGCCCGAGCTTCCCGAGCTAACTTCCTCTCCCGAAGCTGCTTCGATACGTTCGAACGGAAAGCGGCACGGAAATTCGCCAGCGTAGTCGGCGCGATTCTCGTAGTCGCGCGACCGAAGGAGCCACGACGTTGGCGAGCTTCCCTCCATCGAGTCCAGAATCTCGACCTCTCGACCGTCCGGGAAGCGCACCACATCGCCGGCCTCGAGCTCGCAGGCCGGGACAGTGTCGGTCGATTCGAGCTCCTCCTTCAACCGCGACTTCTCGGCGGCCAGCTCCGTCACGCGCCCTTTCAGGTAGTCGAGCCCCCCCGCCATGCTCTCCAGGCGATCGGCGGCGGCCGGCAGAAGGGTTCGGGCCTTCGAAACGTAGTAGCCGAGCTCCTCGAGGTCGCCGATCTCGCCGAGACCGCTCTCGGTCTCGTGAAGCTCCTCGACGAACGTCTCGAGGTTGTCGCCCAGCTTGTCGGTTTCCTTGTCGATTTTCGGGCCCTGCTTGTCGGAGCGGTCGTTGGGCTCCTCCTCCCTTTTCTTCAAATCGTCCCTTTCGCGACGAACCTCCTCCAGCTCTTCGTTCAGCCGTTCGAGCTCGTCGGCCGCTGCTTCGATGTTTTGGGCCCAGCGTTTGGTTTTGGGTTCTTGAATCCGAGAATTGAGTTGTGTTGCGATGGATCGGAGGTATTCGGTCAACTCTCCAATCTCGACAATGTCGTGCTCCGGTTCGTCAGTCATCTGTTGCTCCGTCGTCCAGATTCAAAGTGCGGTGTGTGGACGACGTGTGCCGGTCACACGCAGATCACACGCGGCGGTGTGCCGAACCATGCGTCAGGGTGTGGCTATGTGTCGCTACGTGTGTGGCCGTCGGGGGCGAGCACGTTGGATGGAGGGGGCCCGTCGGACTTCTAATCCGACGGTCGTTGGTTCGAATCCAACCGGGCGTGCTTGCTAACCCTTTGGCATACAACGCATTTGCCAGCCTTCGTGCATCGTGTGGTGTGACCGGGTCACACGCAAGTCACACGATCTTGTGATACTTCGTGTCGGATCAGCCTCCTTCAGCGGTGAAAATCGAATCGAGGGCGTCGCGCTTTTGCTCGACCGAGGGCCGCGAGTAATGCTCCTGCATCTCCTCGCTCTCGTGGCCGACAATCGACCGTGAGACGATCGAGTCGATCTGGGCCGTCCGCATCAACGTGACGAACGTGCGCCGAAGCACCTGCGGGCTAACGTGCTTGTCGAGCCCGATCGCCTCGGTGATCGTCGCAAACGCCTTCCGGAGGCTGCCGGGATACCGCGGCGTCCCCTCGTCGGAGGGGAAGACAAGCTCCGATTGGAGCCCGTCGTGTTGCCGACGGATCAGCAGCTTCCGGTGCTCGCGGATCGCCTCGGAGACGATAGGGTGCATCGGGATGTGTCGGTCGACGTCCGTCTTCGTCCGGTCGACGACCTCGCCATCCGAGACCGAGCGGTGGATGTGGATCGAGCCACGCTCGTGGTCGACGTCCTCGCGGTGGAGTGCCCAGAGCTCGCCGCTTCGCATCCCCGTGTAGCTCAGGGTGATGATCTCGGCGGCGCGCTTCGGCGTCTCCTCGCGGGCGGCATCGACGACGTCGCGCAGTTCGTCGACGGTCAGCGTCTCCTCGGTTCGAACGCCGTGTCGGCCGGTCTCGATCCTCGGAACGCGACGGGTCAGGTCGCGCTCGAGGTAACCGTCGGCATGGGCGTCTCGCAGCAGATTACGGAACACTCGCCACCAGCGTCGGACCG
>JBDGPU010000008.1:0-4055 GCA_042219525.1 Halopenitus sp.
TGGGTGGGACTGAAAGGGGCAGCCGCTGAGCGGGACGCCCTGCGATGCAAGCACCACAACCCGGCGAGCGACCGGAGGGAGCGAGCCGGGTGAGGAGCGCAGCGAGCAGCGCGAGCGCTCAGCGGCTGGGGCTTTCTGGGCATGCTGAGTGGTGGCCCCAGCAACGTTGACCGAACTAACCACATGGAAAGCGACCGTCTCAGCGGCAGGGGCTTTCTGGGCATGCTGAGTGGTGGCGCCAGCAACGTTGACCGAACTAACCACATGGAAAGCGACCGACTCAGCGGCTGGGGCTTTCTGGGCATGCTGAGTGGTGTCGCTATCAACGACAGCTAAATGAACTACGCACCTGGCAACCGTCTCAGTGGCTGGAGATTTCGAGATATGCTGAGTGGCCTCACTAGCGAGAACAGACGAAGAATCGAAGAAGCGAGACTCCCCGCCAACTCGATCTTGCGAGAATCCCGGAGTTGGACGGCGAGCGGGTGGAATCGACTGGGCCCGGAAACGTACATTGCTGAGTGACGAGCGCTGCACACAACCGAAACCCTTTGACGATCCGCGGTTAATCGTCGCCGATGACAAAGCGACACGTGTCCCTCCCCGACGACGCGGAAGCGGGGGTCCAGGCGTTCATCGACGAGGTGGACGAACGACTCTCCTCGGACGAGGACACATGTGACGTCGTCCGCGACGTGCTGATCGATCTCAACGGGGACCGGGACGCGTGGGAGGCGTGGCAGGCCGGCGAGCCGGTGTCGAAAGCGACGCGCGTGCGACTCCAGGGGTACGACCCCTGTAACGCGACGCTGGAATCGGAGTACTACGCGGAGAAGGATGAGAGCAAATTCCAGCGATCGAAGCACCTCCAGTGGCTCTGGCGCCAGTTCGACGCGACCGCGATGGCCGACAACGTCGACTTCGCGCTCGAGTTCCGCCAGATGCTCGCCGACCACCTCTTCGCCGAGTGTGGTGACAACTGCCGCTTCTTCAAGGGGATCTCCGTCACCTACGGACACAACATCGAGGTCGGCGACAACGTCGTCATCCACGACGACGTCCACCTCGACGACCGCGGAAAGCTCACCATCGGCGACCGCGCGTCCATCTCGGACGGCGTGCACATCTACTCGCACGACCACGACATCGTCGACCAGACCGAGGTCCGCAACTACCATACAATTGTCGGGCAGAACGCCCGCGTAACCTACGACGCCATGGTGCGCGCCGGCTGCAAGGTCGGCGAGAACAGCGTCGTCGGCGCCCGCGCGGTCGTCCAGGGCGACGTCCCCGACCACCACATCGTCGTCGGGATGCCCGCCAAGAGCATCCGCGTCAAGCCGGGGTGGGAGTCCGTCGCCGAAGAGCTGGAGACGGGCCGCCTCCCGAGCGAAAAGGAGGAGCGCGAGATCGAGTACGAGCTCGACGAGGACGTCGACGTCTTCGACGAGTTCCAGCGCGACCTGAACCCGCCGGACGCGCCTGAATAGCCCCGCGCCAACGACGCGCACCCTGATTTTCACTCCTCTACCGTGCCCCGCTCCGTCGCGATCAACGTCGCCGCCAACACCAACGAGCCGGGGTTCCGCGGCCCCGTCTATCCCGACGGCTCATTCGCGTACGTCCCGATTCCGGAAGCGGCGCCGACGCTCGATAGGGAGGAACGCGAAGAGACCGACCGAATCGACGGACCTGTTCCCACCTACGCTGACCTGGACTTCCCCTTCTCAATTCCGGACGACCTCGGCGCGCGACCGGTCCACCTCGATCCCGAGTTCCCGGGCGTCCACGGCAGCGAGGCCGCGACGTACGGCGATCCCTACGGCGTCAAGGCGAGCCGCATCGCCGCGCTCGACCCCGGGGATTGGCTGTTCTTTTACGCGACGCTGACCCTCCGCCCGGCTGACTGGCAGGGACCGGCCGACGACCGCGACGGCGACTGGCTCCGAGAAATGGGCGTCGCCGTCGACGACGACCTCGCGCCCGACTGGGGCACCTACCTGATCGGCGGCTTTCGGGTCGCGGAGGTGGTTGAGGAGCCGGAGCGCGACGACGTCGCCGAGTCGTTCGCGAGCAACGCCCACCTGCGACGGGCCGACTTCGACGCCCGCGTGCTAGTCCGGGGCGACCCCGACCAGTCCGGGCTGTTCGACCGCGTCGTCCCGCTCAGCAGTCCGGACGTCGGCGCCGACGCGAACCAGCTGGTGACGGAGCTGTCGTCGGATTCGGGGAAAGGGCCCTGGTGGCGGCGCCCGTTCGAGTTCGACGCGTCGGCGACGGCGGATCTGCTGTTGCGGGCCGACCTGTAGCGGGGCGGCGAATCAGTCGAAGTCCGGGTCGAACCCGGTCCACTCGCGCGACTGGCCGGGGATCCCCCGCGCCCGGAACTCGGGACCCTCCTCGCCCTCGCGGACGTCGACCCGCGCGCTGCAGAACTGCGCGAGGGTGCTCACCGTCCGGTCGTCGTGGTTCGTCGGGTCGATCTGGAACACGCCGAGCCCGTCGACGGCGTCGATACGGCCGACGAGCGTGTGGAGGAACCGCGAGACGTTCTTGAGGTCGCCGAAGGAAACCAGCGTCGACAGCGAGTGGAGCCCCGTCCGGACGCGCTCGCGGTCGTCGGCCACGAAGCTCCGGTAGACGTCGGAGTAGCGCATGCCGATCCCGGTGAGGTCCGAGGGGCCGGAGACCGGCAGGACCTTCGCGTCGGCGTCGCTCTCCTCGCCCCCGACGCAGTCGATGATGGCCGTCCGCTCTTCGGAGACGTCGAGGCCGACCCGCCGGCAGTCGTCGGCGATCCGTACCGCCCGCTGGTTCGTCGTTATCAGAATGGCCGCCTCGTCCGCGGGGGCGGCGAGCAGCCGCAGTCCGAGCTCCCGGGCGCCGGCGTGGGCGGAGCCGGCCACGAGGATGCTCATACCCGGCCGCACCGCCGACAGCGGGAGCCCGTCGAACGCGTACTCATGTTCAGCCATCGGACTCACCCCCGTCGACCTCGCGGAGGCGACGACGGAGTTCGAGCTGGTCCATCGTTTCAGCCGCGAAGAGCTCGAGCAGCTCCCGATCGCGGTCCGAGAAGGTGCGCGACTCGCCGTGTTGCAGACAGAAGGTCCCGATCGGGTGGCCGTCCGGGGTCACGATCGGTGCGCCGGCATAGAACCGGATGTTGGCCGCCGCCAGTCCCTCGTTCTCCTCGAATCGGGGGTCCGCCTGCACGTCCTCGACGACCGTGACGTCGTCCTCGAGTATCGTGTAGGTGCAGATAGAGGCGTCCCGGTCCAGCGGATCGAAGGACGCGCCGTGACAGGAGAGGAACTGCTCGTGGTGCTCGTCGACGAGACCGACCGCGGCGGAGTTGACGCCGAACAGCTCGGTCGCGATCTCGGTCAGTCGGTCGATCAAGTCGCCGAGGGCTTCGGGATCGGCGGCGTATCGCTCGAGCGCGGCGAGCCGCGCGTCCTCGTCCTTCGGGAGGGGATAGGCGGTCTGGCTGTCGAAGGCGAGGCTATGCTCGACGAGGTCCCGGAGTTCCTCGTGACCGCCCGCGCCCTCCTTCCGGAGATACTCGGACACCACGTTGCCGAACGCAGCCGTGTCGATCTGCTCGATGGGGCGGTCGGTGAAGACGATGCAGGCGGCGTCGGGGAACGACTCGCGGACCTCGCGGACGAGCTCCAGTCCGGTGCCGTCCGGGAGGTCGTACTCGGTGACGACGCAGTCGACGCCTACGTCGCCGGAGAGGGTCGCCCGCGCGTCGCCGAGCGACGTGGCGCCGACCGTCTCGAAGTCCGGGCCGAGCGCCTCGCGGGTCGCGGCCAGGTCGCTCGGGTCCGGGTCCACACAGAGGATCATATCGGTGCCTCGCACTCGCGGCACAAAACAGTCCGCAAACCTTCACCTTCGGCGACAGGTATGCGTCAGTAAGGGACGGGCGCGGTCGGAGAATGCACCGTCCGGGAATTGAATCCGGGTTATCCTTTTCAAATCGAGAATACTGCCGTTTACAGGCGGTCGAGGCGAATGCCACGGGGCTTGACCCCGGGGTTGAAGCCGAC
>JBDGPU010000174.1:0-3943 GCA_042219525.1 Halopenitus sp.
AAGGGGCAGCCGCTGAGCGGGACGCCCTGCGACGCTAGCACCGCAATCCCGGCGAACGAGCGACCGAAGGGAGCGAGAGAGCCGGGTGAGGAGCGCAGCGAGCAGCGCGAGCGCTCAGCGGCTGGGGCTTTCTGGGCATGCTGAGTGGTGTTTCCGGCGACGATAGCCAACCTCATTTATAAATACGAGCGCTCAGCGGCTGGCGCTTTCTGGTTGTACCGAGTTGTTTCAGCGCCAACGACGCCGATCTACCGTAGATTAGACCCCATTCAACAGCGGAGTCTTTTAACACGAAACAAGCGGCGATACGACAGTAGCCTACCAAGATTTTCGCGCCATTCCAGAACACAACTACAAAACGGGAGCATAACGAGATTCCAGTAGATGATTCCCCGCGAGTACCGCGGCGTTGGCTTCGCCGTCGTTCTGTTCGTGCTGATCCAGCTGGGGGCGCTCGCCCTCGTGCCGGAGTTCGTCGCCAGCGGCTACGAGCCCGTCGAGAACCCGCAGGATCCGGCGAACAGCCTCGTCTACATCGGCGCCGTCCTCGGGGCGACCGTGCTGATGCTCGCCGCGTTCCGGTTCGACCTCGACTGGGCCGTCCGCCTCGTCATCGTCGGTGTGTCGGGGTTACTCGCGTGGTACGTATTCGGCGCGCTGCTGACGCCGACCCTCGGTATTCTGCCGGCAGCTGGCGTGGCAGTCGCGCTGCTCGTCTATCCTGAGTGGTACGTCATCGACGCGTCCGGGGTCGTGATGGGGGCCGGCGCCGCGGGGCTGTTCGGCATCTCCTTCGGACTCTTGCCGGCACTCATCCTCCTCACGGCGCTCGCCGTCTACGACGCCATCTCCGTCTACGGTACCGAGCACATGCTCTCGCTCGCGGAGGGCGTGATGGACCTCCAGATTCCGGTCGTGCTCGTCATACCCCTGACCGCCTCCTACTCGCTGTTCGAGGACGACTTCTCGGGCGCGGCCGACGTGCACGAACCGACGGAAGCGGAGGCCGAAATGGAAGCAGAGGTCGGGACAGACACGAAGGCGGAAACGGAAACGGAAACAGAAACGGAAACGAAAACGGAAACGGAACCAGAAACAAGAGCGGAAGCGGAGATTCAGATGGAGGCGGACGTGGAGGTTGAGGAGGCGGAGGCCAAAACCGATGGCGCGGAAGAGCCCGACTGGGCCACCGAGCCCGAGGGAGAGCCGCCGGAGGATCCCGACCGCGACGCGTTCTTCATCGGCCTCGGCGACGCCGTCATCCCGGCGGTCCTCGTCGCTAGCTCCCTCTCGTTCTCACCGGCGCCGACGTTCGAACTCCTGCTCGTCTCGCTTAACCTCCCGGCGCTGTTCGCCATGGCCGGGACGATTGCCGGGCTGCTCGTGCTGATGCACTGGGTGATGAAGGGTCGCGCGCAGGCCGGACTCCCCCTCCTGAACGGCGGCGCAATCGCGGGCTACCTGATCGGCTCACTCGTCGCCGGCGTGCCGCTCCTCGAAGCCGTCGGGCTCGCCGGCTTGATCTGACGGCGAAATCCAGCCCGAACCGAACCCAACGGGCCGGAACTCGACTCGGTTACTCTCGACTCGCGCCGTTCCGCACTTTGACCGCGACGCCGCTGTCGAAATCCAGCATCTCGTTTCCGGCCAGCTCAGCGCGGCCGACGGCGAACAGCTCGTCCTCGTCGTCCACGACCAGGACCTCGTCGCCCGGCCGGATCTCCTCGCCGGCTCGCTGGACGAACTTCGCGAACGTGTTCCGGCCGTCGCGCACGAACGGCTCGCTCTCTTCACCGACGACGACCCGGTAAGCTGGCGGGTCGAGCGCTGCCTTCAGGCGGCGCCCGCCCGCGAGCCCGAGCGTGAATCGCCCGTCGGTGCCGTAGGAGACGAGCCGCTGGCCCTCGTCGCCGCCGGTCGGGTCGACGTCGCCCGCGAGGACCTGTCGCGGGCGGCCGCCGCTGGACCGCCGGATCGACAGCGCCTCGTCTGGCGGGAAGAGCGCGTCGCCCGCGCCCGCACCGAACTGGTAGTCGGCGCTCACCCGTAGATCCGAGAGATCTTCCGCGTCAGTCATGGGTCGAGCTACCGGCGCGCCGCGGAAAGCGGTTCCGAACGTGTCCGGGTACTGGGCGAACAGCGCGTCACTCCGGCAACTCAGTTAGCTGTAGCCGGAGCCAGGCGAACACTGCGAATAGCACTGCGCCGACGACCAGGCTGAACAGGACGATCGATAGCAGGCTCGACCCAAGCTGGCGGCCGATGGCGATGCCGAGTGCCATCCCGAAGACGAAGGGTAGTGCGAGGCGCTCGAATAGCGCGTCGACTCGGTCCGACTCGCGTCCGCTCACAGCAGGAACGTTTCCTCGCGCTCCGCGAGGTCGATGAAAGTATCCGCGGCCTCGACGAGCTCGTCCGCGGTCGATGACTCGAACCCCATCGCCTCGACGCGGACCCCTTCGTGGCGGAGGTGCGAGCAAAGCCGGGCGAAGTCGCCGTCGCCGGTACAGAGCACGACGGTGTCGACGTGGTTCGCGAGCGTGACCGCGTCGAGGCTCATCCCGAGGTCCCAGTCGGCCTTCTTCGTCCCGTCCGGGAAGGTCTTGATCTCCTTGATCTTCGTTTCGAAGCCGATGTCGCGGAGCGCCTCGAAGAAGCTCTCCTCCTCCGGCGAGTCCGCCCGGATGACGTACGCGATAGCGCGCGTGAGGTTCCGGTCCTGGACGGCTTTCTCCAGCAGCGCGGAGTAGTCGATGTTCTGTGAGTACATCGATTGCGCGGAGTGATAGAGGTTCTGCGAGTCGGCCAGCACGGCGACGCGCTGATTCGGATGAATCTCGGTCATATCGGTAGTTTTCGCCCGACTTGCATATAAGAACTGGATGTTGTGTGGAGAGGCGTCATCGGAGCTTTCAGCGCGCGGTCCAGCCGCCGTCCGCGGCGAGCGTCTCCCCGGTGACGAAGCTGGCGGCGTCGCTCGCGAGGAACACGACGGGGCCGGCGATCTCGGCCGGCTCAGCGAAGCGGTCGAGCGGCGTGCGGTCGACGATGGACTGGTGGACGTCCTCGTTCTCCTGGACCGGTTCGGTCAGCTCCGTGGCGACGTACCCCGGCGCGACGCCGTTGACCCGCACGTCCGGCGCCCAGTCGAGGGCCATGCTCTTGGTAATCCCGACGAGTCCGTGCTTCGAGGCGACGTATGGGTGCTGGCGCGGGAGACCGACCAACCCTGCAACGCTGGCGACGTTGACGACGGCGCCGTTCGCTTCCTCCAGATGCGGGGCCGCAGCGCGAACCGTTCGGAACGCGCCGCGGAGGTTGACGTCGAGCACGTCCTCGACGCCGTCGGGCTCTTCCTCGCCCGGCTTCCCGATCGCGTGCCCGGGATTGAAGCCGGCGTTGTTGACGAGGACGTCGACGCCGCCGAACTCCTCGACGGTGTCCGCGACCATGTCGTCGACAGCGTCGTCGTCGGTCACGTCCGCGGTAATCCCGTGGGCGTCGACGCCGATCTGGCGGGCCTCCTCCGCGACGGTCTCGACTTCGCGCTTCGTCCGCGCGGAGGGGACGACGTTCGCGCCCGCTTCCGCGAGGCCGAGGGTGATCGCGCGACCGATTCCGCGGCCGCCGCCAGTGACGATAGCTGTGATGCCGGAGAGATCTGGTAGTGCGTCGGATGGGTCGTGGTCTGGCATTGGTGATGGGAACGGTCTTCGTGGAACCTTCCTGCGGATTCCACCATAAATGTGCGGGCGTTTTTGGAGCGGTTGGATCGGCGGTTGGCGCTTGTGGCGATATTCAACGTGTACCGAGAACTTCAGTGGTTGACCGCTCGCGCTTATAAATAGAGGCGGCTATCGTCGCTTGCGACACCACTCAGTATGCCCAGAAAGCCCCAGCCGCTGAGCGGTCGCGCTGCTCGCTGCGCTCCTCACCCGGCTCA
>JBDGPU010000205.1:0-3941 GCA_042219525.1 Halopenitus sp.
CCGCTGAGCGGGACGCCCTGCGACGCTAGCACCGCAATCCCGGCGAGCGACCGAAGGGAGCGAGCCGGGTGAGGAGCGCAGCGAGCAGCGCGACCGCCTCAGCGGCTGGGGCTTTCGAAGCATGCTGAGTGGTGTCGCTCGCGACGACGGCCGATCAAACCACGCGGAAAGCGACCGCCTCAGCAGCTGGGGCTTTCTAGGCATGCTGAGTGGTGTCACTGGCGACGGTGACCAATCAACCGAATCGCGAGCGCTCAGCCGCTGTGGCTTTCGAAGCAGGCTGTGTGGTTTCAGCAGCCACGGTAGCCGACCCAATTTGGATCTGTAACCGTTCGAAGAACGGCGTTTTCGCAGTCCAGCGTGTAGTGTGTCAATCAAAGGCATCCATTCATCAAAACAGATACCTCAACCATTGGATCGGCGGTACAATCATGTGAGCAGACCCCAACCACGACGCATGACCGCCGAAACAGTGTGTCTCACGTTCGATTTCGACGCCGTATCGCCGTGGATCCACAAGGAGGACGGCCGCAACACGCCGACGAATCGCTCACGGGGGCTCTACGGTGCCGAGGTCGGGGCGCCCAACGTCCTCGAGTTCCTCTCGGACCACGACCTCCAGGCGACGTGGTTCGTGCCCGGCCACACCATCGACAGCTTCCCCGAGGTCTGCGAGCGCGTCGTCGACGCCGGCCACGAGGTCGCTCATCACGGCTGGAGCCACACGCCGCCCGGCGACTACGAGAGCAGGGAGGCCGAACGCGCAGACATCGAGCGCGGCATCGACAGCATCGAGCGCCTGACTGGCTCCTCACCGACCGGGTACCGGTCGCCCTCGTGGGACTACTCCGAGCACACGCTCGACCTGCTGTTAGATGCCGGATTCGACTACTCCTCGTCCGGGATGGCCCGCGATTTCGAACCCTACTTCGCGCGTCGCGACAGCGCTTCCGTCGACGGACCGTACGACCCTGGGGAACCCACGGACCTGCTCGAGATCCCGATCTCCTGGCAGCGAGACGACTATCCGCCGCTCGCGTTCTCGGGGCAGCGTGGCTATACGCCGGAGTCGGCGGTCTTCGAGGACTGGCAGGCGCAGTTCGACCACGCGCCGGACGACGGCGTGTTCGTCCTGACGATGCACCCACAGGTGATCGGGCGTCCGGATCGCCTCGCGAAACTCGGCGCGTTCGTGGAGTACGCACAGCTGGAGGGGGCGGAGTTCCGGACGGTCGAGTCGGTCGCCGGTGAACATCGCTGAGAGCGGGGCCCGAGCTGACGAATCCTCGGCCCGGCGCCGCCATCATTTAACTATCCACCCACCAAACTGCCGCCGATGGTCGTCATACGCGCGGAGGACCTCCGGAAACGCTACGGGGAACTCAACGCTCTCGACGAGCTCTCGTTCACCGTCGATTCAGGCGAGCTCTACGGCTTTCTCGGGCCGAACGGCGCGGGCAAAACTACGACGCTCCGGGTGCTGACCGGACAGATTCGCCCGGACTCGGGCACCGCCAACGTCCTCGGTATCGACCCCGTCGAGAATCCCATCGAGGTCCGCCAGCACGTCGGGATCCTTCCGGAACAGGGCACGCCACCGAGCTTCCTGACGCCGCGCGAGTACCTTCAGTTCGTCGGGGATGTCCGCGATCTCGACTCCGAAACCGTCGCGAATCGGACGGCGACCTGGGCCGACCGACTGGGCTTTCGCGGCAAGCTCGACGCGCTGACGACGGACCTCTCGCGCGGGCAACAGCAGAAGGTGATGTTCGCGGCGGCGTTCCTCCACGAACCGGACGTGGTCTTTATCGACGAGCCGCTGGCGAACCTCGACCCCATCGTGCAGGAGACCGTCAAGGAGTTCCTCACGCAGTACGCCGAGGACAACACCGTCTTCGTCTCGACCCACAACATCGACGTCGCGGAGGAGCTCTGCACGCGCGTCGGCATCGTCGCCGACGGGCGGGTCGTCGCGGAGCGCTCGATTCCGGACCTCGAGGAGCCGCTCCTCGACGCGTTCCTCTCGGAGGTCGATACCGCCGCATCGCGTGATATGCCGACCGCCGCGGGCGCGTCCGAAGTGGTCGACCATGGCGAACCGGCCGAAACCGACGGTGGCCCCGACTCGGAGGCGTCCTGACCGTGGTCAGCGACAGGCGGCTATTCGCCGTTCTCTGGCGCGAGGAGGTGCGCCTCCACGCGAAGTTGTTCGGTGGCGGGCGCTTCCTCACCTTCCCGCTCGTCATCTTCGCGCTGGCCATCGGCGGCGGCCTGGGGCTAACGCTGACCGGAACCGGCCCCGACGCGGTACTGACGGGAGTCCGGACGCTGACGCTCGCGTTCGGGCTCTACGCCGGCACGGCCGGCCTCGTCGGAAGCGACGCAATGGAGAACCTGCTCGGCGACGTCACGCTGCTGCTGTCGACGACAGAGACCCTCCCGCTGTCGCCGCGACGCCTGCTCGGGCTCTTCCTGCTCAAGGACGGCTGCTTTTACGCGCTCGCGTTTCTGCTCCCCCTCGCGGCGGGAAGCGTTCCCCTGTTCGTGCTGGACGCCGGCGTCGCCGGCGTGGGTGAGCTTTCCGCGGGCGTCGTGAGTGTCGCCCTCACCGAGGCTGCGCGGCTCTGGCTCCAGACGACGACGCTGTTCGCGCTGGGGATGAGCGTCACGGTCGGGCTCATCGCGCTCCGAACACGCAGGGCTCCGAGATGGGTCCTCGGCCTGACGCTCGGGGGGCTTGCGTTGGTGGCGTGGCGCACAGGCGTCGTTGGCGCCGCGCTCGGTTCGCCAAGCGTTCGAACGGTGGTCGGCTCTGCCCTGCTCGCCTTGGTCGTGAGCATCGGGGCGCTGGCGATCTACGATTCGGCCTACCAGCCACCGGCCCGCAGCGCCACGGCGCAGTTCAGGGGGCTGTCCGCCCGGATCCCGGGCGACGGGAACGACATCGTCGCCCGCAGTCTGCTCGAGCTCGCGCGGAGCAGCGGCGGCTTCGGGAAGCCGCTCGTCTCCGCAACACTGCTGCTGGCCGTGGTCGGCGGGCTCGTCGGCATCGTCGAGGCCATCGTCGGCGTCCGACCTGCGCCGGGGGTCTTCTTCGGCTCAGTGCTGGGCCTGTCCGCCTTCACGACGTATACCTGGCTTACGATGTTCGACGAGCCCGAGTCGTACCTTATGCTCCCGCTCTCCGCGACGAACGTCCTCGCAGCCAAGCGCCGGGCGTTCCTTATCGTCGGTCTCCCAACATCGCTGGCGGCGTACGCGGTCGCGCTCGTTATGTTCCCGACGTCGCTGGCTGACGCCGCGGCCGGCGCGACGCTGGTTGTCGGGTTCTCGCTGTACGTCTTCGGCGTCACGACCGCGCTCGCGGGCTTCGATCCGAACGAGTTCCTCTTCGACGTGGTCCGGTTTGCGGCATTTTCTGTGGCGATTGCCGCCGTCGTCGTTCCGCTCGTGATCGCCTCGTTCCTCCCGGGACCGCCGCTCTGGGTGCTCGGTGTGGCGGTGTCGGGTGGCGGCGCGCTCGCAGTCGTCGGCTACGGATTGTCAGTGTGGGCCGGTGGACACTGGGAACGAAATCTGCGAGAATAGTGATTTATCGAGGGGGAAGCGACTATCACCCGCATCGGGTATCGACGCTGCCAACACCACTCTGTATGTCCAGAAAATCCTCGCCGCTGAGACGGTCGCTTTCTCCGTGGTTCGTTTGGTTGTCGTCGCAGGCGATACCACTCGGCACACCCAGAAAGCCCCAGCCACTGAGCGCTCGCGCTGCTCGCTGCGCGCCTCACCCGGCTCGCTCCCTCACTGCGTTCGGTCGCTCGCCGGGATTGCGGTGCCTGAGACGAAGTCTCAGACTAGCGAGAGCTACGCTCTCGCGTCGCTTACTTCGCAGAGCGTCCCGCTCAGCGGCTGCCCCTTTCAGTCCCACCCAGGAGTGGTGG
>JBDGPU010000012.1:0-3886 GCA_042219525.1 Halopenitus sp.
AGCAAGAGCGGCCGAGGGCTTTCAACGAGTCTGCGGTGCTGTCAAGCGCAGCAGCGTCTGCTCCTTTAAATATACTTTATTAGCAAGAGCGGCCGAGGGCTTTCAACGAGTCTGCGGTGCTGTCAAGCGCAGCAGCGTCTGCTCCTTTAAATATACTTTATTAGCAAGAGCGGCCGAGGGCTTTCAAGGAGTCTGCATTGCTGTCAAGCGCAAGCCTGTATCACCCGTTTAAGTCAATTTATAAAGACCCACTGAGACTCTGCGAGGAGTCTGCAAAACCGTAGCAGGTGACAGTACCCAACCCAGCCCGACAGGGAACGATCTCAGCTGATCCAGTAACCAATCAGGCAGTCCGGGCTTCTTAAATCCGCCACGAACCTACAACCGATAATAGTGGATCTGCACGTCAGGTACGAGGGTGACGACGATCCCGACAAGTGCACGGCGCGGAAGCTCTCGCGCTTCGACCGCGCGGAGCTGCATCGCTCGGACCGGGCGACCCCCGCCGGAATCATCCTGAACCCCCACGCCGAGCAGGCGCTGTCGCCGGCCGACGCGGCGCTGGCCCGCGAGCGAGGCCTCGTCGCGCTCGACTGCTCGTGGGAATCCGCCGGCGAGAAGCAGTTCTCCATGCGGGGCGAACACCGGGCGCTCCCGTATCTCGTCGCCGCGAACCCAGTCAACTTCGGCCGCCCGATGGAGCTGACGACCGTCGAGGCGTTCGCGGCTGGATTGCACATCCTGGGCGAGCCGGAGCAGGCCGACGACGTCCTCAGCAAGTTCACCTGGGGCGAGACGTTCTCGGAGCTCAACGAGGAGCCGCTGCGGCGCTACAGCGAGTGCGAAGATTCGAGCGAAATCGTCGAGATTCAGCAGGAGTACCTGGACCGGTAGGGGTCGAAAGCGACCCGTCAGTCGTGCCAAACCGCCTTCTTTCCCGCTCAGTCGATGAACGTCACGATCTCGCCGAACTCGTCCGGGATCTGGGCCGTCGCCCGGTCGAGTTCGTCGTCAGGCACGACGCGTTCCAGGGTTCCTGAAACCTCCTGCACGTACGTCTCCGCGAGTGCTTCGGGCACGTCCGCTCGAGCGGCCACGCGGTCGACGAACGCGTCCGGGCCGAAGTCGGCCGCGGTGTCGTCCTCGTAATCGACGAGCCACTGGGTTGCCTGCCCGTGGAGGAACGCGGCGATGTCCTCGGACTCGCCGCGCGTCAGTCGCTCGCCGAGCACCTCCAGCGTCGCCTCCGCGGCGTCGCGCTCCTCGCCGCCAAGTTCGGTATCCGCGCGGACGGCGTCGAGGAACGTCTTCTCGACCGGTACCTCGCCGCCCGCGACGATGGCGCCGTACTCCGGGGGAAGCTGGTCGCGTGCGTTCGCGAGCTCGTCCTGGCCGACGAACTCCGAGACAGCGGCGAAGACGCCCCTGAGCGTCGCCTTCGGTTTTTCGAGAAGGCCGACCTCGTCGGCGACGGCGTCGATGTAGTCGCCCAGCGGCTCCGGCGACCGGTGTCGCTCGTCGACTTCGTGGACTTCGCTCGCGTACGGTTGCGGGAGGTGTTCCGCGAGGTCGAAGGCCTCACCCTCGGTGATGTTCTTCCCGAGCCGGGACAGCGCCGCGCGCGACGCGGTCGGCCTGCTCCGCCGATTCGAACGGCGCCGCGTTTTGCACAAGGTTGCGGAACTCCTGCTCGCTCATAACGAGTGAACCGGCGATGGGAGCGGTAAAAAGGCCGATGGCCGTGCGAGCGTCGCGGGACCGGCCGACAGACGTATGACACACCTTCACACTCAAAAGGCTCCGGCTCCTATCTGGAGTATGGACGCAAAGCGTCTCGAACGAGCGCTCGAGGAAGAGTTCGGCGGGACGGCCGCGGAGCGGCGGGTGATCGCGCGCGAGGCGCGGGACCTCTCCGATTCCGGGAAGCCGAAACGCGACCGGGGCCACGCGCTGACGGTGCCGGACGTGCTGGAGAACCTCGCGGACGCCCCGGAGGACTCCTCGCTCGTCGAACGCTGGAACTGGTGGATGGGCGCGCTCGACACCGCTTACAGCGGCTACCAGCACTTCACCGTCCGTACTGTCGAGGGCGACGAGGAAGCCGGCGTCGACCGCTGAGGGCGGGCTCGTAGGCAGGTCCGTACGTCTCCGCTCGATTCTCTCGCGATTTTCCGCAGTGGTTCGTTGCCTCCACTCTCCGCCGCGAAGTCGAAACGCCGGCGACACCGCCGCTTGCCCTTACTTTCACTTTCACTCCGGGTACGGCTGACCTACAAGTGGGAACCTGTCCTCCCTGTAGGTATGAACGCTCGAACCGCCCCGAAGCCGCAGTTCGCCTCACCGACCCGGCTCGACGTCACTGACTGCACCGCCGCGCGCATCGAGGACCGCGCCGAGGCGAACCAGCTCGACGACGCCGAACTCTACCTCGAACGCCGTGGTGGCAAGACGTTCCTCGTCGCGAAACCCACCGGTCGCTGACGGGGCCGTCCCGTCCAGTCTCCGCGAGGAACCGACAGTTCGAACCCTTTTGTGAGCGCGTCCCCCACCGTCGACACATGCCCGCCGAGGACGACATCTCGATCGAGGAGAAGCGCGTGTACGCCGGCGCCGCCGGTCGCACCGACGTGTTCGTCGCGAGCGGGCTCGGGCTCGTCCGCATCGCCGTCTCCGGCGACAAGATCGGCGAGTTCACCATGGTGAGCCGCGGGACTGTCCGCGACGTCGCCATCAGCCCCCGGAGCGATGCCCCCGACCGGATCGCGATCGCGACCGACGACGACCTGCGCGTCGGCAGCCTCGCCGCCGAGGACGCTCACGTCGCCGGCGACGAACTCGACCTGACGGACGCGGGTGTCGGCCCGGCCGTCGCTGTCGATGACCACGATGGCGGCTTCCTCGTCGCTAGCGACGACGGCGGGATTTCGTTCGTGGACATCGATGCGGACGGACGCAGCATCGCCCGAATCGGGAGCGTCGACGACCCCCGCGCCGTCGACGCCCCCCTCGTCGCCGCGGCCGACGGCGTTCACCGCGTCGTCGGCGACGACCCGACCGCGGCCACCCTCTCGAACGTCGGGCTCGCGGACGTCCGCGACGTCGCCGGCGCTGGTGTCCCCCTGGCCGCCTCCGCCGACGGACTCTACTACCTCGGCAACGGCTGGATGGACGCCTGGCCGGAAGCCGTGGACGTCGTCGCCGCCGAAGGCGAGGGACACGCGCTCGCGGCGACCGAAGAGGGATTCTATCGCCACGCCGACGGCGCCTGGGGACCCGACGCCTGGACCCTGGCCGCGCTCCCGGTCGACGAGCGGGTCGTCGCCGCGGGCTACGGCCCCGGGGTCGCCCTCGCGGTCACCGACGAGGGAACACTCTGCGTCGACGCCGGCGACGGCTGGCGCTATCAGGTCATCGGCGCACGCGACGTGGAAGGGATCGCCGCAACGCGCGTCGATTAAGTTCGGGTAGCATACCCCGAGCGCGATAGAGTGGTTAGCCAATCGCTCTTTCGAACGTGAATTGTTGAAACGAACGTCGCCGGCAACACCAGTCGACACACCCAGAAAGCCCCAGCCGCTGAGACGGTCACACTTATAAAGAAAACCGGGTGGCGTCGCGAGCACCACCACTCAGCATGCCCAGAAAGCCCCAGCCGCTGACCGGTCGCGCTGCTCGCTGCGCTCCTCACCCGGCTCGCTCACTGCGTTCGCTCGCCGGGTTGTGGTGCTAGCATCGCAGAGCGTCCCGCTCAGCGGCTGCCCCTTTCAGTCCCACCCAGGAGTGGTGGCCGGCGCGTCGCTTGTGGAGATTGCTAAGCGGTCGCGGCGCGGTTGCGGTGGCGCGCGCGAGCAACGCGTGCGAGGGAGGGCGGGGCGCGCCGCGCGGT
>JBDGPU010000053.1:0-3848 GCA_042219525.1 Halopenitus sp.
GGGCGTCCCGCTCAGCGGCTGCCCCTTTCAGTCCCGCCCGGGAGTGGTGGCCGGGTGTCTCTCGCGGCGGTTGTCGTGCGAGCGCGGCCCGGGTGCGGTGGCGCGCGAGCAACGCGTGCGAGGGAGGGCGGGGCACGCCGAGCGGTGCGTTGCAGTGCCGGCGCGCCCCTAGCCGAGGCTGGGGAGGGATGAGGAATTGCGGTTGCGGTGCTGTCGCGTTGCCGTCGCTGTTGCTGTCGCGGTCCTGGCGGACTGAAAGGGCGATGGGCGGTCGCGGTGTAACGGAGTCGCTCCGGCGACCACTATCTGAACCGGGCGGTGTCTTCGTGAGTGCAGCGAACGAAGACCAGAAAGTCGCAGCCCGGCAGCCCGCTACTGCAGGCAGCCCGGACCGTCTTTCGAGGCTGAGAGGTTCAGATATGTCGCGGAGCGGCCGCGAGCGGCCGAGGGCTTTCTGGGAGTCTGCGTTGCTGTCGAGTACAAGACCGTCTCACCTGTCAAAACCAACGCAGCGCGAGCGGCCGAGGGCTTTCGAGATGACTGCGGCGTCGCCAAGTTCGGCGTCGGCTACACCACCTCAGCGGCCCCCGTAGCTGGTTCCGAATCTACCCAGATATCGCTCCATGACAATGCAATAGATCACGTTAAACATCCACAAACACACTTTTCCGTACAAGTTAGCGTCAAGCCACCGCGATACGGAAAGGCTCTTTTCCCACCGTCCCCCCAACTCGCGGTATGAGCGAAGAATTCCCGGCGTCCGTAGACGTCGATTACACTGACGGCGAGGGCGAAGACCCCGCCGACTATCCGTCGCTCCAGCATAAGATCGAGAAGGCCATCGATGTGACGCGCCAAGGGCTCGAGGAGTACGAGAACCCGGCGGTCATGTGGACCGGCGGGAAGGACTCCACGCTGACGCTGTACTTCATCAACGAGGTTGCCGAGGAGTTCGGCTACGAGAAGCCGACCGCGGTGTTCATCGACCACTTCCAGCACTTCGACAACATCACCGACTTCACCGAACGCTGGGCCGACGAGTGGGACATCGACCTCGTGTACGCACGTAACGAGGACGTCGGCACCTACGTCGACGAGCACGGCCTCGAGCCGGGCGACGACATCCCCGTCGACGCGCTCAACGAGCAGAACCAGCACCACATTCGGGACATCCTCGAGTACGAGGAGGACGAGTTCCCCTTCCTGCTCGACACCTACGTCGGGAACCACCTGCTGAAGACGGTCGCGCTCAACAACGCGCTGGAGGAGTACGACATCGACGGCGTGATTTCGGGTGTCCGCTGGGACGAGCAGGAGGCCCGCGCCGACGAGACGTTCTTCTCGCCGCGTCACGACCCGGACATCTACCCGCCCCACGACCGCATCCAGCCCATCCTGCAGTTCGCCGAGGCCGACGTCTGGGACGTCTTCTGGAACTACGTCGTGCCGGAGACGGTCGAGGAGTTCCCGGACGAGGGCTACGTGCCGGAGTCCGCCGAGGACCTGCCCAAGGGCGTCTCGCAAGAGGACGTGCCGATCTCGCCGAAATACTTCGCCGGGTTCCGCTCGCTCGGCAGCGAGGTCTCGACGGAGAAGACGAAAGAGGAGCCCGCCTGGCTCCAGGACCTCGAGAACACGACCGAGCGCGCCGGCCGCGCCCAGGACAAGGAGGACCTGATGGAGCGCCTGCGCGACCTCGGCTACATGTAAGCGCGTCGGACCGCGTTCCACGCTTCCACAGTTCTTTTGCCGGTGTCGGCGAGTGACCGTTCCGTGAGCGACGCTTCGTCTCCGTCCGAGTATCCGATAGCACCGCACGTGTTCCGACAGCTTCTCGACGGGGCTGGCGACGGCCTGTTCATCATCGACCCGGAAACGGGCGAACTCGAGGACGCGAACCGCACTGTCGCCGAGTGGCTTGGGTATGACCCGGAAACGGTCCGCGAGATGACGATCTTCGACTGTCAGACGACGTTTTCCGATCCCGGCGAGTGGCAGGAGTTCGTCGACCACGTTCGCGACGAGGGCGGCGTCCGGATCGAAAACGAGATCCGGACGAAATCCGGGTCGACGGTCCCGGTCGAAGGAAGCATTACCGTCGTCGCGGTCGACGGCGACGAGCACGTCGTCGCCATTCCGCGAAAACTGGAGCCGTAGGGGAAGCCAGGGGCGGCGCCGGCGACCGCTGGGCCGTAGTCGCCGACACTACTTCTCGTCGTCCTCGTGCATTCGGTCCAGCTGCTGGCTGCGCTCCCGGTGGAGCATCAGGATCATGTCCGCGAGCATCCCAAACATCAGCAGCTGGATCCCGAGCAAGATCCCGGCGGCGGAGACCATGGCGAGGATCTCGTGGCCGACCTCGAACGCGACCCACTTGTACAGGACGTACGCGGCGACAACGAGGCCTGCGGTCGTCGCCGTGACTCCGACGCTCCCGAAGTAGAACAACGGATTGCTCGTCTTCGCCTTCCGGTAGAGCTCGATGAATATCACGCCCCCGTCCCGGATCGGATTGAGGTTCGTGTCGGAGCCGCTCGGCCGGGGATAGTAGGTGATCGGGACGACCTCGACGTCCAGGTTACTCTTCGCGCACTCGACGGCCATCTCCGTCTCGATGCCGAACCCCTCCGCCGTCAGGTGCATCTCCGCGACGGATTCCCGGGTGAACGCCCGGTAGCCGGAGAGGATGTCGCGATAGGTCGCGCCGTGAATCGTTCGGAAAGCGGCGTTGATGATGCGATTACCGACCTTGTTCAACCGGCTCATCGCACCGGGCCGCATGTTCGCGAATCGGTTGCCGATGACGTGGTCCGCGTCGCCCGCGAGCAGCGGTTCCAGCATCCGGTCAGCATCCTCGGCGTCGTACGTCGCGTCGGCGTCGGCCATGAGGACGTACTCGGCGTCGATGTGGTCAGTCACGGCTTCCCGGACCGCCTGCCCTTTGCCCGATCCCGATTGGACGACGACGCGAGCGCCGGCTTCGTCAGCGAGGCGACGCGTTCCATCGTCGGATCCGCCGTCGATGACGAGGACGTTGTCGAGGCCAACGTCGATGAACTCGGAGACGACGGTGCCGACGGTCTCGGCTTCGTTCATCGTCGGCAGGAGAACGCACACGTCGTCGAAGACGGCCATTACCTGTCGGAACAGGCGGCGGGTTAAAAAAGGGTTCCAATTATGACGTTGATCTATGGCCTTCCGTGGGTGGGTCGGGTTTCTTGGTGTCGTGGTTGTCGGACACTATGTCCCGGATGTCGCTGCGCTTGTCGGCAGTACTGATCCCGGAAAGCCCTCGACAGCACTGTGATAACCTCGAACTCTCTTGGGCGCTCCTCCTTTTATATAGTATATAAACGTGCAGGCGGTGTTGTGCTTGACGGCAGCGTGGACTTCTCAAAAGTCCTCGGCCCTCTCTCCGTGTTAGTTTGACCAGTTGATACGGACTTGCTCTCGACAACACCGCTAACTCCTCGAAAGCCCTCGGCCGCTCTTGCTTATAAATCGTATTTATAGGTGCAGACGCTACTGCTCTCGACAACACCGCTAACTCCTCGAAAGCCCTCGGCCGCTCGCGATCGCTGCACGACATATCCACGGCTCTCCGCACCGCCCGCCGTGGATAGGGGTCGTTGCAGCGCCTCCCCGTTGGCGCGACCGGCCGTCGCCCTTTCAGTCCGCCAGGACAGCACCGCTCCGCAACCGCGATAGCGATAGCACCGCTACCGCGTCCGCGCCGTACGCCGGCTGCCCGGCGTACGACGCTGGCCCGGTGGCCGCCGCAATCGACGCCCCGGCTACCACTCCGGGGTGGGACTGAAAGGGGCAGCCGCTGAGCGGGAAGCCCTGCG
>JBDGPU010000129.1:0-3757 GCA_042219525.1 Halopenitus sp.
CGGTGGGCGGGACTGAAAGGGGCAGCCGCTGAGCGGGACGCCCTGCGACGTAAGCGACGCGAGAGCTTCGCTCTCGCTAGTCTGAGACTTCGTCTCAGGCACCGCAACCCGGCGAGCGAACGCAGTGAGCGAGCCGGGTGAGGAGCGCAGCGAGCAGCGCGACCGCCTCAGCGGCTGGGGCTTTCTGGGTATGCTGAGTGGTGTCGCAAGCGACGTGAGCCGACCTCATTTATAAGCGGGAGCGGTCAGCGGCTGGGGCTTTCTGGGCATGCTGAGTGGTGTCGCGGGAGACGAAACTCCTGGCCTTATTTAAAAGCGCAACCGCCCAAGAGCCGCAGCTTTCGTAGAGGGCAGAGCACAGCCGCCAGCGACGACCGCTCCGTTGCGCGCAAGTCGCTCCTACCCAAACCGACTGATCAGCCGCAAAACGTAGAAACTCCGCTCGATCGCGAATCAGATCTCGACGGCGAAGTTCTCGTAGCCACCAGCGTCGTCGGCGATGGTCGCAAGCAGGTCCGCGATCTCGACGAGGTCCTCGGTGTCGACGACCTCGACGGGCGTGTGCATGTAGCGGTTCGGGACCGAGATGTTCAGCGACGGGATCCCCGAACGCGAGGTGAAGAAGGCATCCGCGTCGGTGCCGGTGCGGGTGCCCGTCGCCTGGAGCTGGACGTCGAGGTCCGCGTCGGCTGCGGCGTCACGCGCGAGGTCGACGAGCTGCGGGTGGTTCGCGCTGCCGCGCGTGACGACCGGGCCCGCACCCAGTTCCACGGGGCCCTGGTGCTGCTCCTCCACGTCGGGGTTGTCCGTCGCGTGGGTCACGTCGACCGCGACGAACGCGTCCGGATCGAGGTCGTAGCCGACCATCCGTGCGCCCTTGAGCCCGACCTCCTCCTGGACTGTCGAGACGGCGTAGACGGTTGCATCGACGTCGGCTTCGACCGCGCCGCGGAGCCCCTCCGCGGCACACCACGTCCCGACGCGGTTGTCCATCCCGCGTGCGGCGAGCCGCGAGCCGGCGAGCTCCTCGACCGTCGTCGAGAAGGTGACGGCGTCGCCGATCTCGACGAGTTCGCGGGCCTCGTCCTCGCTCTCGGCGCCGACGTCGACGAACTGCGCCGTGATGTCCTCGTACTCGTCGTCCGACGTGTCCCGCAGGTGGATCGCCGTCTGCCCGATGACGCCCTGGATTGGCTCGTCCGAGTGGACCGTCACGTGCTGGCCCTTCGAGACGGTCCGATCCGAGCCGCCGACCGGCGCGATGCGCAGGAAGCCGTCCTCGAGCACGTCGCGCACGATGAACCCGATCTCGTCGGCGTGGCCCGTGAGCGCGATCTCCGGGCCCCCGCCCGTGCCCTCGTGGACTGCAATCGCGTTGCCGTAGGCGTCCGTCTCGACGTCGTCCGCGAACTCCCGCACGTACTCGACCCAGACCCGCTGGCCGCTGGTTTCGAAGCCGGATGGGCTCGGGGTTGTGAGCAACTCGTTCAGGAACTCGCGCCGGGGTTGATCCATGTACTCATCCACCGAGTCCTTGGTAATGAAACTCGCGTTCCACCGGGTCGTTGCCCCGTTTTCTCAGCCCCGGTCCGATATTCCGTCCCGGGGAACGCCAGCACCATTAAACGGAATCGGTCCCACCAATCGGATATGACCGAGAAATCCCTGACGCTGCTCGAACTCCACCTCGACGACAGCCACATCCAGCTCGGGCCGCGAACGCTTTCGACGGGCAGCCCGAAAGCCGACGATGCGAGGGACAGCGTCGATGTCATCGAGGACGCGGAGGAATCAGGCGGCGATGAATCAGCCGAGGGCAGTGGATTCAGCGTTGGAGGGCCCGCAAAGGCCGGTCTCGCGCTGCTCGTGGTCGTGAGCCTCGCGCTGGCGGTCTGGAAGCTCCTCGGCGAGGGGGACCTCGAAGCCGTGGAGGAACTCGACGAACTGGCCGAGTAGACGACTCACCGACTGCTGCTTTTCGGCGGCGGGTTGCTGAAGCGGCTCTCGCAGGATCATAGCGAAGTCCAGTGTCCTCTCGACCCCGACACAAATCATTTCACCCGCCGTCTCCGAGAACGCTTATGAATCTCTTTCGTAGCGTCCGGGCGATAACAGAGGCCTCGGGCAACGGCGTCATCGACTGGGAGAAGGCCGCCGAGTCCGCGAAGGCGGGCACGGACCCGGGAAGCCTCGACCTCTCCGTTGCCGAGCAGGAGGCGTACGCGGCCGACGTCAGCGACGCGCGGGACCGCCTGCGAACTGTCGCCGGCATCGACTTCGACGTGCCCGGTACCGTCCAGATCCAGAACCGTCACCACTGGATCGACGCGAACGTCGAGACGTTCCGGAACGTCATGGCCCCCATCGAGGATCGGGTCGCGCCCGCCGCGCCGACGCTCTCGCGACTCGCGAACACGGGCACGATGGCGGTCATGCTCGGGTTCCTCGGGCGGAACGTCCTCGGCCAGTACGACCCCCTGTTGCTCGCGGACGAACCGAACGCGGACCACGAGCTCTACTTCGTCCACCCAAACGTCGTCCGCGTCGCCGACGAGCTGGACGTCGACTACCCCAGGTTCCGGCGCTGGATCGCGTTCCACGAGGTCTCTCACGCCGCGGAGTTCGGCGCGGCCCCCTGGCTCCCCGACTACCTCGAATCCCGGATGGAGGAGGGGTTCGACGCGCTCACGGCCGGCCAGCTGGACCGCGACGCGTTCCGCGAGCTCGACGCCGCCATGACCGCCGTGGAGGGCTACGCCGAACTGCTGATGGACCGCGCGTTCGACGAGGAGTACGCGGACCTCCGCCGGAAGCTCGACGAGCGGCGACAGGGTGGCGGCCCGGTCGCGAAGCTCGTCCGTCGCCTGCTTGGTCTTGGGCTCAAGCGTCGGCAGTACGAGCGTGGATCCGCCTTCTTCGAGGCCGTCGAAGCCGCGCGCGGCGTCGAGGCCGCCGGTGTCGTCTGGGACCACCCGGAGAACCTGCCGACGAGCGAGGAACTCGACGATCCGACAGCCTGGCTGCGACGTGTCGATCCCTGATTTGTTTTGGGCACTCGTTGTGAGTTTGTTCGGAGTCGATCCGGACTTGATCTTGACAGCATCGCAAACTCCCTGAGAGCCCTCGGCCGCTCTTTCTTATAAACCATATATAAAGGTGAAGACACTGCTACGCTTGACCGCAACGTTAACTTCTCAAAAGCCCACGGCCACTCTTACTTATAAACTACTCTTAAATAAGCAGGTGCAGACGCTGCTGCGCTTGACAGCACCGCAGACTCCTCGAAAGCCCTCGGCCGCTCGCGGTCGCTCTCCTCAAAAATCGGAGATTTTTGGGATCCGAGAAATCTTCGATTTCTCGCGACGCGACATATCCGCGCTCTCCGCCGCGAAAGACGGTCCGGGCTGCCTGCAGTAGCGGGCTGCCGGGCTGCGACTTTCTGGCCTTCGCTCGCTTCGTCGCCGGCGCGCGTCGCGCGCCGGCTGCCCGAGAGACCTGCGGTCTCTCGCTGCTCACGAAGACACCGCCCGCGCGGATAGGGGTCGTCGGAGCGACTCCCCTACGGCGCGACCAGCCATCGCCCTTTCAGTCCGCCAGGACCGCAACCGCGACGGCAACGCGACAGTACCGCAACCGCAGATGCAACGCGCGCCGGCCGTCCGGCGCACGACGTTGGCCCGTTGGCCGCCGCGAGCGACGCCTGGGCCACCACTCCTGGGTGGGACTGAAAGGGGCAGCCGCTGAGCGGGACGCCCTG
>JBDGPU010000003.1:0-3580 GCA_042219525.1 Halopenitus sp.
CGCTACTGCAGGCAGCCCGGACCGTCTTTCGAGGCTGAGAGGCGCGGATATGTCGTTTCGCGAGAAATCTCCGATTTTCGGGACAGCGACCGCGAGCGGCCGAGGGCTTTCGAGGAGTCTGCGTTGCTGTCAAGCGCAGCAGCGTCTGCGCCTTTAAATACAGTTTATAAGTGAGAGCAGCCGAGGGCTTTCTGGACGTTTGCGGTGCTGGCGAGCGCAAGACCGTATCACCTGGGCAACCCGACTCAGAGCGATTAGTCAGTAAAAGCTGGAGCGCAGCCGGTTCTCTCGCCAGCCTACTCGTCCGGCATTGCGTCCGTCGATCCCGGGATCTCCTCGACCTGCCCGGCTAGCGTCGCGGCGTCGCCGGCGACGGTCGAGGGCTCGACGCCCGCCTCGTTCGCGACCAGTCTGACGTGCGCGGCGAGCAGTGCGAGGGCTTGCAGTCCCTCCTCCTCGCGGTCTTCCGCTCGCTGGGTGAACGTCGTGTCGACTTCGCCGTCGCGGACGACGCCGGCGAACGCAGCGTCGACGTCCTCGTCGTTCAGGAGCGACTTCGCGCGCGAGAGCTCCCTCGTGAAAGCGTCGTCCTGCGCGTTCTCGTCGGGGTTGTCGGCATCGTCCTGGTCGCTGCCGTCGCCGGGGTTGGTGGTCATACTGCCTTCTCGTGACCCTGGGTGAAAAAGCGCCCCGCTCGCACGTCAGGATCCCACCGATTTCGACACGCGGCATCAAAAATGGACGATTGCGCCCATCAATCAGCGGATCTGGGCTGACATTGTGTACCAGTATCAAAGTATAATTAAGTAACACCCGGTAATTGACAGGAACGAGTCGCGAACCACTGCGACACTCCACCCATGACGACCTCCACCACGTTCCCATCTTGTTCGCTTCAGGGGTATGGAACCCCGAAGCCCGACATTTCCGGGACGCGGTGGACGGTCGTCAATCGCTTCGACACCGTCACCGCGTAACCGGACGCGGGGCGGTGTGGCTTTTGCTCACCTTGTAGCGGAGCAAGCGCGCCGCTACGGCCCCACGTCCACTCAGTAGAGCCGGTAGCTCAAGCGGCAGAGCCTCGGCGTGAGGAATCGACTCCCTCCCGGCTCCCTATGGCAGCCGCAACCTGCCACGACAGAACCGATCGCATCGCCGTCCGTCTCGAGGTCCCCCGCGACGCCGCGGGCGACCTCCAGGCGGGCGTTCGCGGGAAGCTCGACCGCGTCGCCGGCGTCGACGTCGTCGCCGTCGACGTCACCGGGCTCCGCCCGCGGCTGAACGACCTGACCGTCGACGCCGACGTCGAGGTCGCCCTCGCCGACGACGTCGACGCCGCCGACCTCACCGACACCGTGGGGGTGCACGATGCGGAACCCCGCTGAGCGCTTCAGCGGTCGCCGGAGCTGCCGTAACGGTACGGCCCGGCCGACGACCGAGCGCCCCGACGGACCACTCGCCCGACGCAGAGAGCCACCACCGACCCCGGCGCGAGGGCCTCGCGCCACACGACCCGAAACCAATGAGACAGCACACACGTACCGACGCACAGCACGCCCGAACACGCCACGACTACCGCACCCAAACGATCGGCGTCGCGCCCGAGACTGACGTCAGCGCGCGAACGGCCGGCGTCTGTACTGCGATGGCGATGGCCACAGTTGCCGTCGCGATAGCAGCCACCTATCCCACGATAGCGGCCGTCGCGACAGCCGCCGTCGCCGGAACCGTCGCCGGCGCGGCTATCCAGCGTCGCTACGGTGACCGGACCGAAAAACGAGTCGGCGTCGCGGCGACGAGCGAGGGCTGACCGTGGGATCGTCGGGCGATAATGGTCGCCCGGGACTCCGCGGTTAAGCCGGGCTCGCTTCGCTGACCGCCTCCAGCTGCTCCTTGTACCGATTTCGGATGGTGACGACAGTGACGTCGGCGACCTCCGCGACCTTCTCCTGCGTGCGCTTGTCGTTACAGAGCATCCCGGCGAGGTAGACGGCCGCGCCGGCGAACCCGGTCGGCGACTTGCCGGCGTGGAGCCCCTCCGCCGTCGTCTGCTCGAGGATCTCCTCGGCCTTCTGCTGTGTCAGGTCGCTCAGGTCCAGCTCCGAGGAGAACCGCGGCAGGTACTGCTGGGGGTCGATCGGCTGGAGCTCCAGTCCAAGCTCGCCGGAGATGTAGCGGTACGCGCGCCCGATCTCACGGCGGTCGACGCGGGACACGCGGGTGATCTCATCGAGGCTCCGGGGGATGGCCTCCTGCCGACACGCCGCGTGCAGCGCCGCGGTGGCGACGCCCTCGATCGAGCGCCCGCGGATGAGGTCCTCGTCGAGCGCCCGACGGTAGATGACCGCGGCGACCTCCCGGACGGAGTCCGGCACGCCCGAGGCCGACGCCATGCGGTCGATCTCCGAGAGCGCGAGCTTCAGGTTGCGCTCGCCGACGTCCTGCGAGCGGATGCGCTCCTGCCACGTGCGGAGTCGCTCCATCTGCGAGCGCTTCTCCGAGGAAAGCGCGTTGCCGCGCGCGTCCTTGTTCTGCCAGTCGATGTTGGTCGTGAGCCCCTTGTCGTGCATCGTCTGGGTCATCGGCGACCCGACGCGGGACTTCTCCTGGCGCTCGGAGTGGTCGAACGCCCGCCACTCCGGTCCCGGATCGATCTGGTCCTCCTCGACGACGAGCCCAGTTTCCTCGTGGATGAGCTCGCCGTCGGCGGTCCGGACCAGCTCGTCGGGGTCACACTCCTCCGGCTGGAGCTTTTCGGATTCGTTCGTCTCGTCCGCTTCCTTCGTCTGTCGTTGGCGACTCGGCGGCCGATGGGACGCAGTCATAGTTCCGACCTCCGCTCCCTTGGGGACGCTGCCCGTAGCGACTCGGCGAGTTCACCAGTGTGCGTGCGTTCCGGCATTCCAACTCGTACCTGTCTCTATAGTACAAAAACTATTCACCCAACGTGTTTTGGCTCAACGGAGACGACCGTGCACATTACTGGATCCTCGCGGGACGAAACGGCCAATAGGAACCCTTTCGGGGGTAAGCCGGCTTAATCCGTCAGCAACTCGGCTTGAGACTCCTGACAGTACAAGAGGAACCAGCCCTGAGGATCGATCGCTATGAAACGCACAATGATCGTCCTGGCTACCCTGGCCGTGCTGGTCGCGCTCGTCGCGCCCGCAGCAGCCGCGAGCCTCGGTGATACGACCCCGATGCAGACGAACTCGGACTGTGACGGCAACGACGTCGGGCCGGGCGAGGACGGCGGCCCGCCGGGCTTCGTCGCCGACCTCGTGCCCGACTTCCTCAGTGACCTGATCGGGAGCCTCCCGGTCCCGAACTTCGTAAAGTCGCTCTTCGGCGCGTGTTGATCGTGAGCGCTTGACGTCGGTTCTTTCTGAAAAGCTGAGCTCGCTTTTGCTGGAATAGGCTGGTTTGCCGAATCTCGTGGTTTCTTGGGCGGTCATCGTTGCCGGCGACACCACTCAGCACACCTCGAAAGCCCCAACCGATGAGTGGTCACTTTTATAAACGAGATCGGCTATCGTCGCTGGCGACACCACTCAGCATGCCCAGAAAGCCCCAGCCGCTG
>JBDGPU010000058.1:0-3327 GCA_042219525.1 Halopenitus sp.
GCTTCGTCCTTCTAATCCGTGATATGAGCCGATTAGATCGCTATTCAACAGGGCATTTTAAACAGCCACCAGTCGATTGACCCGCTACCGTGACTCGATTCGGGAACTCGATCGGGCTCCTGCGCAACAAGGAGTTCGCCGCGCTGGCCGGGACCGCATTCGCCCGCAGTCAGGCGTTCTCGACCATCCTGATCGCGCTGGCGCTGTACGCCGACCTGTTCGGCACCACCGGGTTCATCGAGGGACTGTTCGGCACCGGGTTCGCCCTCGTCCAGCTCATTATCGTCCTCCCGCTCGGGCGGAAGGTCGACACGGGGAACGCGAAGCGATACCTGCTCGCCGGTTTCGCCGTCAACATCGTCGTGTTCATCGGGTTCATGTTCGTCAGCAACCCGGTTCACATCATCCTGATCCGGATGGTGCAGGGACTCGGCGCGAGCATCCTGTGGATCACTGGCGCGACGATCATCGGCGAGATCAGTCCGGAGGGCGAACGCGGCCGGTGGCTCGGCTCCTACAACCAGTTCGCCTCCTTCTCCTCGCTCTCGGGCGACGTCATCGGCGGCTATCTGCTGTACGCCTACGGCTTCACCGAGACGTACGTTGTTCTGACGGTGATCACGATCGGCGTGTTCCTGCTCGTCCTCTCGTTCCTCCGTGACAACCCCGGCGGGCAGAAGAACCCCGAGGAGGCTGGTGGGATCGAGACGTTCCGGTCGCTGCTCGGGCTGCCGATGCTGCGCGCGCTGGCCACGTTTCGCCTCACGTTCAGCGTGGGCAAGATGGCGGTCATCATCTTTCTCCCCATCTACGCTCGCACGTCGTTCGGCATCTCGGCGTTCGCCATCGGCTGGATCATGGCCGGCGGGAAGCTGACCAAGTCACTCACGCAGGGGTTCGTCGGCGACCTCACGGACAAGTACGGGAGCAAACACCACTTCGTCACACTCGGGGCGTTCCTGTACGGGGTCGGCACCGCGGCGATTCCGCTCGCCGCGACCGCCGAGGGAATGCTGGACCCGGTGAGGGTCACATACTTCGGCGACACGCAGCTGCTCGGCGGGGCCTTCTTCGCCCTCTTTGGCGCGTACTCGATGCTCGGTATCGCGGACTCGCTTCGGCTCCCGGCGAGCATGGCCCTGTTCGTCGAGGAGGGCGAGGAGTACGACTCCGTCGCTTCCGCCATGTCGCTCCGCTCCATCTCCTGGAAGGTCGGCCAGATCGCCGGGCCGGTGCTCGTCGGCACGACGATGGACTTCATCACTACCGAGGCCGGCTTCCTGCTCGCGGCGGGCTTCATCGCCTTTGCGACCTCGGCGTTCGCCTGGCAAGCGCGCGGGGCGTACAAGGCCGGGCTGGCTGCGGAGGCGTCCCCCGACGACGTCGCCGCCGACACGGACTGATCGGACTCGGCGACGGCGGGTCGGACTGTTAGTTTCCGATCTCCCTGCCTGTGCGTCGCAGTCGACAGCGGCACGGTCTTTTTCAGTGCTGACCGGTATCGACAAGTGTTCGATGACACAGGAGCCCTCGCAGTTCCGGAAGCGCCGCGTCCTGGTGCTGGTCGCGGTTGCGGAGCTGCTGGCGATGTCGCTCTGGTTCAGCGCGACCGCGGCCGCCCCCGAGTTGGCTGCCGAGTGGGGGATGACGGCGACCCAAACCGCGTGGCTGACAATCGCCGTCCAGCTCGGGTTCGTCGTCGGCGCGTTCCTGTCGTCCGTCCTCACGCTCTCGGACGTCCTCCCCCCTCGCTACCTCTTTGCCGGGTCGGCGCTGGCCGGAGCGGCGTTCACCGCCAGCATCGCGGGCTTCGTCGACACGCCCACGCCGGCTATCGTGCTCCGGTTCCTGACCGGGATCGTCCTCGCGGGCGTGTATCCCCCCGGAATGAAGATCCTGGCTGGCTGGTTCGAGAAGGCCCGGGGGTACGCGATCGGCGTGCTCGTCGGCGCGCTCACGGTCGGGTCGGCGCTGCCGCACCTGATCCGGGCTATCGGAGGCGTCGGACAGCCTCGCGTCGTGCTGTACGGCGCCGCCGCGCTGGCGACGGTGGGCGGGCTGCTGGCGCTGCTGATCGAGCCGGGACCGCACCAGGCCCCAGCTGCGCCGTTCGACCCCGGTGCCATCGGTCGGATCCTCCGGGACAGGGGCACGATGCTGGCCAACGGTGGCTACTTCGGCCACATGTGGGAGTTGTACGCCGTCTGGACGTGGATCCCGGCGTACCTCATCGCGAGCCTGGCGGCGAACGGCGGTAGTGGCGAATCCTCCTCGATAGCCTCGCTCCTCGCGTTCGCGACCATCGCGGTCGGCGGCGGCGGTGCCGTTGTCGCCGGGTCGGCGGCGGACCGACTCGGCCGGGTGAACATCACCAGCGCGAGCATGGTCGTTAGCGGCGTCTCCTGCGTTGCCGCTGGGTTCCTCTTTGGCTCCTCGCTGATCGTTCTCGTTCCGTTTCTGCTCATCTGGGGCTTCGCGGTCGTCGCCGACTCCGCCCAGTTCTCCGCCGCCGTCGCGGAGCTGTCGGAGGAGTCCTACGTCGGCACGGCTCTCACGCTGCAAACGGCGATCGGCTTCCTCCTGACGACCATCTCCATCCAGCTGATCCCGATCGTTGCCGACGTGGTCGGGTGGCGGTGGGCGTTCGTCCCGCTCGCGATCGGGCCGCTCGTGGGAACGATCTCCATGCTGCGACTCCGGCTCCTCCCGGAAGCGAGCAAGCTCGCCGGGGGCCGTCGATAACTCGTGAGTCCGTCGCTCATGTGCCGGGATTGGGAAACCCACGAACTATTATTAAGGATTGTCGCATCGATCCGTTCGTTATGTCCGGGACCGAAGACGAATCCTTATACGAGCGGCTCGGTGGTGCCTACGGTATCGCCGGGGCGGTGGACGACCTCGTCGATCGGCTGTACGTGAACGATACGGCCAATCAGAACCCTGCTGTACAGGAGTTCCACGAGAACTACGGTAAGGCCGGGTTCAAGTACCTCGTGACGGCGTGGTCGATCGAACACGCGGGTGGCCCGGAGGTGTACCCCGGTCGCGACATGGTCGAGGCCCACGAAGAGCTGGAGGTCACCGAACTCGAGTTCGACGTGGTGCGCACGGAGATCAAAACGACGCTGTACCAGGTCGGCGTGCCGGAACCCGAACTCCGGGAGTTCATGGGCATCATCGACATGTTCCGCGACGAAGTGGTTGCCGACAAACACCGCGACGAGAGCTGGGAAGCACCCTGAACGGTCCCGCATTCGCCAGGGCCACCTGCATTTAGCTGAATGCAGGCGGTAAGCCCCCTTCCTTAAGGAGCAACGCAGGCCGAAG
>JBDGPU010000035.1:0-3116 GCA_042219525.1 Halopenitus sp.
CGCGCCGAGCGGTGCGGGGCCGGCGCGCCCCGGCCGAGGCTGGGGAGGACTGAGGCTTGCGGTAGCTGCGCGGTGGCGGTTGCTGTCGCGGTGCTGTTGCTGTCGCGGTCGCGGTCCTGGCGGACTGAAAGGGCGAAGGCCGGTCGCGCCAACGGGGAGTCGCTGAGCCGACCCCTATCCGCGCCGGGCGGTGCTGAGAGGCGCGGATATGTCGCTCAGCGACCGCGAGCGGCCGAGGGCTTTCTGGGTGTTTGCGGTGCTGTCGAGAGCAAGACCGTATCACCTGTTTAAACCAACGCAAAGCGAGCGACCGAGGGCTTTCGAGGAGTCAGCGGTGCTGTCGAGAGCAAGACCGTATTACCTGTTTAACCCAACTCATAGCGAGTATTCGCGTTGCTATCGGGCCATGGGCGACATTCACGAAAGTCCAATTCACGGACAAACCAACACAGCGCGTCCGCTATACAGCGAAAACACTGAAAAGATACTGCGCTACTGGATGTGGCCTTCGCGGCGCAGCTGGTCCGCAGCCGAGTCGTCGTAGCGGTATTCGACGTTCGCCTTCTCGTCCTGGAACGACCACGGCTCGGCCAGCACGACGTCGCCCTGGTTGATCCAGTTGCGGTACTTCATGCGGCCGGGGATCCGGCCCATTCGCTCCTCACCGTCGGCACAGCGCAGCGTTACGCGGCTATGACCCAGCATCTCGGTGACAACCGCAAAAACCTGCTCGTCATTGGGCATCCGAAGATCTCGGCGCCCCGAATTCTCACTCACAACATAAATAGGAGACCCAGTGGTTTAAGGGGTTGGATCGTGGGAAGGCGGGGCGTACCATGCGGAAAGCGCCCGCCGAATAACGAAGCGATCGACTGCGCGAGACCCGGCGCTATCATCTCGAATCCAGCTTCGGAGAAACGGGAATCGCGGTCGTCCACGCCGAGCTATCGAGCGTGAAACGAGTACAGGAGAGTAGCGGGAAGTGGATTTGAACCACCGATCTCCGGGTTATGAGCCCGGCGGAATCTCCTGGCTATCCCATCCCGCTATCATAGCAAACACGGGTGGAACGGTTAAGGGTTCTGATTCGGATGCCGTGTCCCGATTCCGGCGTCAATCATTTATAAGTGAAATGCCACTCATAGTGACCGACGACGGGAAGAACACGGCGCTCGAGTTTAGCGGACGCCGTCGAAAACGCCCGCTCAGTTGGCGGTCACGCGCCACGTGATCAGGCTCTCGGCGACGTAGTTGATGACGAAGGAGAACGCGATAGCGATGGGGAGCGTCACGACGTCCCAGATGTTCGTATTGAAGACGAGGATCTGCACGTCGAGGTCCGTCAGGAATGCCACGACCGCGAACTGGACCGCCAGCCCGGCCGTGCGCACGAGGTTCGATTTGAGCAGGCGGCGGAGCTTCGGCACCAGCCCGAACGCGCCCTCCTCGGGGAACGTCCAGCGGTCGTTAACGAGGAACATCAGCACGATGGCGATCTCGGCGCCGACGAGCTTCGCCCACTGTGGCGGGAGTATCGCGGCCAGCGTCAGTACCGAGCTCACGGAAACGTCGACGACGGCCCCCGCGGCGCCGACGGAGAGGAACTTCCCGAATCGGGTGCCGGCCGCGAGCTCCTCGACGGAATCGTGAGCCATCAGTCGGGCCCTCCGGATCCGGGTTCCGTGTCCGAAGCGACTCGATCCGACTCGATGCAGTCCGACTCGACCCGATCCGACACCGACGTGCCGTCGTCGTCGACCGCTTCCCGGAGCGCGCGATGGATCGTACTTCCCTGCACAGCGCGCGCTCGGTGGCGGGCGACCGCGAGCCCGCGGAGCATCCGAAGCGTGTCCGCCACGGGGTCGACCGTGGACCCGGGCTGGTCCTCCCACGAGATCGGGACCTCGCGCACGCGACCACCGTGGGCGGCGACCAGCGCGACGAGTTCGATGTCCCAGGCGAAGCCGGGCTCGTAGATCTCCCCGCGGACCGCCCGCCAGTACTCCGCGGAGAGCGCCTTCGCGCCGCACTGGTAGTCGTACAGCTGTGCGTCGAGCATCCGCCGGGCGAGCCAGGCGAACCCGTCCCCCAGGAACCGACGGACGACTCCCTGGTGGCCGCCCACGTCGGAGTCGGGGTGCCGACGCGAGCCGACCGACAGGTCCGCCTCGTCGTTCACGACGGGCGCCACGACCGCCGAGAGCGATTCGGCCGGGGTCGCCCCGTCGGCATCGGCAAACGCGAGCACGTCCGTCGAGAGCGCGTCGAAGCCTGCGGTGATGGCCGCCCCCTTTCCGCGCCGGCGGGCGACGGCGTTGACCGTCGCCGGGAGATCCGCGAGTGCGTCGACGACCGTCTGGTCGGAGTCGTCGAGCTCGATCCGGAGCGTCTCCGGGGCGAGCCGGTCGTCGATAGCCCGGACGTACCGGCCCAGTCGGTCGACGTCGGGCCGGAACGCGGGAACGACGATCCCGAGGCTCCGTGTCATAGCTACCGATATTCCGTTGGTCGTGAAAAGGGGTTTGACTTGCGGGGCGTTCTGGGTCTCAAGTTTTTATAAGAGTACACTGGTTGCGAAAGCTGTACTTTCAGTTGCAAACAGCCAAAAAGCCCTGAATCGCTCTCGTTTCGAAGACGGGTAAACTGGTGCAGGCGCTGCTGCGCTTGACAGCAACGCAGACTCCTCGAAAGCCCTCGGCCGCTCTCACTTATAAACTGTACTTAAAGATGCAGACGCTGCTGCGATTGACAGCACCGCAGACTCCTCGAAAGCCCTCGGCCGCTCTTGCTTGTAAACCGTATTTATAGGTGCAGACGCTGCTGCGTTTGACAGCACCGCAGACTCCTCGAAAGCCCTCGGCCGCTCGCGGTCGCTCCGCGACATATCCGCGCTCTCCGCACAGCCCGCGCGGATAGGGGTCGCCGGAGCGACTCCGTTACACCGCGACCGGCCGTCGCCCTTTCAGTCCGCCAGGACAGCGACCGCGACGGCAACCGCACCACGACCGCACAGCTACCGCAATTCCTCAGTCCTCCCCAGCCTCGGCCGGGGCGCGCCGGCCCCGCACCGCTCGGCGCGCCCCGCCCTCCCTCGCACGCGTTGCTCGCGCGCGCCA
>JBDGPU010000089.1:0-3051 GCA_042219525.1 Halopenitus sp.
GCGGGACTGAAAGGGGCAGCCGCTGAGCGGGACGCCCTGCGAAGTAAGCACCGCAGCCAGCGAACGAGCGAAGCGAGTGAGCTGGTAAGGAGCGCAGCGAGCAGCGCGACCGTCTCAGCGGCTGGGGCTTTCTAGGCATGCTGAGTGGTGTCGCTCTCGACGCCGACCAAACAAACCAAGCAGAAAGCGACCGTCTCAGCGGCTGGGGCGTTCAAAACATGCCGAGTGGTGTTGCCAGCGACGACAACCCAACAAACCACGCAGAAAGCGTCTATCCTCGCCATCGGGACTTTCAGGAAGCGTCGAGTGGTCACGGACACGACCCTGAGAGCAGTTCCAGCACCCAACTCAGAGCTGATTGACAATCATCGAACCAAAATCGAACCGGACGATATATCCCCCCGGTACGAGCATACTCACGTGAATGGACGAGCCAGTCCTCCTCACGGGTGCAGGCGGGCGGGTGGGTCGGGCCATCCTCCGTGGGATCGGTGACGAGTACGACTGGCGCTTGCTGGACCGTGAACCGCTGACGGGCCAGGACGTGCCGGCCGCGGTCGAGGACGCCGAGACCCTCGTGGCGGACATCACCGACGAGGCCGCCGTCCGCGAGGCGATGGCGGGCGTCGGCGCGGTCATCCACCTCGCCGGGGACCCCCGACCGGACGCGCCGTGGGACAGCCTCCTCCGGAACAACATCGACGGGACCCGGACCATCTTCGAGGCCGCAGTCGACGCCGACGTCGAGACGGTCGTCTTCGCCTCCTCGAACCACGCCGTCGGCCACTACGAGACGGAGCGCGCCCCCGACCTCTACCGCGCGGACGACGACTTCCGACTCACGGGCGACGAGCCCCCGCGCCCCTCGAACCTCTACGGCGTCTCGAAGGCCGCCGGCGAGACGCTCGGCCGCTACTACCACGACGAGTACGACCGCGACGTCGTCTGCGTCCGCATCGGCAACCTGACGAAGGACCACCCCCCGCGCGAGTACGAGCGCGGGCAGGCGATGTGGCTCTCCCACCGGGACTGCGCGCACCTGTTCGACTGCTGTCTCACCGCCGACTACGACTACGAGATCGTCTACGGCATCTCCGACAACGACCGCAAGTACTACTCCCTCGAACGCGCGAAGGAGGTGCTCGGCTACGACCCGCAGGACAACTCGGCGGAGTTCACGTTCGAGGGCGAGCCGAAGAACGGGCAGTAATCGAGTTACAGAATAGACGACTTCTGCGCAGTCAGATCAGAATAGCCCTTCGACGTCCCGCTCCTTCGCTCGCTCGCGTTCGACGTGACTCTCCAGCCGCGCATACGCGACCGCGCGACGCTCGGGGTCCTCCGCGACGAGGTCGGCGAGCAAGCCCCTGAACTGGGCCTGTCCCGACCCCTGCTCCTCGCGGGCGTACCGGATCGCGTCGGCGACGACGGCTTCGTCCAGAGCCGTCTCCTCGGCGACGGCCTCGACCGCGAGCGCGAGCGCGTCGAACCCGAGCCCCCCGACGCCGACTGCGCCGCCCTCGTACGCGAGGGGTGGCGGGTCGCTTCGCTCGGCGTGTTCGGGGTCGACGGCGAGGCGGGCGAGGAACCGCCGCGCCGGGTCGAGGGCCACGGGGGTGTGGTCGTCGGGAACGGCAGTTAGGTACTCGTAGGCCGAGGTGGCGAGTCCGGTCGCGCCGCTCCAGTTGTGGTTCCGTGCGTGGTGGACCGCCGCAGTCAGCTGGATGAGCCCCTGGAGGAGGTCCGCGTCGGCCCCATCGCGAGGCAGCCAGGCCGCCTCCCACGGGTCGTGGGCGGCGTGGTAGTAGCCGCGCTCGTAGAGGACGATGCCCGCCCGGACCGCGTCGTCGACGGCGGGTGCGCTGTCGACGGCGGGTGCGCTGTCGACGGCGGGTGCGTCGCCGATGGACGCGTCGTTGCCTGCGTCCTCTTCCTGGTTCGGGGCCATTCGTAGTCGGATATACGGCGGCCGGCCTACAATTCTTTGTGATTCGATTCTGTTGGTGGAAATATGCCGTCACTGCTGTTCAACGTCACCGTCGTTCTCGCAGTCGCGACCGGTACGGCGGGAACCGCCCTGTCTCTGCTTGCCGTGCATCGTTTCTGGGGATCACCATTCGGCCGCGCACTCGCGGTGTTAACACCATTCTTCCTCCTGTTCACCGTGTATCACGCGCTCCTGATCGCGATCCCGTCGTTCGGTGGGGCGGTGTACGTGGAGGTGTCAGCGTTCCTCCTGCTGGTCGTCTTCGCGTTCGAAATGCTGCGGATCCACTACCGGCTGAGCCGGACCGCAGGGGAGGTGAACGCGTAATGGCCCTGTACTCCCTGCAGTTCCTGCTTCAGGCCGTCGCGCTCATGACGGGGATTACCGCCGGCGCCGCGCTGGCGTACCTGCTGTACAAGGACGTCTACGTCGTCGGCTATCCGCGCTTCTTCCGGATCATCGTCAGCGGGATGTTTATTTTTGCCTTCAGCGGGCTGCTCATCGGTTTGTTCCTCCCGCGTGGGATCCACGGCGTCCACGCCGTCTCCGCGTTCGTCATCGCCGCCGGGCTCTACGACCTGCTCGTCGGCGACCAGCAGTCGGCACCTGTCGAAACGGCGTTCAGCGACTTCGGACACGACGCGGACGTCGCCGACGAAAACTTCGAGGAGGCGTTCGGGGGCGACCTGGACGCCGAAGAATCCGAGAGCTAGCGGGAATTGCAACGTACTACTCGAAGGTATCGCTTCGATCGGTCGTTTTGAAACTCCGACGGTCGTGAGACGACGAGGACGACTGTCGCGTCGCCAGCGACTGTCACGTCGCCAACGACTGTCGCGTCGCCAGCGACCGTCCCGTCGCTAGCCGACGTTGCGTTCGAGAGAGACGTCCTGACGGAGATTTGAACTCACTCACTTCGCTTCGCTCGTTCGCTGCTCAAATCTCTGGGTTGCATGCGGCGACGGGATCGAGGCGCCGCTTTTCGCGTAGCGTTCGAGAGAAACGTCCTGACGGAGATTTGAACTCCGGTCCCTGGCTCCGCAAGCCAAGAGGATAGTCCACTA
>JBDGPU010000051.1:0-2958 GCA_042219525.1 Halopenitus sp.
CTCGCACGCGTTGCTCGCGCGCGCCACCGCACCCGCGCCGCGACCGCCCAACAGCCGCCGCGATCGACCCCCCGGCCACCACTCCCGGGCGGGACTGAAAGGGGCAGCCGGCGAGCGGGAAGCCCTGCGAAGTAAGCAGTGAGCCAGCGAACGAGCAAAGCGAGTGAGCTGGCGAGGCGCGCAGCGAGCAGCGCGACCGCTCGCCGGCTGGGGCTTTCTGGGCATGCTGAGTGGTGTCGCCCGGGACGTTAGCCGTATTCATTTATAAAAGCGACCGCTCAGCGGCTGGGGCTTTCCGGGCATGCTGAGTGGTGTCGCCGACGACGATCGATTCTACTTATAAAAGAGAGTATTCAACAGGAACAAGCGTCGATCCGAATAAAAAGCCGCCGTCGAGAAACGCGAATCAGACCGAGTAGTAGTACTCGCCCTGCTTCTTCTGCTCGCGGTCCTTCTGGGACTCCGGCTTGTTGATGCGCGGGCGGCCCGTGCGCTCGTCGCGGCGGAAGGTGATGCCGAGGTCCGCGAGAAAGTCGTTCATCCCCTCCCGCATCTCCTGGGGCGGCTTCGCGCGGCCGTGTCGGGCCGGCTCGCCGTCGAACACCATCAGGCGGTCCGCCAGGAGGTCGATCATGTAGATGTCGTGGTCGATGACCATGACCGTCGCGTCGTGGTTCTCGGCGTAGCGCCGGATGGCGCTCGTCGCCTGCACGCGCTGCTCGACGTCGAGGTGCGCCGAGGGCTCGTCGATCACGTAGAGGTCGGCGTCCTTCGAGAGACACGCCGCGATGGCGACGCGCTGGCGCTCGCCACCCGAGAGGTCCGAGAGGTTCTGCTCCATAATCGCGTTGAGCTGGAGCGGGTCGGCGATCTCCGTGTTCCAGAAGGAGGTGCCGAACTTGTCCGTGATCGACCGAAGGAACGCGTCCACGCGCATGTGCTGGTCGATCTCGATGTACTGCGGCTTGTAGGCGATCTCCATGTCGAAGTCGACGGAGCCCTCGTCGGGCTCGATGGAGCCCGCGAACATCTTCGCGAGCGTCGACTTCCCGATCCCGTTCGGGCCGACGACGCCGAGGACCTCCGACTCGTAGATGGTGCCGGCCTCGACCTCGAGGTCGAACTGGCCCTCGCCGTAGGACTTGGTGAGGGCGGGGTAGTCCACGAGCGGGTCGCCCTTCGTGGAGACGCGCGGCGCGTGCTCTTCGAAGGTGATCTCCTCGGCGCGGATGCGCATGTTCTCGTTGTCGAGGTAGCCCGTGAGGTACTCGTTGATCCCGTTTCGGACGGACTTCGGATCCGTGATGACGCCGTACGCGCCGGGTTCACCGTAGGCGACGTGGAGCGTGTCCGCGAGCAGGTCGAGGATCGCCAGGTCGTGCTCGACGACGAGCATCGAGCGCTCGGTCTCCTCGTCGTCGGCGAGGTCGCGGATGAGTCGCGCGGCGGTCATCCGCTGGCCGATGTCGAGGTACGGCGTGATCTCGTCGAGGAAGTAGAAGTCGGCGTCGCGCGCGAGACACGCCGCGATGGCGACGCGCTGGAGCTCGCCGCCGGAGATGGAGTCGATGGGCTGGTCCATCACCGGGCCGATGTTGAGGCGCTCGATAAGTTCGTCGAGGGCCCCGCGCTCGTCCGTGCGCTCGAGCAGGTCGCGCGTGTTGCCGTCGAACTGCTTGGGGATCTGGTCGATGTACTGCGGCTTCCGGGAGACGGTGACCTCGCCCTCGCGGAGGCCCTGGAGGAAGTTCTGGATCTCCGTGCCGCGGAAGCGGTCCAGGACGGCGTCCCAGTCCGGCTCGTCGGCGTGTTGGCCCAGGTTCGGCTTCGTTTCGCCGGCCAGCGCGTGGACGGCGGTGGACTTCCCGATCCCGTTCGGGCCCAGGATGCCGGTCACGCCACCCGGCTGGGGCGCCGGCAGACCGTACAGCGCGAAGGCGTTCTCGCCGTAGCGGTGGACGGGCTCGTCCTCGAGTTCCGAGGGGAGGTTGATGATCTCGATGGCGTCGAAGGGGCACTTCTCGACGCAGATACCGCAGGTCTCGCCGAGGCAGATCTCCTCGGAGATGTGGATCTGGTCGGGGTCGCCCTCCTCGGCCTCCTCGCCGCGCATCGTGATGCACTCCTTGCCCGTGCGGTTCGGCGGGCAGTAGTTGGCGCACTCGTAGTTGCACCGGTCGGGCTGACAGCGGTCGAGGTCGACCACTGCGATGCTGTCGTCGGCCATGCTAGAGTTGGACGCTAGAGGAGAGCAGCACTCCGTAGCTGATGAACCACAGCGTGAACGTCATGAACGCCACGTAGAGGTTATCCTTTACCCCGAAGTCGGTGATGTCGACGCCGGCCATGTACATCACCGGTATCTCGACGAGGATGAACGCTGTCAGCACGGCCAGCGAGGTCATCGCGGTGGCCGCCTCGGGCGACGTCCCGACGAAGGCGGCCGAGATGATCGCCGCCGTGATTCCGCCGAGGCAGGCGATCGTCGTGACGACCACGCCGCGTGCATGTTCAGAGATCCCCGGTTCGTCGCTCATACGGATCCCTCCGCTGGCGCCCGTAAAAAGGCGTTCGTTCCTTCGACGCGTGGGATTCAGGGAGGATATCCGTTCTCCCGGAACTGCGGTGGGTTAGCGATGGACTTCTCTAGGAGGATCGGAAGCTGACGGCTCCTTCGGTTGACAGGCGATCGGTGCTAGCGGTCGAATGTTAATCGTTGCAAGCGACACCACGCAGCATGCTTCGAAAGCTCCAGCCGCTGACCGGTCGCACTTATAAAGAAGACAGGCTATCGTCGCTTGCGACACCACTCAGCATGCCCAGAAAGCCCCAGCCGCAGAGCCGATCGCTTTCCGCGTGGTTTGGGTGGTTGTCGTCGCTGGCGACACCACTCAGCATGTCTTGAAAGCCCCAGCCGCTGAGGCGGTCGCGCTGCTCGCTGCGCTCCTCACCCGGCTC
>JBDGPU010000067.1:0-2837 GCA_042219525.1 Halopenitus sp.
CCGATTTTCGAGGACAGCGACCGCGAGCGGCCGAGGGCTTTCTGGGTGTTTGCGGCGCTGTCAAGAGCAGAACCGTATCATCTCTTTAAATACGCTTATAAAGAACGGCCGAGAGCTTTCTGGGAGTTTCCAGTGATACCGAATACAACAGCGTCTGTACCTTCTCGACTAACTACAAACCAAGAACGGACGAGAACACAAACCCATCAACGCGGACGATTCAAGTACCCGGCCACCCCAGCACGACCATGATCCCCAAACGGCTCGCCTCCACGATCGCGACGGGGCTGTGGGTCGCCGGCGCGCTGCTCATCGGCAACGCGCTCCACATCTCGGTCGTGACCGGGCAGGTCCCGATAACTGCACCGGCGCCGGTGTTCTACACGATCGGGGGCATCGCGCTGATCCTGATCTCGCAGAACCTCGACGTTCACCCCTCCGAGTACCTCGACTACCTCGAATCCGGAGACGAGGAGGGAGAGGAAGAGGCCGAGCCGGAGCAGCCCGAGGCCGAGTTCGACGAGGCCGCGTCGCCGCTGGACGAGGAGGCCGTCGCGAACCTCGAAGCGCGGGAGCGCGAGCGCGAGCGGCGCGAACGCAACGACAGCTGATCGTCACCGTCCAAGCGTGAGGGTCGAGCACGACGTGCCGAGTACGACGGTGACAGCAACGGGGGCGGAACCCCCGCTTGCTGTGGGTGATCGTTACTGATTTATCATGGGAACAAATACCAACGGCAAGTCATGAGCGCGCTCAAAACGAAGATTCCAAAGTCAGCCCGTGGGCCCGTCGGGATCGGCTCGCTATGCCTCGGCCTGCTCGGGTTCACCGTAGGGTACGTCCTCACGGTGCTCGGAATCACGTTCTTCTACGACCTCGCACCACATCAGATTCCCGCCCTCGATAGCGTGATCATCTTCCTCCTCGGGATCGGCTTCCTCGGACTCGGGTACGCAGGACTGAAAGGGTTCATGCACTTCTCCTACTGATGTTCGACATCCGAGAGCACCCTGACGCCCCCGAATTCGACGAGCTCGGCGAGTACAAGATCGAACCGGTACCCCCGGAGGAGATCCGCCGCCGGCGCGACGACGGCGACGAGCTCCGAGAGGTGAACCTGCTCGAGCACGACGACGTCGACGTTTACATCGAGCTCGAGCCGAACCCGAAGCAGCCCGGGATGAACACCGACATTGGCACGGCCTACTACCGGTTCACCCAGCTGTTCGGCACGCCCCAGTTCGAGGAGTACGTTGCCGGCAACGACGTCTCCTGGCGCGACGACGAGACGTTCAAGTACCTCTTCGAGGTCTCGGAGGAGGACGGGTCCGGCGAGTGGCTGATTACGGTCCACGACTGGCGCGTCCGCCTCGGCGTCTCGCTGGCCGACTGGTCGTCCGAACTCGACGGCGACGCGCCCGAGGTCGACCCCGGCGAGGCCGTCGCGCTGCTGGCACTCGTGACGAACGTCGCCAGCGAGCCCGTGCTGTGTGAACACGAAGAAATCCCCTTCTGAGCGATGAGCCGACGCGCCCGCGCCCGGGCCGCCGTCCGCGGCGGCTGGCAGCGGGTCGTCGCCTTCGCGAAGAGCCGGTCCCCGAAGATCATGCTGCTGTTCGGCCTCCCCTACGTCGCGACCATCGCCAGCATCGGTAGCTACCTCTGGCACGGCGGCACGGGCGCGCCGACACAGCTGGAGTTCGGCCTGCTCGTCGTTGCGGTGATATTTCTGCTGTTGAACGCCTTCAGCGGCGGTACGGTCTGAGAACTCGCGGTCGATTCGCTGTCGTCGTCTCCCGGATGTTGGAGGCCCTGTCGACGTCTACGATATCGTAGTAATCGGGCTACACCAGATCGCGGCACTGACCTGGCAGCACGGACGCGCGGAGAACTACGGAGGGAGGTGCCGGTCGTAGACGTTCCGGCGATGACCGACCGCCTCAACTCGGAGGAGGTCGGCATCGCGGTCCCACACGAGGATTGCCCTGTAATCTCCGGCGCGGAGCTTGTAGTACGGATACCCGGACAGTGGTTCGAGACGGTGGTCCGTCCATTCGGTCGCTTCGTCAACTTTGTTCATGACGCGATCAGCGACCTGCGAATCGAGGTCCTCGAGGTGTTCGATCACTTTTTCGGTGTACTCGACGTCAGTCATTCAGCCCGAGTCGTTCGCGGGCCTCTTCAGCCGACACTGTCTCTCCCCGCTCCGCCTGCTCCCGGCTCTCTTCGAGGTCGGCGAGCGTCTCCTCGGAGAGTTCTACCGGCGGATTCACCCAGTCACGGAGCGCGTCACGGATGGCTTCCGACTTGCTCGCGTAGCCACGGCGTTCCCACTCCTCGTCGATCCGAGCCAGTAGGGACTCGGGGACGCGAACGTTGACCTTTTTCATCCGGTCGTCGCCGGCGTCCGTATCCGTACTCATATGCTGTGATACAGCTGTATCACACAAAAGCCTTCGGCTCGTGATTTATCCGTGAGCAAGGCGAAGCAGTCGGGTCTCAAGGCGGTTCGCAGTGTTGCGTTTATAAATGAATGTGACTGTCGTCGCGAGCGACACCACTCGGCACCCCCAGAAAGCCCCAGCCGCTGAGCGCTCGCGCTGCTCGCTGCGCTCCTCACGGCTCACTCGCTCCGCTCGTTCGCCGTTCCGGTGCTTACGTCGCAGGGCGTCCCGCTCAGCGGCTGCCCCTTTCAGTCCCACCCAGGAGTGGTGGCCGGCGCGTCGCTCGTGGCGGTTCTTTGGCGGTCGACGGTCACCGGTTGTTCGGCGTGCGTTGCGGCGGCGCGCGCGAGCAACGCGTGCGAGGGAGGCCGGCGCCGAGGCGGTGCGGTTCCG
>JBDGPU010000119.1:0-2531 GCA_042219525.1 Halopenitus sp.
CGTCGCTTACGTCGCAGGGCGTCCCGCTCAGCGGCTGCCCCTTTCAGTCCCGCCCGGGAGTGGTGGCCGGGCATCGCTCGCGGCGGTTGCTGGGCGGTCGCGGCGCGGGTTCGGTGGCGCGCGCGAGCACCGCGTGCAGGGGAGGTCGGTGCCGAGGCGGTGCGGTTCCGGTGCCGGCCGAGGCTGGGGAGGGCGAGGTATGCAGGAGTTGGTGCGGTGCTGTCCAGGTTGCGGTGCTGTTGCGGGGTAGTCCTGGCGGACTGAAAGGCCGCGGCCGGTCGCGCCGGAGGGGAGTCGCTGAATCGACCCCTATCCACGCCGGGCGGTGTCTTCGTGAGCAGCGAGAGACCGCAGGTCTCTCGGGCAGCCGGCGCGCGACGCGCGCCGGCGACGCAGCGAACGAAGGGCCGGAAGTCGCAGCCTGGACCTGTCCGTCGGGCGGTGCGGAGAGACGCAACGGAAGCCCGGACCGTCTTCCGAGGCGGAGCAGCGTGGATATGTCGTTCAGCGACCGCGAGCGGCCGAGGGCTTTCGAGGAGTCTGCGTTGCTGTAAAGAGCAAAACCGTATCACCTGTCCAAACCGGCTTATAGAGAACGGCCGGGGGCTTAGGGCGTTTGCCGTGCTGTCGAGAGCAGGGACCGTGTCACTTGCTCATCCGATTTATAAGCAAGAAGGGCCCTGGGCGCTCCCCAATTACGGAAGACGTCACACCAGCTTCGTTCCGCGTTCGGTATGCTTTTCGTGAGGCCGTCGCTTACTTTCGATCATGAACGGCGTGTTCGACCACGTGATGATGCGCGTGGAGGATCTGGAGGAGAGTCTCGATTGGTACCAGACGCACCTGAACTACGAGGAGAAGGGTCGCTGGGAGGCCGAGACGTTCACGAACGTCTACCTCGGGCCCGAGGACGTCCACGACGAGGGCGCCGTCCTCGAGCTCACCTACAATCACGGCGACCACACCTACGAGATGGGTGACGCCTGGGGCCACATCGCGGTTCGCGTGCCGGCGGACGAACTCGAATCCTCATATGACCAGCTGATGGAGGAGGGTGTCGAGGACTACCGCGATCCCGAGTCCTGCGGCGGGCGCTACGCGTTCGTGAAGGACCCCGACGGCCACGAGATCGAGATCGTCAAGCGCGACCACGGCGCGAAGTGGAGCCTCGATCACACGATGATCCGCGTCGAGGACGCCGACGAGGCCCTCGGCTTCTGGACCCGTAAGTTCGAGTACGAACACACGAGCCGCTGGGAGGCCGACACCTTCGCGAACTACTTCATGCAGCCCGAAGGCGCGGCGGAGGAGGCGATGGCCATCGAGCTGACCTACAACTACGACGGGCGCTCGTACACGATGGGCGACGCCTGGGGTCACGTGTGCGTGCGCGTGGACGACCTTGACGATGCCTGGGACACGCTGATGGAGCGGGAGGCGGTCGACTACCGGGACCCCGAGTCCTGCGATCATAATTATGCGTTCACGAAGGACCAGGACGGACACGAGATCGAGCTGCTGACCCGCGAGTAGGTCGGCTTCGATTCGAGTTCTTTGGCCGTTTTTGGTTATCTGGAGTAGACTCGGGTGTAGACGGTGTATTTCTAAGCTAAAACAGCGGGCAAGCTCGGTCGTGTTAAGTTAAGCATGATTCCACCAGACGGCGAAGGCCTGCAACCACGTTTCCGCGGTCGGTGGATCAACGTGGCTAAAACAGTTTGAAAATGAAGAGGTTCTTCGTTCTACCTCTCTAAAAACACGTTCAATCTGATTTCGAAGACCGTCGATCTCGATGCGGTACTCGAATCCCTCATTTCGGAGGCCGGATTCGAGTTCACGTGCATCATCGATGAGAAACACGGCGTCTGAGACGTCGTGTTTCTCGGCTAATTCCCGGAGAAACTGTTGCGTTAAGTAGATAGAATAGGTTTGGAAGAGACGTATGTGCAGAATTCGGTTAGTTAACGGATTGACGGCAGCATACAGCCAGTATCGATCGTTGTTGACCTGGATCATTTTCTGGTCGAGAGCGACCTGATCCGGACTCACCTTTTCAGCCGGCTGTAGATCGGCCTTCTGCACCCAGTTATGAACTGCAGTTCGACTCCGTTTGACACCAAAATCCTCAAGAAGCGTAACTGTATTCGATAATGATAGTCCAGCAAGGTGGTAACGAATACCCTTTTCAATGATCTCGCGTGGTGTCCGCTCTCGCTCCACAAACTCCAAGTCAATCCAGTCGGTAGACTCGGTGAGGCGGGCGGTTTCTGGCATAGGCACTAGAAGATCCTCCCGCCTCATCCTTAACTTAACACCGCGGCAAGCTCTCGGCCGCACTTTATAAGCGACTTTGAACAGATGATACGGTCTTGCTCTGGACCAGAACAGCATGAAAGCCCTCGGCCGCTCGCGGTCGCTGAGCAGGATATCTGCGCCTCTCAGCACCGCCCGGCGCAGATAGTGCCTGTCTCAGCGACTCCCCTCCGGCGCGACCGGCCGTCGCCCTTTCAGTCCGCCAGGACCGCGACAGC
>JBDGPU010000071.1:0-2258 GCA_042219525.1 Halopenitus sp.
CGGTCGGCGCGCGCGAGCAACGCGTGCGAGGGAGGGCGGGGCGCGCCGCGCGGTGCGGTGCCGGCGCGCCCCGGCCGAGGCTGGGGAGGACTGAGGAATTGCGGTTGCGGTGCTGTCGCGGTCGCGGTGGCTGTCGCTGTCGCGGTCCTGGTGGACTGAAAGGGCGACGGCCGGTCGCGCAGTAGGGGAGTCGCTGCGACGACCCCTATCCACGCCGGGCGGTGCGGAGAGGCGTGGATATGTCGCGCAGCGACCGCGAGCGGCCGAGGGCTTTCAAGGAGGCTGCGTTGCCGTCAAGAGCAAGACCGTATCATCTGTTCAAATATGCTCATAAAGAGCGGCCGAGGGCTTTCTGGGCGTTTGCGGTGCCGTCGAGAGCAAGACCGTATCACCTGTCAAAACCAACTCATAGCGAGCGGCCGAGGACTTTCGAGGAGGTTGCGTTGCTGTCAAGCGCAGCAGCCTCTGCACCTGAGCTCCCAGTTTATAAACAAAAGCGGTCGAAGACTTTCGAGGAGTATGCGATGTGTCCTGCAGAAGAGCAGAACACGGATGCGAGGCATCGAATCCGAACGACAAACACAACCAATCCTGAGAACCCCGAATCGGGGCCGGTATCACTCGATATAAACGGTCGAACGACCACGTATGAACTAACGAATGGAACTCGACATCGACCTGCGATCGGACACCGTCACGAAGCCGTCACAGGAAATGCGCGACGCCGCCGCCACCGCCGAGGTCGGCGACGACGTCTACCGCGACGACCCCTCGGTCAACGAACTCGAACGCCGCGCCGCGGAGGCTGTCGGCAAGGAAGCGGCCCTCTACGTCCCGACGGGGACGATGGGGAACCAGATTGCTGTGCGCGCGCACACGGAGCGCGGGAACGAACTGCTCCTCGACTCCGAAGCGCACATCTACCGGTGGGAGCTGGCCGGGGCGGCCCAGATCTCGGAAGTGCAGACCCGGATCGTTGACTCCGGCGAGCGCTGCGTCCCGACGCCGGAGCAGGTGCGCGAGGGCCTCGTCGACGAGGACCTCCACCGGCCCGGCACGGGGCTGCTCGCGCTGGAGAACACGCACAACTACCGCGGCGGCGCCGCGGTCCCGAAGGAGCACATCGACGCCGCGGCCGAGGTCGCCCACGCCAACGACGTGCCGGTCCACCTCGACGGCGCTCGCGTGTTCAACGCCGCCGTCGCGCTCGACACGCCGACGCCGGAGCTGGTCGAGAACGTCGACACGGTCAACTTCTGTCTCTCGAAGGGCCTCGGCGCGCCCGTCGGCTCCATCCTCGCCGGCCCCGAGGAGTTCATCGAGCGCGCGCGTCGCGTGCGGAAGCTCCTCGGCGGCGGCATGCGCCAGGCCGGGATGATCGCCGCCCCGGGGATCGAGGCCCTCGACAACGTCGACCGCCTCGCGGAGGACCACGCGAACGCCGAGCGGCTGGCCGAGGGCCTCGACGACGTCGACGGGCTCAGCGCCGCGGAGCCGGACACGAACATCGTCGTCGTCGACAGCGAGGCCGCCGGCATCGAAGCCGACGACCTCGTGCCGGACTGCAAGGAGGCGGGCGTTGGCGCCGTCGCGTTCGGCGAGTACACGACGCGCTTCACGACCCACCTCGGCGTCGACGCCGACGACGTCGACGAGGCGGTCGAGCGCATCGCGACCCTCGTCTGAGAGGCCCATCTCGGCAGTCGCTGAACGGCACTGTCTGGACGCCGGAGTGGCCGCGCGAGCGCCGGCCCGGAACCCTTTTAGACGAACACGGGCCACACAACGGTAATGAGTGAGCTTGAAGCGGAATACCGCCTCGACTACTTCGAGGAGGAGGGGTTCCACCGAAAGGAGTGTGCCTCCTGTGGGGTCCACTTCTGGACGCGGGACGCCGAGCGGACGACGTGCGGGGAGCCGCCCTGTGCCGACTACAGCTTCATCGGCGACCCCGGCTTTGCGGAGGAGTACACCCTCGAGGAGATGCGCGAGGAGTTCCTCTCCTTCTTCGAGGACCACGACCACGAGCGGATCGACCCGTATCCGGTCGCCGCGAACCGCTGGCGGGACGACGTCCTCCTGACGCAGGCGTCCATCTACGACTTCCAGCCGCTGGTCACCTCCGGCGAGACGCCGCCGCCCGCCAATCCCCTGACCATCTCCCAGCCCTGCATCCGGATGCAGGACATCGACAACGTCGGGAAGACGGGCCGGCACACGATGGCCTTCGAGATGATGGCCCACCACGCGTTCAACGC
>JBDGPU010000088.1:0-2123 GCA_042219525.1 Halopenitus sp.
CAGCAACCGCACCGCGACAGCGACAGCACCGCGACCGCAACGGCAAGCCTCAGCCCTCCCCAGCCTCGGCCGGCGCCGGAACCGCAACGCCTCGGCGCCGGCCTCCCTCGCACGCGTTGCTCGCGCGCGCCACCGCACCCGCGCCGCGACCGCCCAACAGCGGCCGCGAGCGACGCCCCGGCCACCACTCCTGGGTGGGACTGAAAGGGGCAGCCGCTGAGCGGGACGCCCTGCGACGCTAGCACCGCAACCCAGCGAACGAGCGACCGAAGGGAGCGAGGGAGCTGGGTGAGGAGCGCAGCGAGCAGCGCGACCGCTCAGCGGCTGGGGTTTTCTGGGCATGCTGAGTGGTGTCGCAAGCAACGGCAGCCACAGAAACAACGCAGAAGTCGACCGTCTCAGCGGCTGGGGCTTTCCAGGTGTGCCGAGTGGTGTCGCTACCGACGTTAGCCGGACGTATTTATAAGTGCGAGTGGTCTGGAACTCGCGTTTACCGGGTCGGTCATGAAGCCGTCATCGACGGTAACCGTTCTCCAAATCACGAACCCGGAGCCGGGCCTCAGACGGGTTACCAAAGGATGGAAAGGTATAGGACGCGCAGCCGTTGAACCATATATAAGCAGATGAGCGAAGAGGGATACGACCACGCAGCGGTCGAACGACGCTGGCAGGAGGCGTGGGACGACGCCGACGCGTACCGGACGCCCGACGACGTCGAGGACCCGACGTACGTCCTCGGGATGTACCCGTACCCGTCCGGCAAGCTCCACATGGGACACGTCCGGAACTACACGATTACGGACGCGTACGCGCGCTTCCGCCGGATGCAGGGCGACGACGTCCTCCACCCGATGGGGTGGGACGCGTTCGGCCTCCCGGCGGAAAACGCCGCCAAGGAGCGGGACACGAACCCCCGCGATTGGACCCTCGACTGCATCGACACGATGAAGGGCCAGATGGAGTCGATGGGCTTCGGCTACGACTGGGACCGCGAGGTCACCACCTGCGAGCCGGAGTACTACCAGTGGAACCAGTGGCTCTTCCGCCGCTTCCACGAGGAGGGCCTCGCGGAGCGCCGCGACGCCGACGTCAACTGGTGTCCGTCCTGCGAGACGGTGCTGGCCGACGAGCAGGTCGAGGGCGACGACGAGCTCTGCTGGCGGTGTGACACCCCCGTCGAGCAGCGCGAGCTCGACCAGTGGTTCCTGTCGATCACCGACTACGCCGACGAACTCGTCGACTACATCGACGAGCTGGAGGGCTGGCCGGACTCGGTCAGGCAGATGCAGCGGAACTGGATCGGCCGCCAGCATGGCACCCGCCTGACCTTCGAGGTCGACGGCTACGGCGACGTCGAGGCGTTCACTACACGCGCGGACACGGTCTACGGCGCGACGTTCTTCGCGCTGGCCCCGGACCACGAGATCTCCCAGGACCTGATCGAGTCCGACGAGGACGTCCACGAGTTCGTTCACGAGGAGGCCGACCCCGAGGGCGACGAGCCGAACGGCGTCCGGACGGACCTCACCGCCACCAACCCCGTCACGGGCGAGGAGCTGCCCGTCTTCGTCGCCGACTTCGTCCTCTCGGACGTCGGCACGGGCGCGCTGATGGGTGTCCCCGGCCACGACCAGCGCGACCACGACTTCGCGAGCAAGATGGGCCTGCCCATCGAGCCGGTCGTCGCGCCCGAACCCGAAGGTGGCGAGGATGCCGAGCCCGAACCGCCGGACATCGCCGACGAGGCCTGGCCCGAGGACGGTGTCCTCGTCAACTCCGGCGAGTACACCGGTCTCGACAGCGAGAGCGCCCGCGAGCAGATCACGGCGGACGTCGACGGCGCCGAGGAGGCGACCCAGTACCGCCTGCGCGACTGGGGCATCTCCCGCCAGCGCTACTGGGGCACGCCCATTCCCGTCATCCACTGCGACGACTGCGGCCCCGTTCTCGTCCCCGAGGAGGACCTGCCGGTCGAGCTGCCGGAGTTCATCAACACCACCGGCAACCCGCTGGATGCCGCCGAGGAGTGGAAGCAGACGACCTGTCCGGAGTGCGGCGCCAACGCGACCCGCGAGACGGACACGATGGACACGTTCGTCGACTCCTCGTGGTACTTCCTGCGG
>JBDGPU010000112.1:0-1553 GCA_042219525.1 Halopenitus sp.
GTAAGCGACGCGAGAGCTTCGCTCTCGCTAGTCTGAGACTTCGTCTCAGGCACCGGAACCCGGCGAGCGAACGCAGTGAGCAAGCCGGGTGAGGCGCGCAGCGAGCAGCGCGACCGTCTCAGCGGCTGGGGCTTTCTGGGCATGCTGAGTGGTGGCGCCAGCGACGTTGACCGAACTTACCACGCAGAAAGCGACCGCCTCAGCGGCTGGGGCTTTCTGGGCATGCTGAGTGATGTCGCCAGCGACGATAGCCGCTCTTGTTTATAAAAGCGAGCGCTCAACGGCTAGAACCCTCACACCGGGGAGAATAACGTCGCCGACAACGGCACCGAAACAACCGCCCGCTATGCAGTACTACTCCTCAGGTACGAGGTGGACGTCGCCACCGTGTTTGAACGCGAGCACGGTGTCCGCGTCGCCATCGAAGAAGTCGGGATTCGGAACCGTAACAGCCTCGTAGGTTTCGGGGTCGAGCACCTGCACGGCGTTCTCGTCCTCGACGGTCACGACGGTCGTCTCTTGGGCGTCCTCACGGCGGCCAAGGCGGTCGACGTCGGGCGACTCGCCGGCGTCGTAGGACGACTCGTACTCGCCGCCGGTGGCGAGGCGCGTGCCGCGCACGCGGCCGGAGACGCCCTCGACAAGGACTGGCCCGTCGCCGTCCTCCGGGTCGACGATCTCGCCGGGGGCGTAGCGCGGGAGGTGGACCGCGAACGTGACGCGGTACACCTCGTTGCCGTCCTCGTCCTCGGTCGCGAGGGTCGGGTACGACTCGAAGGAGCCGCCGAGCTCGTCCGTGATCCGGCCCGCGACGTTCTGGCCGAGCTGGTTCGTCGAGATCTTGACGTTCGGCCCCTCGTCGGTGTCGTCGATCTCGGTGATGAACGCTTCGCGGTCGCCCTTCCCCTCCTGGGCGGCGACGTGGGACTCGGCAATCTCGACGGCCTCGGACCACTCGGCCGGCGTCAGCTCGCGGTCCTCCGCGCGGACCTGGACGATGCTGGCGTAGTAGCCGCCGGCGATGCGCCCGCAGCGGTCACAGGTGCCGCGGGAGACCTTCACCGGAACCGTCGCCTCCTCCTCGCGGAGGTGGCCGCGGACGATCCCCGAGAAGTCACAGTGCATCCGGATGTTGTTCTCGTCGACCTGCTCGGGCTCGACGCCCCAGTCGACCTCGGTCGCTTTCACGTGGACGCCGAGCGCCTCGGCGACCTCGTCGACGGCGACGTCGGTGTAGTCGCGCGCGCCGACGTCCTGCCAGGAACTACCGCGATGGACCGCGCCGCAGCGCGAACAGACGAGCACCTCGATACGGTCGGGAGCGTCGACCAGATCGAAGTCCTCGAAGTAGCAGTCGTCGCACAGCTTCGCGTCCCGCTCGCGCGGCTCGCCGGGGAGCGGTTCCTCGCGCTCCGGGACCGCGTCACCGCACCGTGGACAGAAGCCGCGGGACTCACTCATGATATCGATCGTAGACGGGTCAGCCGTTTAAGTAAAACGTATGTGTTTACCCCGAGGACGCAACAGCGGGCACAGCCTGAGCTCGTGAAATC
>JBDGPU010000121.1:0-1207 GCA_042219525.1 Halopenitus sp.
ATACGGTTTATAAGCAAGAGCGGCCGAGGGCTTTCGAGGTGGCTGCGTTGCTGTCAAGTTCAGCAGCGCCTGTACCCTTATATACAGTTTTATGTGAGAGCGACCGAGGGCTTTCTGGGAGTTTGCGGTGCTGTCCAGCGCAAGTCCGTATCACCTGTCCAAACCCACGCATAGCGAGCGGCTGAGTTCCTTCGAAGAGTTGGCGGCGCTGGCGATCGCAAAACCGGCTCACTTATTTAAATATCTTAAAAGGAACTGGAGATTCCCGAACTAAAATCTCGCACAAATCAAAACCTCCGAAAGAGAAGCCTCGATCTAGCAGATTGCAATAAAACTCGCGCGCCTATAGCTCCACGCCGGAGGGAATCAGGCTCTCACTCCGCAGTAGGTTCCCCTCGGCGTCGTAGACGAGGAACGTGCTCTTGTCGTAGGCGACCAGCTCCTCGCCGTCGACGACGATCTCCACGCGATAGCGGCCCTCGTCGTCCGCCGACTGCCCGTACTCGCGGGCGGCGTGGATGAAGCGGAGGACGTCGTCCGCCTCCTCGTTCAGTTCGAGGATGAAGTCGCCCGTAACGCGGTTCGTGACGCCCACGACGCCCGCGGCCTCGGCGTCCGTGTCGAGCGACTCACGGAGCCGGAAGGCGACGTCGATCTCCTCGGCGTCGAGGAGTTCGTCGTCGTGGCCGGCAAACTGCTCCTGGAGGAGTCCCTCCGGACCGTGGAAGTCGATCCGGACGAGCGGTTTCTGCGGTTCGCCACCCTCACGGACCCAATCCACGTTCTCGACCGCCAGATCGAAGTAGTCGCGCCGCATTAGATACCCGAATCTTAGCAGCGCTAATGTATGAACGTAACGCCCTCGGCGGTTGGTGCGACTCGAGCCACCAGCTGCCCAGCCACGTGCTCGTGGGACCCCTCGAACGTCGTCGCCGACGAAATCTTTTATAAGGCCGCCCGGTCCCCTGCCTGTATGGTCTGGGTTCGATCGGAGTATGCCGGTGAACTCGCCGTCGTCTCCGCGTGGCTCGCGGCGGTCATCCCGTGGAACATCACCTACGCGTCCGCGGAAGGGCTCCCGGGCACCATTCTCTATCTCCGATTCCCGTTCTTCGAGGTACAGTACCTGATCGACTTCCAGATTAACGAGAAAGTACGTGTTTAGCCCCAGATCGATTTCGGTAGTCTCTCGTAGGGACCGAGAAAC